>DHGA01000064.1:653-63048 GCA_002402545.1 Syntrophaceae bacterium UBA4810
AGCCGCTGGTAATAATCATCCTTTTTTTCAGGCCGGTGAGAAAAATATAGCCATCCTCATCCATCCTGCCAAGATCACCAGTATGCAGCCATCCATCTCTGATAACAGAGTCGGTTGCTTTCTTGTCTTTGTAATAACCCTGCATCACGTTATCGCCTCTGGCTATCAGTTCCCCAACCTGGCCGCGGGGCAATTCTTTACCTTCTTCATCGACAATTATAATTTCCGTCCCGGAAAGAGCCCTGCCGATGGAGCCGGGTTTTTGCGGCCGATCCAGCATGTTAAACGAGCAGGCCGGTGATGCTTCCGTCAGGCCATAACCTTCAATAATTTTCGCATGGAATTTTTCTTCAAAAGGCTCGATGAAATCGGGGGGCATCGCGGCTCCGCCGGTGACACAAACTTCAAGTGAACTTATATCGAAATTTGCCGCCCCTTCATGAAAAATCATGCCCAGATAAAGCCGCGGCACGGCGCAAATATACGTTATTTTTTCTTTCTGTATGGCGCCGAAAAGACCGTCCATGGTGAATCTGTCCATCATCACCACGCTGCAGCCGGAGCGCACGACGTTGATCATATTGACTGTAGCGCCGAAAGAATGAAAAAGAGGAATAAGGCAAAGCCCGACATCTTTATAGGTTCTTTTAACATAAGTCTGCGTCAAGTGAGATTGCGAATAAAGATTGCGATGCGTGAGGACAGCGCCTAGCGCCTTGCCGGTAAGACCGGATGTATAAATAATCGCGGCGGGATCATCAGGGCTTATGTCTTCTCCGATTTCATTGAGATCGACGCTGCTTACCGCTTTTTTAAAAACCGCGGCCTGCGCCGGTTCATCAACGATGATTATATTTTTGCAGGTGGCCAGTTTATCCCGAATTTCTTCATAGCGCCTGCGGACGGGTTCGGTTGTCACCAATACTTTCGTATCGCTGTTGTCCAACAGATAATTTAATTCATAAGAAGTGGAAGAAGTATTAAGAGGCACGGCTACCGCGCCCAGCTTCGCCGCCGCAAAATAGAAATAGAAAAATTCGGGAACATTGGGCAGAACCAAAGCAACCTTGTCGCCTTTGACCACACCCGCCCGCTTCAGCAAATGCGCCGCGGCATTGACGGCGCCGCCCAGCTCACCGTAATTTATTCTCTGGTTTTCAAAAATAATGACCGGCCGGTCTTTGTACTTTTCTACAGAATTATTTAGTAAATCCGATAAGTTAATATGCCGCTACCTCCATAAAATATCGTCCTCTTTAGCAGAGATAAGCTTCTTTTTCAACAAGATAATAACTCTTTAACAACATCAATGATCGTGTGAAATTTTAATTTTTACCAACATCAAATTTTTGACAAAGACACTTTAGCGGCTTTGAACGATTACGAATAACACTTCTATAAAGTTACGCTTGCAGTAAAGTTAAAAAAGTTTTTTTCGTTAAATATCCGACAGCAGCCCCACAAACAATGGACATCAGAGTCAATTTCAACCAGGTGTTGGAAAATTATCACGGCTTCTAATTTTTGTTAACGCTCTCCATGTGGCATAAGAAGATCTCTATGGGCAGGCAACAACCATAACTTTATTCACTCCCGCAACCATACTTCTCATGTTATTTTCGGATAACGTAGAATGGACAAGAAACATCATGGACGTTTCTCCAAGTTCTTTTACAACCGGCAAACTATTTTCAGGCCGCATATCGGGAGTGAAAGCCTTTTCCAAATAAATTTCACTGCAACTACCGGAAAAACAGGGAATACCTTCGTTATTAATCGCAGCAATAACCCGTTCGCCGCTCCACCCGTTTTTAAGCATTTCCGGTTTTATAAAAACGTAATATTTATAATATGCATGCGAAATGTGATGAGGCGGTACAGTTACACGCAACGACGGAATATTAAGAAACGCTGTGGTTAAAATTTCAGCATTGTGCCGGCGTCTTTTAATTGGGTTGAACAGGTTTAAAGACGAATATTTCCGAGAGCATCAGCAAAACTATAATAAAAATATTTTAATTTCCTCTAAAAAATAGTGTTAATGCGCGACGCCTTCTTTTTTGGCAACTTTGAAGACGGTACGCCAGAGAATGGCTATATCCAGCCAAAATGATTGGTTTTGCATATAGTATTCATCAAGAGCGACTTTTTCGGGAATGGAAATTTCGTCCCGGCCGTTTATCTGCGCCCAGCCGGTAATACCGGGGATAAGTTTATGAATTTTTTTCTCGGTTCTAAGCTTAATAAGATCATCCTGATTATATAGGGCAGGGCGCGGTCCTACCAGGCTCATATCCCCTTTTAAAACGCTCCACAGCTGCGGCAGTTCGTCAAGGCTGATTTTACGCAGTAACTTTCCTATTGGCGTCAAATAAAGATCAGGCTCAACCAGCAAATGAGTAGCTACATCCGGTGTATCTATGAGCATTGTACGAAATTTCGGCATTCTGAAAATTACGTTATCTCTGCCTATTCTATCAGACCAGTAAATAACAGGGCCCTTGGATGTCAACTTTACAAGTAGGGATAGAAATAATATAGGCAAAGCAATAAAACAAAGCGCAACAAAAGAAATCACAATATCAAATAATCTTTTTAACATTGCGATATTCCTGACCGCCTCATTTCCTTAATTGAATCTCTCCAGCCCGCCGACAAATTATATTGAGGCACAAAACCAAGCTCTCTCTGAATTTGTCGACTATCCACAGCAACATCCTCTGTAAATTTGTCAATCAGGGCACGAGATATTTGTGGTTGTCGACCAAGAAACTTAGCCACATCTTCAAAAATACCGGCCGCAAATCGCACTGGTCCGACCGGCAAATAAAAGCATGGCGGTTTCCTGCCCAGAGCTTGACACATGATTGAAATGATATCGTTCATTGTATGAAATTCACCATCAGATACATTGAAGACTTTTCCTGCGGCAAAAGGATGTTCTAACGCCAATATGGCGGCTCGCGCGACATCTTTATCATAAACCAAAGTCCGCCGATTAAGCCCACTTCCTACAGGAATAAAGCGATGACGAGCCAAGTAATAAAGTAGCCGCTCATAATTTCCCTTGATACGTGAGCCATAAACAGCACCCAACCGCAGCACTGTTCCCAGTGGTTGACCATCGACGCCCCTTGCATTTAGAATAATTTGTTCTGCTGTAAGTTTAGTCTGTGCATAAAAAGTTTCCGGTTTAGTTGCCGACATCTCATCAAGTACCTGACCGCCCGAGGCGCCGTATACAGCAATTGTGCTGAATAGAATAATACGCTTAACACCAGCGTTAATTGCTGCTTCAACTACCGTCCGTGTACCACCAATATTTACAAGCTCGTATCTTTCACGTAATTCAGGCGGCGGATTGACAATATGCAGAAGAGCCGCCATATGAACGACAACATCGACGCCTTGCATTGCTGATTGCACCGCCGCTTTATCAGTGACATCGCCGATCAAAACTTCAACGTTTTGCGGGAACATACCAGATGCAGGAGTATCAATCGAGAAGGAGCGAATCTGATATCCTGCCTGGTGCAGTGCGTGAATGATACACGGACCAACTGCGCCCGACCCGCCGGTTACGAGTATATTCATCAATTAATAGTACACCCTCATATTTTTATTGCCCTTGTTTTGGTCCAATCGATTTGCCTGCTTGCTGCTTCAACGCTCACAAATTCAAAATCATTCAAGAGCCTTTGAAATTTAGCAAACGAAGTTGAGAGCCCCACATACGATTTAAACGTCCGCGTAAGGGTGAGCGTATCTATCCGTGGTTGTTCAGGATCAAAATCGCGTGGGTGAAAATAGGTCATCAGATATGGAGCCCTCAAAGCCCAATACTTAATCATCCAATAGGGGTAAAAACGAAAAAAACCGCCGCCCGAGAAGACTATGTTTTTACCAAAAACGTGTTGGATATTTATCGGAAATTCTTTAAGCTGAGAACCATTTGCCAAATTGAAAACAACAGGTTCTGCGTTACCGAAACGTGTAAAACCGCCGTAATCATGTGTGGCAGGAAAAAGCGAACAATCATATTCAAAACCTAATTCCGCCAACACTTCCAGTGCCCATACATTGCGGTCGGTTATTGAAAAACCGGGTGCACGAAAAGCATTAATCGAAGAACCAATCAGATTTTCTATGATGTTTTTCGATTTTTCGGTATCTTGTCTGAAGCCATTCCGATCGAATCGGAAAGACAACTCATGTTGGTAAGAATGACAACCAACATGATGCCCCTGGGCATGAATCCATCGTATTACATCCGGATGTTTTTCAGCTATCCACCCAAGGCAAAAAAAAGTTGCATGCAAATCCCTACTTGATAGTTCTTGAAGAATCCGTTCTACGCCTTTGTATATACGCACCTCGTATTTATCCCAATTAAAATCAGGAGTAATAAAATCACAATTGTACCAATCCTCTATATCAAATGTCAGAATGTTCATCTTTGAGTATTTAGTTATAAGTTGTCAGAGTCAAGCCAGGTTAAATTCCAGTTTGTTTCATTCTTGATGTTTTCAAAAACAATTTTTGAATCGAGTTGTTTCAAAATTAATGTAAATTTAATGTTTGTTTTTATCATGCCGTACTTAATCAAACCATATTGCTTAGCCCATTTTTTGCAGAACATTCCAATTATGGCTTCAGCTTTATTTTCTTTGGCTAGCTTTTCGACTTCGATGAATAAATACTTAGTATCTGAAAAATGTGGTTCTAAAATCATTAAGTCCATAATTCCAATGCTAGGCACCCCTTTAACATCAGAAAAAGCTAGTATTGCCATCGCAATTATATTCCCGCTTTTGCGGATGCAAGCTATGCGATATTCTTTCGCTGGCGCTCCCAATCGCCATTTTAAAAATGATTTGCTTTTGATCAGATAATGCGGCTGTTGAGAGGCCCATTTTTGAAAAAAATCTTCATAGCCAGATATATTATCAATTTCATCAGCCTTATATGTTTCAGATTCAAAATCTTTGCTTCGACATAAGAACTTGTATAGAGAAAATACTTTTATAAAAGGGTTTATTACTGGGGACAAAAAACAAAGCTTCAGTTTGGCAAATATTGCGTTTACCTTTAAAACTTTCATATAAAGAGGCATTTGAAAAGTCGTTATCCACCCGACCTTTAAGTGCCCCGGTATTACCTCAGGACGAATAGGATAACCAGATGTAAATTGTAAACCTTGCTTTCTTAAATTGTCCGTCGCGTATCTGCCAATGGCTGTAAAAACACCCTTGCCCCTCATTGAAGAATGGGTCATAACATCACAAACCATAGCGCAAATCATTTCTTTACCATTTATTATATAGCGATAAGGTAAGGCAGCGTAATAACCAATCATCTTATTGTCATAATAGGCAGAATATTCATAAGAATGTGGTAAATCCGGAAAAGAATGAAACTTCCAGAAGTAATGACTATCATTAGCGGCTTCTGTCCCGATTCTTTCCGGAAAAGCGTCTTTAAAAAGCTTACGCTGTTCAATGAGCGAATCTCTTTTATTATCGAACGTGTCACACCTGATATCATTCATAGATATAGCCACTTTTCATATTAATTATGCAGAAATGATGCCGCCATTTAAATCAATAACAGAACCTGTAAGATAGTCAGAATCAATAATGAAATTGACTGCGGCAGCAATATTTGATGGCGCACCTAATCGCCTTAATGGAATTCCCGGGATCACATGATTTTTAAGATAATCTTCGGGCACAGAGTTAATAATGCCAATTTCAAAATAACCAAGAGCTATTGTATTAGCAGTAATACCTTTTGACGCATTTTCGACAGCTATTACTTTAGCCATTGAATTGAGACCGGCTTTTGTTGCAGAATAACCAAGCGTGCCAGCAACAGCAATGCGGCTTAAAACTGAAGATATAAAAATAAGCCTCCCGTATTCCAATTTTCTCATCCAGGGTAAAATTGCCCTGCTGACATACATAGCGCCTGTTAGGTTTACAGCGATTGTGTCGTCCCAATCTTCATTCTCTATTTTAGCAGTTAGATTGTTTGGCGAGATTCCGGCGGCATATATCAGAACTGGCATGGATAATGATGAGCCTATACCATTAATAAAGTTTGTAACATCTTCTGGTTGCGTAACATCGACTTTACAATACTTGGCGCCCCCTGCTAAATCTGAAGGGGTGCCAGAAAAGTAGGTTCCAATAATACGATTTTTTTGTGATAAAGATCGGACGAGATACTGACCAATGCCCCCTGACGCACCGACGATTATAATATCCAAAGGATGGTTTTTATTTTTTTCAGTTTTTGCAATGATCGAACTCATATTTTTCTCCTCTTAATCATGAACCTCGCCCCTCTCTCCGCCTCCTGCAAAATACCAATAATCTGCTCCTCCGTAAATCGCCTTTTCATCTGTGCCTCCTTTCAAGTGCTTTTTATTCTACACTCTAATTAACTCTGGCACAACTTTCGGGGAGTATTCCCAGAATAACCCAAACAGATGCGACACCAATTGCTCGCATTTCCGATTTTGTTGTTCTACAATCTGCCCTTTATCGTCAACATTGATGCCTTCTTTGACTACTCTGGCGGGATTTCTAACTACAATACAATGTCTTTCAACATCTTTTGTAACAACTGCCCCGCTACCCACAACAACATGATTGCCTATTTTCACACCCGGCATTATGATTGCATTTATTCCGCTAACACAATGGTTCGCAATATAGTTATCCATATTTAAACCACGACAATGATCGTGCGCCAATACAACAGCATTTGCAAAAATCCAAGAATATTCCTCAATATTAACTCCTCTGGGATTATTACTTTTATCCAATTTTGTGCTTTATGGGAAATAACAGCCTATGGCGCAATCTCCATTCCGTATACTTTTCTTAAATATAAATGATATAATCTTAAAATAAGTCTCTACATTCTCACCCTTATTTTGTAACATATATTTTAAACCACTTCCGGCACTGAACTACGGGTTTTGAATTTTCTAATAATTATGAAATTAATGACCGCGCTGCCAACAAAACAAGTTATTGAATAAGATACCATCGCGATTATGGCTCCGAATAAACCTTTTGTCGGAATAAAGATGGCGCACATCAGTACCAAAATAAACAAAGACACACATCGTATTGCCATATCCGTTTTCAACAGCCGTGAAATAATCATTATATTTCTTAAGAAGATACACATGTATTCAAAAAAAGCAAATATCATCACCCATATTAATATGTCACTATACCCTACATACTCGGCTGTATATATAATGGCAACCAATTGCTTTCCGAATAAAGCTACTAATAAGAGGCTGGCTAAACCTGTTGTAACTACAATAATTAGCTGTTTAATATAGAGATTATAGAATTCCTTCTTTTTCAATGTATTAAAATATTTTGCTAATCTGGGCATAAATGCTTGCATCAGCGACATAACAAAACGGATTCCAATAGCAGCTAAATATACCATGGCAGTAAATATGCCCAAATCCCTTAAATTCAGGAACCGCTCTACAAAGTATCTTGGAATATTAGCATTCAGTGATGCGATTAGAAGTGCAAAGCCAAGTGGTAGTGACAATAGAAATAATTTTTTTAATATTGCGGGTTCCATATACGATTTAGTGATTATTTTTTTTGTTTCGCTGTAATTGTGACAACTCTTACCGTCTGGATATTCTGTTCGGGATAGAATTCTGTCTGCTATTTTTTTATCATAAAGTAGCATTACTAAGCCCCATGAAAATGCCAACGAAAGTGTCGCGAACACTATTGATCTGTAAAAATACATTATTAAGATAACCATTAGTAATGACAGAAAACCTTTCACGATAAGCGATATGGCAATATAATTCATTTTTTCATTTTTTTGGAATAAACCATAATAAGTCATGCTTATATTCTCCATCAGTTTAAATAATCCTAAAAATATTATTACTGACAGATTGTTGCCATAATTATAAAAACCCAATGTAATGCCTATTATAATTATTAATCCTGTTGTTGCGGTTATAGTAGAAAGATTAATATAACTACTGAACAAAAAATCATCTCTTGTATCGGTAGCTTGCACCGTTCGAAGATCCAGAAGAGCGAAATTCATAATAGGCGCGCAAACAGCGATACCTAAAGCAAAAGCACCAACCATTTCTGGCGTTCCCATTTTTACTATAACGACTAATATTCCCCATTGGCAAAATCCATCAATAAAATTGCCGATCAAAGCCCAAGAGAAATTAGCCTTTAGACTTAGTTTTTGAATCAAGTGAATTACCGAACTTTCTTGTAAAGTAGCTCTGCGCAATTGGAGATAATTTTCAATTTTATTCTCCTAACAATTTGACGTGACTTTTGTACAACCCTATCAAGACAACACCTTTGTCATGCTTGCGAAGATTCTATATCTTAAAGGGTAAGGTTTTTCTTATGAGTTAAAAATAGATAAATCAATTAAATTATTAATATGATTGAAAGCTAAAATGGTCTCTTCTTATATACAAATAACACCGCTTAACTTCAAAATCGGCGTTGTGAATATAAAAATGGTCGGGAAATAATCAAAATATCATCACTGAATAATTATCATGGTTTTCAAAACTCTTCTTTTATACAGCTCCGCCCTCTGGATTACATAGGTGTAAAAGGATAAACCTTTACAACACATATTCATTATTATACGGCTTATATTCCGGAACGAGTTTCTGAAGAAGATGTTTTATAGCTTTCGCGTCATGACGCTCGGCCGCTTTGACTAATTCGTCAATTTCCTTTTTTAACTCGACCCTCGCCTGTGACAAATTTTCTGCGCCGTTAAATAATTGCTCGGAGCGGAGAACCATTACTTTTTCATGATTGGTGGGCAGAATACCTTCCCCTTCAGAAATAAGCTCTTCATATAATTTTTCTCCATCACGCAACCCGGTATAAACGATTTTTACATCAATATCCGGTTCTTTTCCCGAAAGACGGATTAAATCGCGTGCCATATCAGCAATTTTAACTGGTGTTCCCATGCGCAAAATAAATATTTCTCCGCCTTCCCCCATAGTACCGGCCTGCAATATCAACTGAGAAGCCTCAGGAATGGTCATGAAGTAACGAGTAACTTCAGGGTGCGTCACCGTAACAGGGCCGCCCTGCTCTATCTGCCTACGAAATAGTGGAACAACCGAACCAGAAGAACCGACAACATTGCCAAAACGCACCGCCATAAAACGCGTGACGCTGCCATGTAAAGACTGCATTATCAATTCTGTTACCCTCTTGCTGGCGCCCATAACGTTGGTGGGACGCACCGCTTTATCGGTTGAAACCAGAACAAATTTTTCGACACCATATTTAATAGAAATTTCCATAGCATTTCGGCTGCCGATAATATTATTAAAAACAGCCTCCCACGGGTTTGCTTCCAGCATGGGAACATGCTTGTAAGCCGCGGCATGAAAAACCACTTCCGGTTTATACTGATTAAAAATGTCGCTCATTAATTTATCATCCTGAACCGACCCTAAAATCGCCTGGCAATTTTTAAATGCTTTCTCGTTTTGTATTTCCATCTGGATATAAAAAAGATTTGCTTCGCTCGCATCAAGCAATGCTATCAAACGCGGGTTGTATTTAACAATTTGCCGACACAATTCCGAACCGATCGAACCGCCGCAACCGGTAACAAGAACATTCTTTCCGCTTAAAAAGTGGCGGATACCTTCAATATTTAATTTAACCTCCGGCCTGCCTAAAAGATCTTCATAACTGACATCACGCAGAACTTTCACGCTAACACGACCATCAATAAGCCCTCCGATTGAAGGCAATACCTTATAAGGAACGCCGCACTGCGTACATGCTTCAACGATACGCCGAAGCTGATCACCGCTGGCCGATGGAACGGCAACAAGTATTTCTTCAATATCTTTTGACTCAATAATATTCGCCATATTATGAACTGAGCCCATAACTCGAATGCCATGAATCGACCGACCTTTTTTTGACGGATCATCATCAATAAAGCCTGCAACGCTATAATCTAACTGGTAATTATCGAATATTTCTCTTAATATTTTTTCACCGGCATCACCGGCACCAATAATCAATACTTTTTTTGTATGAGGTTTTATCTTACGGCTTTCACCAGATTTGACGCCAACAACGGAAAAATATGATCGAATAGCCATCCGCACCGCACCCGCCAGAAGAAAAGTAATTAACCCATCGGCAATAAATACAACACGGGAATAACCAGCGAATCTGTTCACGTAAAGGATAATGGCCATGATAATTAATGTGGCCAGCAAGCAAGCGCGCGCCAGCAACCAGAAATCGCGGATGCTCGTATAACGCCACATGCCGCGATAAAGCCCCATAGAGATAAACACGACGCTTTTAAATGGCACAACCCAGATAAGCATCTTGAACATTTGCTGTTTAAAAAAAGCATCAGGCGCAAACTCAAAACGAAACATATATGCCGAAATCAACGCGACGGCAAAAACAGCCGCGTCACTTAAGATCATTAAATATAATTTGGGATCTCTTAATTGAGGATTTAATATCATTTTATTGTCACGCTTATTTCACAATAAATATTTAAAAACTGTTTGGGAGCTTTGCACCATACCCACATTGTCTTTGCAAACAAAGTGAAGCAATCTCAAATATCCTTACTTTCAATTGGAGACATTTGCAGAACCTTATAAATCCAGCACCTTTGTCATACCGGCGTAGGCCGGTATCCGGCATTATCAAGTATTTCCTAGATTCCGGCTTTCGCCGGAATGACGGATAGAGGAGATTTGCGCAATACCAATTCGTTCATTGCGAATGACGCGTAAGCCGCCTTTCGTCATTGCGAGCCCCACGTAAGCGGGGCGAAGCAATCTGTTCGTGCGATACCGAGATTGCTTCGCTCATTGCCTTCCCCCACGCACTTTGCTCGGGGCTTCGGCTCACCGCAAAAACAGCTTGAGATCGCGTCGTCGCATTAATGCTCCTTGCGATGACAAAAAAGCGATTGTGCAAAGCGCTCATTACAATTCAGATCGCTGATATCGTACAATACTTTTATGTAAATTGGAACATCGTGGAATAAAAATCAACTGCTTATTTCTTTGGTTTAGCAATCATTTTACGCTTCAGCAAAAACTCCTCGATTACATCAACACATTTATCCACGGAACATTTTTGCGTATCTAAAGTAAGCTCCGGTTTTCCCGGCGCTTCATACGGGGAATCAATACCGGTGAAGCCGGGAATTTGCCCGCTTCTCGCTTTTTTATACAGACCGTTCGGGTCTCTTTTTTGACATTCATCAATCGGGCAGTCAACGTATATTTCGACAAACCTTCCGGTATCAAACAAATTTCTCACAAAATTCCGGTCTTCTTTAAAGGGAGAGATGAAGGTACACAAAACAATGTTACCGTGTTCGAAAAATAGTCTGGCCGTCTCGCCCGCCCGGCGGATATTTTCTTTTCTGTCCGCTGTGGAAAAAGCAAGATCCGAACAAAGGCCGTGCCGGATAATATCGCCGTCGAGCATCGCCGTTTTATAGCCTCGCTCAAACAACTGGCGTTCCAATTTCATGGCGATAGTCGATTTGCCGGAGCCGGAAAGCCCGGTGAACCAAAGCACCACGGCCTTATGCCCGCTTTGCTTTTCGCGCTCGGCAAGTCCGATGTGGTAATCGCGCCAAACAGTGTGCGGTGATTTTTTCTGTTTTACGCCTTCTTTAGTCTCGGCAGGGACATAATCTTCAACATGACGTGAGGCATCGCGAATCATGCCCGCGGCCACGGTTTTGTTCGTCAACGGATCAATCAGTATAAATCTGCCCGTGGCATGATTAATTTTGTAAGGGTCAAAAAATATAGGCGCCGCGAGCTTAAGTTCCACGCGCCCTATATCATTTAGCGAAAATGTCTCTGCCGGCTGGCGATGCAAAGTATTCACATCTATTTTATAAACGATGCTTTTTACAGAAGCCCGGACAGATCTTGTAGTGTGCTTCATTATAAAGGATGAATTAATGGTCATGGGCTCATCATTCATCCAGCATATTATCGCCTCCAGAGAACTTTCTATTAACGGCAGGTTTTTTTTGCGGACAATCATATCGCCGCGGCTGACATCTATTTCGTCATTTAAGGTAAGAACAACTGACTGCGGCGCGAAAGCTTCTGTTAATTCACCGTCATAAGTGTTTATTGTTTTGATGGAAGTGATTTTCCCGGAAGGCAGAGCAACCACTTCTTCGGACGGGCTTATTGTTCCGGAAACAATTTTCCCGGCAAAGCCGCGGAAATCCGCGCTTGGCCTGAGAACATACTGAACAGGAAAACGAAAATCCACCAGGTTTCTATCCGCGGACACATTAAGCTTTTCCAGATTATGGAGCAATGTTGTGCCTTCATACCAGGGCATTTTTTTACTTTTCACGGCAACGTTATCGCCTTTAAGGGCGGAAACGGGGATAAAAACGATATCGTGAATATCAAGTTTCTGCGAATAATCTGTATATTCCTCGACAACGCGGGAAAATACCTCCTGCGAATAGTCCATCAGATCCATTTTATTTACCGCGACAATCAAATGCGGAATCTGAAGAAGGGATATTAAGAAACCGTGTCTTTTGGATTGCGTCAATACGCCGTTGCGCGCGTCAATCAAAATAACAGCGCAATCCGCTTTGGACGCACCCGTCACCATATTTTTCGTATATTGCACGTGACCCGGGGAATCCGTGATAATAAATTTCCTTTTTTCCGTTTCGAAATAACGATAAGCCACATCAATGGTAATGCCCTGCTCTCTTTCCGCAGCCAGACCATCGAGCAAATAAGCAAGCTCTACTTCTTTAAGCCCTTTCTTCTTTGATGTTTTTTCAATCGCCGTGTACTGGTCTTCAAAAATTGACTTTGTCTCGTATAAAAGCCGGCCGATTAACGTGGATTTGCCGTCATCAACGCTGCCTGTCGTCACAAAACGCAACAATGATTTCTCGCCGGTCGGCATCAGAAATATCCTTCTTTCTTTTTCTGTTCCATGGAACTGTCGCTGGTCAGATCAATAACGCGGTTTTCCCGTTCCGATTTAGTTGTTGTCCGGACTTCTGAAATAATTTCATCAAAGGTTATCGCCTTGGAAGCAATCGCTCCCGTGCAGGGAATACAGCCTAAAGAACGAAAACGGCAAATTATTTTTTTTGTTTTTACGTGGACAATGTCTGTTTGTGTATATTCTTGTCCGGTCGAACAGGAAGACACGGGAATAAGGATGCCGTTGCGCACAATCACTTCTCTTTCCTGTGCAAAATAAATAGGCACAACCGGAATATTCTCGCTTTTTATATATTGCCAGATGTCCTTTTCCGTCCAGTTGCTGAGCGGAAACACCCGCATGGATTCATCTTCGTTGATGCGCGTGTTATATATGTCCCAAAGCTCGGGACGCTGATTCTTCGGATCCCATTGGCCGAAAGAGTCGCGCAGGGAAAAAACTCTTTCTTTTGCGCGTGATTTTTCCTCTTCCCGTCTCGCGCCGCCGATGGCGGCGTCAAAGCCGTGTTTGCGCAAGGCGTCCAGCAGCGCGCCTGTTTTTAAGTATGAGCAACACTTGTCCACTCCCATTTTAAGAGGATGGCAGCCGCGGGCAATCCATTCTTCATTTCTTTCCACAATAAGAGTCGCGTCAATCTTTTTACAAAATTCATCGCGAAATTCATACATTTCCGGAAATTTATATCCGGTATCGACATGCATCAAAGGAAAAGGGATTCTGCCGGGATAGAAAGCTTTTTGCGCCAGCCGCACCATAACGCTCGAGTCTTTTCCCACGGAATAAAGCATAACCGGATTTTTAAATTCCGCGGCAACTTCTCGCATTATATCTATTGATTCCGCTTCCAGTTGGCGCAGATATGACAAGCTTAATGAATTCATTATTAACTTATTTCTCCGGTAATATAAGCTCTGGTTTTTTCATCACGCGGCTCACTGAAGAATTGGCCTGCCGTTGCGTGTTCAACCAGATCTCCCATATACAAAAATATTATATAATCAGCCAATCTTTTGGCCTGACGCAAAATATGCGTGACAAAAATGATGGTGTAGTCTTGTTTGAGTATTTTGAACTGTGTTTCCACAAGTTTGGCCGAAATCGGGTCAAGAGCTGAAGTCGGTTCGTCGGCCAAAATAATTTCAGGCTCTATCGAAAGAACACGCGCCAGGGCAAGGCGCTGCTGCTGACCAATGGATAATTTCGCCGCGGGAGAATGAAGCCGGTCTTTTACTTCATCCCAAAGACCCGCGAGGCTGAGATAATGTTCCACAAACCTTCGCATTCCTTCTTTTTTGCCGGTCTCTTCCTGTGCTCCGGAAACAGCCGGCGTGGAGGAGATATCCAATCCGTGTATTTTCGGCCCGAAAGCGACATTGTCAAAAATAGACATAGGCAAAGGATAAGGATGCTGGGGAAGGAATCCCACTCTTTTTCTGAGAGCGGTAACGTCAATATCCGGACGATAAATATTTTCGCCGTCAATAAATATTTCGCCTTTCACCGCGACATCTTCATTTAAATCAAGCAATCTGTTCATGCTTTTTAATAAAGTGGTTTTCCCGCAACCTGATGGCCCAATCACGGCGATAATCTGACGGTCCGGAATATCCAGGCTGACATTTTTCAGCACCTGATGGTTACCGTAAGAAATGGACAATTGTTTAATTTTTATTCTCGACATCTTGTTTCTATCTCACAATATTTTTTGCAAACCGCCAGCCCAGTAGACGGGCAATAATATTAATCAACATTACTATAAATAATAAAATCAAAGCGGCGGCGTAAGCTCTCGCCTGCACTTCCGGCACGGGAGTTCCAATCTGAAAAAAAACAGCCAGCGGCAAAGAGGCCACAGGGTCAAGCAACGATGTGGGTATTTCATCCGTGTATCCAGCCGTGAAAAGGATAGACGCGGCATCGCCGATACCGCGTCCAAAGGCAAGAATAACAGCCGTAAATATTCCGGGCAAGGATTGTTTCAGCACAACGGCTAACGTTGTCTCCGCTCTTGTTGTACCCAACGCGTAAGCCATTTCCTTTAGCTCAAAAGGCACCAGCCTGATTGCTTCATCCATCGCGCGAATCATAATAGGAATGATTAGCAGAGTCAACACAACTATCCCGCCGAGAAGAGATGCTCTCATGCCCAGAAATACCATAATAACAAAACCAAACGCGCCATAAACAATCGAAGGTGTTCCCCAAAGAATATCCAAAATCAACCTTGTAAAATCAGCGAAACGCCTGCTCAGATATTCTTTCTGCAGGGCAAGCGCGGCGGGAAGACTGATGATAAAAGCTGAAATTGTCGCGCCCGCCATCAGATAAAGCGACCCGACAATAGCGTTGGCAATGCCTCCCTCTTTGCCGAGGTAATAACCTCCTTTTGGCGTCTCGATGATCATGGACAAATTGAGAGACGACAGTCCCTTTACGGCAACAACAAGAATAATTCCCGCCAGCGCCGCGAAAACCAGCAAAAGCGAGACAATCATCAGTCCTTTAAAAATGTTTTCTTCCAGCTTTCTTTTTTTCATTATTATATTGTTTTCCCTAATTTAAGAAGCGCGTAATGCGCTGTAAGGCTAAATATTGTTACAATAAGCATAAGAATTAGCGCCGCGGACATCAGCGCGGCATCATATAAGGGAATGGACATCACTTCTCCATAGTTATTGGCAATAAGCGCGGGCAAGGGATAAGCGGCATCGAAAACCGATTTAGGCACCTGAGCGACATTGCCGACAACCATCAGGACAGCCATCGTTTCACCAAAAGCGCGGGCAAAGCCCAAAACGGTTGCGGCAATCAGCCCGCTTCTTGCCTTTTTTAATATGACGTATTTCACTGTTTCCCACCTGGTGGCCCCCAGCGCGAGAGCGCTCTCCCTATAAGGCTCAGGCACCATTCTTAATACTTCCATGGAAATGGAAACAATAAAAGGAATGACCATCACGGCTAAAACAATCCCTCCGGCAAGCAGACTGTACCCGGTAGTTTGTATACCAATTAGTTCTCCTGTAAATTCAACAAATGGAACAACTACTAAAATACCGCACAAACCGTAAACAACAGAAGGAATCCCCGCGAGAATATCAATAAAAAAACGGGAAATCTCCCGGAATCTTCTTTTGGCATATTCCGAAAGATAAATGGAGGTAAGCATACAAATCGGCAAAGCGATAATCATTGCCAGCAAAGTTACCTCAATTGTGCCGATAATAAACGGAAACAGGCCGAATTCATTTTTCATCGGATGCCAGGATGAAGAAAACAATAATTCCGGCAGGGAAACAATAGAAAGAATAGGCCTGGCCTTTAAAAAAAGACCAAAAATAATCAGTAGCGCCAGAAAAATAATAAAAATCAGAAAACTGCGCGCGAAAACCGCCGCTATTATGTCCTTTGCTTTTCTTTTTTTCAGCGAGTTGCTCATATCAAAACAATTGCTTTTATTTATACCTTAGTAGCCCATTTTTTTTCCGGCATCGTTAATCTGTGATGAATTTAATTTCAAGTAACCCACTTCATCAACATATTTTTGCCCATCTGATAATATCCATTTGACAAATTCTTTCGCGGAACCGCTAAACGCTCCTTTGGTAACAAGATAAAGGTCTCTGGCGGGAGGCGAAGGATAAACGCCGGCTTGCACCGCTTCTATCGCGTCTAGCTTAGTGTCAAGTTTTTCTTTTGGATCAATGCGGCCGTTGTTATTCACATCAATCGGCACAATTTTTATCCCCGCGACAGGCATGCCTGTTTTCATGTCGTAGGCGTAATTAAGGTTATTGTAACCGATGCCGTCTTTATCTTTTCTGATTGCTTCCGCGATACCCGGATCGCCATAAACAGCAACACCTTTGAGATCTTCCTGCTGGGCGCCCAGATATTTCGCCCATGTCTCCGCCGCGCCACAGGAATCAGAGCGGGTATAAACGCGAATTTTCCTGTTGCTGGATGTTCCCGTCGCTTCACCCCAGGTCAAATTTTGGCCTGATAGCCATAAATCGACGAAATCTTTTTTCTTCAATCCTTTTTGCGCCAACTCCTTTAAAACCGGGTTGGCGGAGTTTATCGTTGGGAATACCGCGTCTTTGACCACCGGCACATAAAATATTTTTTGTTTTAATTCTTCAGGCCTAAGGTCTCTGGAAACCATTCCGATATCAACCAGGCCGGAAAGCGCATCGGTCACGCCTTTGCCCGCACCGCCCGCAGAAATATCAATTCTGACCTTTGGATGTATTTTTTTAAATTCCTCAGCCCATTTGACCATCATCGGATAAAGCGCCCACGCTCCGGAAATAATGATTCTTTCTTCCGAAGCCGCTTGTTTTTCATCACCGCGGGAACATGCCGTATACATGCCGATATAACAAAAGCAGAAGATAAGCAGGCTTACGAAAACAGCAAATTCTTTCCGGTTTATTTTAAACATTTTAGACATTGCTGTATATCCTCCAAATTTAAATATTTTTAAGTTCCGGATAAATCCTCTTGGGACAACTCAAATTTTCGAGGCGCGAAACCAAAATCGTTTGTTGCTTCGTGATGATCAAAAACGAGATTTTGATTCATTCTTTCAGCCATGGCGGCAGACCAGTGGCGAAAACGCGGCAAAAAACGCAAAATAAATATTCCCGCCCGAAAAAGCCAAAGAGACAATACCACAAAACGAGGCTTTTTACCAAGTGATTCAAATACTTTTCCAACCATTTGCCGATAGGTCAGAGTTTCACCGCCGGAAATATTATAAGACCGATTAAATGCTTTTTTTGTGCTGAGCGCGGCAATGCAGGCCAGAGCGACATCCCGCGCGTGTACCGGCTGGCGAAGCCCGCGCGCTTCCCCCATTAGCGGAAAAAAACAAAATCTTCGGATAAAACCGGCAATCACGCTGATATTTTTATCACGCCCCAATCCGTAAATAAGCGTAGGTCTCAAAATTGTCCATTGCAGATTATTCTGACCGGCCCAGCTTATAAATACTTCTTCGCCTTGTTTTAGTCTGTCTGCTAATATTTTTTCCTTGCTGTCTGCTGATAACTCTTTGGTAAAACGACTGGTTGAAGAAACCGCCACAACATGCTTGGCCCCGCAAGATAATAAAAGCGGAAAATATTGTGGCAGAACCCAGATGGGGGCAAGACAAACCCATTTCGTTATTCTCCCCGCTCCAGGCGCATCCTTAATTGAAAGAGGATGCCAGGCGATATTTTGTTTTGCCGGTTGCTTTTTTATGGTTAAGGCGCTACGTGAAAAAGCCGCAACACCATAACCTTCTTCAACAAGCAAAGGCAGCAGGCATGCACCGACCAAAGCTGTCGCGCCGATAACGCCCACGCGCCCTTTATCATTCTTCATGTTTTGAACCTTTGCCTGACCGGTTAGAGCCCCCAATTACATCATGAGACCTTTGCACAATCTCTCTTATCGTCATGCCGGCGAAAGCCGGTATCCAGGAAACACTTGATAATACTGGATTCCCCCGTATCAAGTACGGAGCAGGCTTGTCGCGCTGCGCTTGCACGGAATGACAAAATTGTAAGTTTTATGTAGTTGTGCAAGGGTCTCAGGCTGCAGGCATTCACCGACAAGACTCTTTGCACCGATAACAACCATGCGCCCTTTATCATTCATCATTTTTTTTCTCAGCTTCTTGGAATTATCATTAGTAATCTTATTGAAACCGATAGGAGATAAGACCACCGTGAACAATTCTTGGAAATATTATTTACTCTAAAACTCAAACACATTCCCTATAAACTTCAGAATGCTTTTTTATCATATTTTCTTCGGAAAATAACTTTGCGCGCTCGATAGCATTACGTGAGCAATTTTCATAAAAGCTATGATCGCCAAAGAGTCTTTTAATGGCGGCTGACAAAGCGGGCGGGTCACTGTGCGGAACTGTTATGCCGGTTACTCCATCCAAACTAACAAACGGAACGCTTGACGGCAAAGCGGTGTTAATCACAGGTAATCCATAAGACATTGCTTCGAGCTGAACAATGCCGAAAGCTTCGCTGGCATCGATGGAAGGCAGTACAAAAAGATTGGCATTCTTATATTCAAAGGAAAGCTGTTCATCCGTAACGGTTTTTAAAAAAATGACGCGCGAATCAATTCCCGTCTTTTTAGTGAGCTGTCTTAAATTACTCAGCTCTTCGCCATCACCAACAATGCGTAGTTGTACGTCCGGTAAATGTTGTACGGAGCGAATTAGATACTCCACGCCTTTGTATTTTCGAAGCTTACCGACAAAAAGAATTGCTGGTCTCTCCTTATTAACCCTTCGCACTGTTGGCACGGGCTCATGTCCTTTAACAGGTGAGCAGGCCAATGGAATAACCTTGCACTTCTTTTCGTAGGGTTGCAATGTGGGCGAATGTTCAAGCAAGTTTGGCCCTATCAAAACGATTTTTCTTGCCTTTTCCAAAACCTGAATAAGCGAAGGGCGAAAAACCGGAAAAATTTTTTCCCAACGTGTGTTAACGGGATCAACGCACCAGGTAACAACCAGCGGTTTTGAAATATATTTGTATAAAAACTCAGCGTTAGGAAATGGTAAATGCAAGTGGACTAAATCAGCCTTTGGAATTAGCTGCTTCATTTCCGCAGCAAGCAAACCTACAGGCTGACTAAATAATTTTAAATGGCAGGCTACACGCCTTACGGCGATATCGTCAACTTTTCCCCACGCTGTTTTTATGCGAGGAATGTGGTTGAATGTTAGAATACTTGGTTCAATTCCATACTTATGCATTCCGCCGCATAGCTGCTTTACGTATGTCTCCGTGCCTCCTGTAGATGGATAATAATACTTCAATATATTAAGAGCCTTCATCGTTGCCTCTTTGCTGACATCACTTTTTCAAATATTTCCAGCGTCTCTTCAGCGCTGTGCTTCCATGAAAACTTTTTTGCTCTCTCATGGCCTTTAGATTTCAAGGTGTTTCTTAAATCATCGTTCGCGAGAACTTTATTCATCGCATCAGCCAAGCCCTGAACATCATTTGGATCCACCAGTAAAGCGGCGTCCCCGGCAACCTCCGGCATTGATGATACATTAGATGTAATGACCGGAACACCATAATTCATGGCTTCCAGTATGGGAAATCCAAATCCTTCATAAAGAGAAGGAAATAATAGACAGAGGGCATTTTTATAAATAAAAGAAAGCCGAGCATTATTAACATATCCGGCAAAATGAATGCGTGAACGATAGCGATGCGTTTTCAAAAGGCTCATAACATCTTTGTTTTTCCACCCGATATTACCAATTATTACAAGGCTGATATCTTCTTTTTCGGCATCCAGCAATGCAAACGCATGGAAGATAGCCTTTAAATTTTTTCTTGGCTCCAGGGTTCCTACAAATAAGAAATACTTTTCGGGAAGTTTTTCATCTTCAAATACAGGTGAATCATTCTGTTCAGTAACAATGGGCGTCCCTGGATAGACAACGCTGATTTTATCTGGCATTATTTTGTAATGCTCACGAACACCGGAGGCTGTTGATATTGAATCAGCAATTATATAATCACCCCGCCGAATAGACAGCCGCATCAATAAACGTTCCAGAACGAGGTTAGGCAAAGACATTGTATGGGGAAACAACACATGGACAATATCGTGAATGGTCAGAATCATTTTAATTCTTCTCGGCATAAAGAGCGGCAAATGGTGGCGTGGACCCCAAAAAAGATCAAATTTTAATTCACCAGCAATCCGGGGAAGGCAACACTGCATCCACATAGTGCTAAACAATTTTGGAAGGCGTCTTTCAATTTTTTTCCATCGCGGATTAATAACTTCGAATTTGATATCCTTGTTGGAAATAAGGTAGTAATGATTTTTTTGGTCCAACTCCTGGATTGCTTTCAGCAGGCTATGCAAATATACCCCGATACCCGTTAATTGCGCTTGGGAAATTGGACGCGCATCGACACCAATTACCATAATAACTTCACCATAAACAAAATTGGGGTTAGAGAACGGCTTTTGAATAATTTCCCCAAAAGAGAATAATATCCTTTATAGTTTTCTCCAAGGGTATAGTGTTTTCCCATCCCAATTCCCGCTTGATTTTCTCATTCGCTCCTATAACAATCTTGTTATCCGCAGGCCTGATTAAGCGACTATCTACTTTTACATCTACTTCAATATTTAACTGCTTGGCCAGCATATTAATGATATCTTTAATAGACACGCCAATACCGCTACACACGTTATACACTTCACCTTTTTTACCCTCTTTCAACAATAAATAATACGCACGGGCAACATCCCGCACATCGGTAAAATCACGCACAATCGAAACATCACCCGCGACTATATTCCCCCTGCTTTCCCCGGATTTTTTTATTTCAACAATTTGCTTGGCTAAAGATGGCACGACAAAAATACTTTTTTGCCCTGGCCCAATATGGTTAAATGATCTTGTTAAAACAATATCCAAACCATAACCAGCCACGTAAACCTCTGATAATAATTCTTGCGACATCCTTGCTACAGCATATGGGCTAACTGGACGCAATTTGTGATTTTCCTTTAAGGGCAAATCTCTCTTATTTACGATTCCATATTCCTCTGATGAGCCGATGGATAGAATACGGGCATTTATTTTCATTTTCCTCACAGACTCTATTAAATTTAAAAAAATATTCGTATTATTCTGAAAACTTTGAATAGGCTCTTTCCAGCTGAAAGCTACGCTACTGTACGACGCCAAGTGTAAAATATAGTCTGGCTGAAATTCATGGATAATGTATTCAACCCGATCTTTTGACAGCAGGTCGATTTTTTCGAAACTAATCTGGACATTTTTATAGTGATCAAATTCAAAATCGGGGCTCTGAATATCCATACCTTTAACGATACAGCCAGATTCATTATTTTCAAGATATTCCAAAAAATAACGACCGACAAAACCTGAAAAACCTGTTATTAAATATTTATTCACTCAAGCCGCCTCATAACTATTGTAAAATATTTTTAAGAGCTAGATTGAGATGATTCACTTTACCTGAACCTCAATACGTAGCCCCGGATACCCCTTGTCTTTGAACCAGGCAACTAATTCCTGTACTGCCTCAATCTCCAGCCAGAATTTTCCCGGCCTTGATGGAGCCTTGATCTCCAGATTCATTGTGATTTCGGCGCCTGGTTTTACTGCCACAGGCAACGCAGTTCTATTATCATCAAACCTGGATAAAGGTACTAAACTACAAGCATCCACCCAACGGTAGGCCAAGCGGATAGCATATCTACCGGGTTCATTGAAATCATTACCAATGCTCGACAAGGCAACCTTTCCATTATTTTTCACCCGCAGGGTGCACTGTCTTAATTCATCCTTTTGCCAGCGGATTGGAACTTGCTCCGGTAACAATCTCAGAGCAAAATTTGCCGCTCCTAAAGGACCGTTCATTATGACCGCACGCTCCTTAAGCAAAGGCTTAGATATTATTGCTGATAACCAATTACCTGTTTTAAGGTTTAAAAAATAGAGTTGGTCATTTTCCAGATTGTAGTGTTGAATCCAGCGGCTCAAATGCAAAAGATATTCCGGCGAATTAAAATTATGTATACCCCACCAGCCAATGGGAACCCATGAACTATACCCATTAATTGTGTGTAAACCAAATTTTTGGGCAACGATCATTGCATCAATCTGGGCTTCAAAAGGATATTTTTTTAATCCCTCCGCCGGTAACGAAGCAAAAGCTTTTGCCTGCTGCGGTGGTTGATGAATGCCGGCAAGCATCTCCTTTTGTTGTTGTTTGCTGTAATGAGCAAGACTGCCAGTATTGAACTGCTCCCCCACAAGTAGTAACCCGAAAATTGTTACGGCAACTAAAAAGGCGCCCCGCTTAAGAGATGAATGTATATGTCCTGAAGCGTAGTTTATGGATTGATGCAACCCAATCGCAACCACAATAGCAATAGGAAAAGCCAATACATGCTGAAAGCGATACACCACACGGACACTTCCCGCGCCCGGAATCAGTTTTGAAACCAACCACCAGAGGGAAAACCCCTGGATTTTTAGCATCAACAGCCACGCCAGCAATACCGCTATCCCCAAACCCGCCGCGAGTATTGCCAATCTTTCATCAGCATTGGCCTCATTCCCATCCACGGCTATTTTACAGGAACTATCTTGTGACGCGATCATTTGATAATATTTTGCTTTACGGATGAAATAAACTGAAAACGTCAAGAAGGTTAAAAGCAAGAAGACCGGCGTACCTTTAACCAATTCATGGGCCATCGGTCTCGACCCTATTCCTGCAAAAGCGGAGTAAAGAAACTCGCCCCATAACCAATTTTTTGGACCAACGTTTACATAGTCAATAAACGATGGCAACATTGTGGCAATTTCTTTGAAACTGCGACCACCAAACTGATTTAATACTGGGAGATACGTTAGCAAAAATGGAATGAAACAGATTATGCTGAGCACACAATACGGCAATATTTTTTGCCAATTTTCTCTCTTGCAAATAATACATTGCCAAACAGTTTTACCGCCTAAATGCAACGCACCCCACGCAAAGAAAATGCCTGTCAATAGTAGTAGAAAAAAAACGGAAAACCAACCAACATAGTAAACCGTATAAAAGATGGCCGGAACTATAATCGCTACAAAGATTCCAACGGCAATCCTAATCGACGACAGTTTCCTAAAGTTTTGCAGAAACAAATAAATCCCGATAGCGAGGTAGGGAATATAATAGACAGTGAAAAAATGTGAATGAGAATTCGAAACTAAAATAGCCATGGCATTAGGAAAAACAAAAAGGGCAGCCCCTACGATAGTAGGAAATATGCGCAATTTTAAGCAACAGCGTAAGAACAGGATTGACCCAAGCCATCCAAGCGCCACCAACGCAAACAATACTATTTGATTGGCGACAAAAGGCTCGATTCCCAGAAAACGCAAAAAAACATATGGAAGCGCATTTAGAAATCCGGCATCACTATAACCCAGTACACCTTGAACCGGAAAAAAGAAGGTAGGTGAAAGCCACTGAGCTGTCCCCTGCAATACCTGCCACCAGTGTTCCATGATTACACCAGTGAATCTGGCATCCCCGACATCGCCTAGCAATAAATCAAAACGCGAAAATATTATTTGCCGGAAAAATATACAGCCGAGCACCAACCCAGTTACGGCATATATTACAACTTCAGCTACAACTTTTGCACGTTTCAATACTTTTACCTTCTTGACCTGATTGTTATTTACCAATCACCTTCAATAATAATTTGTTTCAGACGGTCAGCGCTCTGCTTCCAGGTCAGCCACGGCATGTTGTCAGGCCGCGGTGACTTGCCGAGCTCATCAAGTTCAAGCCAATGTAAAATTTCTTCTGATAGCGCTTGCGGTTCAATGCCTTTAAAGTAAAAAGCGTGCTCGCCTGCCACTTCCCTGAACACAGGAATGTCCCTGGCAATAATTGGTAATTTATGCCGAGCCGCCTCGATAAGCGGAAGGCAAAATCCTTCACCTTCGCTGGCAGCAATCAGGCAGGTAGACGCCGCGTAGATTTTTTCCAGGTATTCATCGCTGATGCCTTCCAGCCAGAAGAGACGTTTGTTCAATTCATAATGTTGGCGCAGGCGTTCTGCCAATATTTCAACCAACCAGCCTTGTTTGCCGACGATAACGAAATTGGCGTCTATGCCCTGTTTCCAGAGCAGTTCAAAAGCACCCAACTGTTGCGCATGGCCTTTTCTTGGTTCCACAGTCCCAACCGTCAAAAAAGTCGGGCGAAGCGTGAATTCTTTAAGGACATGGGCGGCGTCATCAGGTAAACCAAGAAGGGGAACGGAATTTTCAATGTCGGCACCATTATGCGACCAGGAAATTTTTAACTCCCGTAATCGCTTCGGTCCATTTTCAGCCAGCCATTCTTTAAGTTCATTTGACACCGCCCGGCTAACACATACCACACCGTCACAACCTGCCAGTACAAGTAACCACTCTTTATTGTAAACATTCGCACCCGGCAAAAAATAATGAGGAAAAATTATAGGAAGCAGGTCATGGACTACGAAGAAAACCTGTACGCCATCTCGTCGCAGGGATGACAGATATTTTTTTTGAGCGATGACTACGTGATGTTGCAGGTCCAACCCCAGGAAAATGTCGCCGAAATGATATTCGATCGGCTCATCGGTCTGGTCGTTCATTATACCACGGAAGATCGCAGTGAAGTGTCTTGCGTAGCGGTATCCCGAGCTACCTTTCTTAGCATAAACGGGCTCTACTGCATACCCTTCTGGAGGGTTTTCCAAAAGTTCTTTGAGAATGCTGCGCGTTACGCGCTGAACACCTGATCGGGCATCGCGCTGTACCAACTCCGATATATCGACTAATAATTGTCTCTGGGCACTGCCATGATGGTTACGACTCAGGATGCGGGCGATCTTGATTGTTTCCTCCTCGGATATTTGGGAAGGAATTACTGCGGCGATGGCGTGAATAAGGCGAGGCAGGTTATTTTCTGGTTCTGCAACCTTTGATTTTCCAGCCGTTACTGGATCAATCTCCTCAAGTGCCGTAATCGTGCGTCGGGCACTCTCTTCCCAGGAAAACTTCTTGACTTGTTGCGCACCATGACAAATAAGATCCTTGCGAAAAGATTCGTCAGCGAGGGCGTCCTTGATTTTTTTGGAAATCGCTTTGACATCGTAAGGATTAAAAAGCGCTTCCCCCCATCCAATAACCTCGGGCAGGCTTGTAATATTAGCCCCTATCACGGGAACGCCGCACCTCATTGCCTCGAGCGGGGGAATGCCAAAACCCTCATGCAGTGACGGAAAAATAAATAGCTCACAACTGTTGTATAATTTGACCAGATCTTCATCTTCAACATAGCCGGTGATAACGATATCATCACGAGACAACCCACTTTTCTTTGCCGTAAGAATTAAATCATTGATGTTGCTCTCCGGCATTTTTCCTATAAATACGAGCTGGTGTGCTTTTCTTATACTGTTTGGCAGCAAAGCATAAGCTTGGATCAGGCGGTGGAGGTTTTTTCTTTCATCGGCCGCTCCCGAATACATAACAAACGGCCTGGTTATGCCTGCCCTGACGCAAACTTTATTTTTCGCTGTATCCGATAAATTTAATATTTGAAATGACTCGTCGCAGGCACCAGAGATATTGATGATATGGCGGGCATCGAAGTTAAGCGCGCATACTGCTTCGTCCCGTGTACTGTCAGAAATGGCAAAAAGCCGTTGCGCTCGTTTAAGAGAGTCAATTTTCCGGTAATAATAATCCTTATGCAGCTTGCTTGTCTTGAAATGAACATCCGGGCTGATGAGCGGAATAAGATCGTATAGTATAACAGCAACTGGTGTATCGGCATCTAAAACGCCAATGCTGGTCACGGCGTCACAACCCAAGCCTTCAAAAAGACTGCTCACCAAAACCACATCGGGGCGCAAGTCGGCCAAAAAAGCCTCGCGGATGCGTTCGGCGACTTCTCGGCGCCATTCGTTGCCGGGTTGCTCTTCGCATACCGGTCCGGGAGCATGCCAGACGCGGATGTTTTCCTGCGGCAGCAGG
The DNA here is from genome assembly GCA_002402545.1 of Syntrophaceae bacterium UBA4810. Taxonomy (GTDB): domain Bacteria; phylum Desulfobacterota; class Syntrophia; order Syntrophales; family Smithellaceae; genus UBA4810. The sequence goes on from DHGA01000064.1 coordinate 27,303, forward strand.
CCGTCGAAGGCGGCACGGATAGGTTCGATGGTGTCGGGGAAAAGCCCATTTAATGCAAGAATAATTTCATGTTCACCTTTGTTGTGCACAATAGCCTGAGTTAGAGACATGCTGTAGCGGCCAATACCACGAAAGCGGCTTTCCGTTTGTGCGCCTTGCATATCAATGACAATGCGCATTAGAGATTATCCTTTTTGTTTTTTTGAATTGCAGCTTTCAAATCATTGTAAATCTGCCGTGCACGGGGAGTCAATTTATCGACTGTTAAAGGCTGGTTTGGGAGATGTTGCTGGTTGAAATGTCTATAATAAAATGACCGCAAATAATTATAAGTACCAGTTCTACGAAGCAAAACAACGCAATACAAACGAAGTTTCTGCCTAGAATCAAGAAATATTATCAAAAATCTGACAATTTTTTTTATAACAGCTTTTAAACGCCCCGTAAATCCATGTTGGCGCAGCAATGTTATTTGAGTACCAAGCCATCTTAACGGGGCAGTGATACGCCATGAGCGACTAACATAAATGGAATGCAATAATATTTCCTTCTCAACTATATTATCTTTTAAATCAAGTATCCTATTGCTTAAATCGTTTAATTCCTTATTTTTCAGGACAAGCTCCTGTTCTCTCCTCTGGCACTGAATTTCTGCTTCCCACGTTTGTGTTTCAAAATTATCTAATTCAGTTAAATCTTTGAATGGTGATTTTCTAAAATATTCAAACCATTCCTTATTCATAAACGTGAATTTATTGTGCCATGGTTTTTTTCTGTTTGTCAGATGAATTATTGACGCATTCTTTATTAGTTGTTCAATGCTTATATAATTGGTATCATAAAATTGATTTATTCTTTCAATGGTGTAATTTTCTAGAACTAAATTATATATCATTGCGTTATATTCTGGATTAAGCCACAAAACATTTTCCTTAAAAACAAAATTAAATACATCTTGGTCTCCACATACATAATCATGACCGCGCTCATATAATGTTTCTATTGCCCTATCCGTTAAATTATCCTCTCTAATTTTTTTGAGATTAAGTATCATCACACCCGCATTTAAGTATTCATCAACTGGTATTTTCGCGTGAATTTTATAAGAGACTTCGGCTGTCATATCTCTCACTGCGCCAACGTAATAATTGTTTAATTCCAAATTATATAATTCGCTCAAGTCATTCTTAACTAAAATGTCTCCATCTAAATATATTATTTTATCATATTCGGGAAGCAGATTTGGTATTTCAAATTTATACAATGCCGTTGAAGAAACGTGATGCCCTTTTCTATGAAACATTTGATATTTATCTTCATTGACTCTTACTATATTGACGGTAATGTTTTCATTTTCAGAAAATGAATATAATTTATCTTCAATATCTTTATTTAGATCTGCGCTGATGATACTTATTTTATAAAAGGTTTCTTTTTTCTTGTTTGCAATTAAAGAACTTATAGCAACAGCAGTCGGAATAGAAAAATTGTAATCTGTAATAAAAACAATGGGGATTATATTAAAATTCTTCATATCCAATATCCTAAGTTACCAACGCACCTCGTTCTAATCTAACAACCCGGTTGCATATTTGGCCAACAAGTTCCAGTGAGTGTGAGGCAATTACGAGAATGCTTGATTTCTGAACAATCTCTTTAAGCCGCTGTTGCGCCTTTTCCTGAAATTCGGCATCGCCCACGGTAAGCCATTCATCCATTATCAGAATCTCCGGCTGCTCGAGCGTGGCAATCGAAAAAGCCAGCCGCATTTGCATACCGGTGGAGTAAGTCCTGAGTGGCATAGTCAGGTAATTACCCAATCCTGAGTATTCGGCAATTTCGTTTATCTTTGTTGATAGCCAACGACGGCGGAAGCCCATTAGAGCACCCCGAAGATAAATATTTTCTATCCCCGTTGCTTCGCTATCCATACCCAAACCGATATCAATCAGGCTTGTTATCTTGCCTTTAACTTTGATACAACCCCCGGTTGGTTCATAAACGCCGCATATAACGCGCAGCAAAGTACTCTTTCCCGCGCCGTTATGGCCAATCAGACCGATTCTATCGCCTTCTTTCATATCCAAAGAAATATTTTCCAGCGCTCTTACAACAACATAACCCCGATCATTTGACCCCACACGGCCGCCGGTTACCGCCTGTATAAGATGGCTTTTCAAAGAACGCACTGAAGTAGAGTTGTAAACCGGAAAATCCACACATACATTATTGAGCGAAATGCGCGTCATTGTTATGCCCTATAACCAGTAAGCTATGCGCGAGCGAAAGCGCCCGTAAAAAAGAATAGTAAATATCCACCCAAAAATTGCCAACAAAATACAAACCTGCCAATTCAAAACAGATGGCACCCCCCCCAACAGCGGCGCACGGATTACTTCAATTAAATGAAAAAAGGGATTGGCATTGAGTAAAAGTAAGCCTGCCCGCTTTGGCATCATTTCAGGCATCCAGATAATCGGCGTCAAATAAAAGGAAACCTGCAACAAATTGCTGATAATTTGAGGAACATCACGATACCGGGTGCAAATAATGCCGAAGATCAGTGCCAACCAGGACAAATTCAGCATCAGCAACACAAGCCCTGCAATGGCCAACAGTGCTGTCGCTTGTGGCAGCAGCCAGAATATTAATAAAACAAAAGGAAGGATAATCAAGTTGTGCGCAAAAATAATTAGGTTGGTCCAGAGAACTCGCATAATATATGTAAAAAGCGGTAAAGGCATCTGTTTAATCATGCCTTCGGCAGCAATAAATCCTGTACAGCCTTCGTTGAGAGATGTTGTAATCAGCGTCCATATAATTAATCCTATGGCGAGAAAGGGTAAAAATTGCTTCAATGGCGCGCCGAAAATAGTGCCAAAAATAAAACCAAGAGCGGCGATCAAGACGCCCATGCTGATGGTAAGCCAAAAAGGCCCAAGCGATGAACGCCGGTAGCGTTGGCGAATATCCTGCCAGCCGAGAATACCAGCCAGCTGATAACCCTGCAGCGCCGCTAAGATATCGCGGCTGCCGGATTTGAATAATTCAATCATGTGTTTGATCATATTTGTTTCCAAGAATTCAGCGGTATATCAGTGCGCCACGCCTTCTTTTTTGGCGACTTTAAAGACGGTACGCCAAAGGATAGATATATCCAGCCAAAATGACTGGTTTTGCATATAATATTCATCAAGCGCGACTTTTTCTGGGATGGAAATTTCGTCACGGCCGTTAATCTGCGCCCAACCGGTAATACCGGGCAAAAGCTTGTGACTGTTTTTTTCAGTTCTCAGCGCAACTAAATCATCCTGATTATGCAGGGCAGGCCGCGGGCCGACCAGGCTCATATCCCCCTTTAATACGCTCCAGAGCTGCGGCAGTTCATCAAGACTGGTAAGGCGCAAAATATTTCCCAGGGGCGTCATATAATCTTGGGCGTTTTTCATCAGATGCGTGGGCAAATCAGGCGCGTCCAGGCGCATCGTGCGGAATTTCGGCATTTTAAAAATGATGTTGTTTCTGCCGACTCTTTCCGACCAGTGCAGGGCGGGCCCGCGCGATGTCAGGCGTATAGCCGCGGCAATTATTATCATCGGAAGCGCCGCGATAAGCAGCATAATCAACGCCGCGCTAAAATCAAATATCCGTTTAATCATCAAAGCCCTTAAACACGTGTTTTAAAATAACCCTTTTACAAGATACCAAATTCGCGCGACAATTTCCTGAAAAGCGGTTTGCATTTTATAAAGCGCTTCTGACCGCGGGATATATCTGGCCACGGGATTTCCCATCGGCGAAGAATATAAATAATCCGCAGGCAGAGGCGAGACATTGTTGAAATATTTTTTAAATTCCCTTTCGGTTCTTTTCATGTGAAAAGCAGAGGTAACCAATCCAATGCTAATATCTTTATTGTCGAACATTTTGTTTATTTCTGTGGCGCTTTGCCAGGTGTTAACGGAACGGGTATCGATTTTAATTTTTCCCTTTGGCACACCCAAAGACACGGCCAGCCTTGCCATCATTTCCGCTTCCGGTACTTTACCGGTGCCCTTGCCGGAACACACAAAATATTTAACCAAATTCTTATGATAAAAATCCACAGCGTAAGCCACACGGACAACAGTAGAAGAGGAAGGAAAAGTTTTGCTGATATAATTAATATCGTATGCTCCGCCGCCCAGGACTACAATCACATCTGTATCCTGATAAGCGTTAATGGTTTTTTTAATATAATCTTTTTCCAGATAGCGGCAAAGATAATTGGCCACGGGAAAAATACTTGCCGCGTAAAACAAAACAATTGATAACAGCAAAACAAGCGCGCCGGTTTTATTTTTACTGGCCCTCCAAAAAACAATCAGGGAAATCAGCATCAAAAGAAAAATGACAAAAATCGGGTCAATAACTGTTTTGATTATATCAAATAAATATTTCATAAATTCAAGCATTTACTCTCTTTCAAGTTATTATACAGCTCCGCTTTCTCGATTACATAAACGAAAAGCGTAAAGATCTAAGTACCTGATCTAATTACGAAATATATTTTCTTCTGTCAAGGTTTTATTTGATAGATGTTTTGCCTGTTAGCGGTAATTTTTAATATGCCAGCAGACTAACTCAAGATATACTTTTGTTTTATTTCGGATATTTTTGGCCAATCCCAGCGTAACGATAGAAGCCAGCATGTTGAGTATAAATTCTATAATAAGACGTAAAAATATGATAGCGCGCGCCACCCGGTAATAATAGCGGCTGTGCCATTTTTGCATAAACTGATAGCGGGAACGGTAAAACTCAATGCGCGACTTGGCGTTGCCTCCGATGCTCTGACCCTGCAGGTGGTAAATAAAAGCGTCCGGCACATGATAAATGCGCCAACCTTTTTGACGCAGAGAATAAGCCAGATCTGTCTCTTCAAAAAAGAAAAAATATCTTTCGTCAAAAAACGATGCTTCTTCCAGCGCCTTTTTGCGAACCAGCATACAGGCACCAATGGCTGAATCAACTTCAATCGGTTCTTTATGCGCGTATCTTTTGCTCGGATATTTTTTGGGAAAAAGATATTCCAGAAGAGATATGTTTGTCGCGAGCGACAGCAGCGTGGGAAATGAAGCGACAGAATTTTGTTTGCTTCCGTCGGCATTGAGAAGCTGGCCACAGACAATCGCCGCCCGGCTATTCGCTTCGGCAAATTCCCAGATCTTATTTACCGCGCCCGGCGTCAATACGGCATCGGTATTTAGCAGAAGCGCGTATTTGCCTTTCATTATCGCAAAGGCCTGATTATTAGCCGCGCCGAAGCCTCGATTTTCTTTATTATTGATTGTTATTACCTGTGAAAAATATTGGGCAAGCATTTCCGCGGAGCCGTCGGAAGAGGCGTTATCCACAACAAGCACTTCAAAGGAAAGAGTATCGATGGTGTGATAAACGGATTCCAGGCAGTTTTGCAGCAGATTCTTCGTATTCCAATTGACGATAATGACGGAAATATCCATTTTAACTACTTTTCGGCAATGCCTTGTTCCCATCGCTTGGCATGCTTAAGAAAAACGTACCCTGCGGAATTCATCGCAATAACCAACCCGGGAATACCATCTAAAATTCCTCGCTTCCAAAAATAACATTCGAGAAATTTTCCGAAGGCATGAAATACGCCAACCGCGACAAACCAGCCTCCCCTGGGCTGATCCTGCCTCGCGTAGATTTCCGAAAAATTGTTCATCGTGACCACCTGATCGGAAATGCTTCGATATACGTAATGAAGAAAAGGCTGGGTCAGGTCTCTGACTTTACCATTAACATCCAGTTTATCATGGGGATCCACACCCTGCCACTTTGCCCTACCCCGGCGAACCAGGCGCACTTTACGATCCGGATACCAGCCACCGTGGCAAATCCAGCGCCCCAGATACCAAGATAGGCGGGGCATGGAAAAACCGCCGACATCCGGCGGCGCGTTTTTTACAGCATGGAGAATTTCCGCCGCGAGCGACTCCGGCACTTCTTCATCCGCATCCAGGCTCAGAACCCATTCATTTTTTACCGCTTCCATGGCAAACTGCTTTTGCGCCACATATCCCGGCCATGGATTGAAAATCACTTTCGCGCCGGCTTTTTCGCAAATTACCTGGGTGCCGTCGGTGCTTCCGGAATCTACCACAAGAATCTCGTCCGCAAAGGCACAGCTTTCGAGCAGCCGCCCGATACGGTCTGCTTCGTTTTTGGCAATAATGGCAACACTGATATTAGGCTTTTCCATTTTGTCACGCTTTTCACGGCCAATAAATTAACCGGTTGTATAATTATTTGCTTATTTTATAGGCAAATGATTTGAACATCAAGCTTATTTGAAAAACACATATTTATATATCTCATAATTTAATCATTGCCGCAAACGCTATTCGTGATACCTGTAAATTATAAAAACTCTATTCAATTAATGGTATGTACAAAAAAGATATTTTATATAGCATAAATATTATTTGTGACTTATATCATGCTCAAAGTATAAATGACTGAAGGTGCCGAGTTACGAACCAACGCATTGGTAGTACCGCTGGAATAATGCATTAAAATATTTAATTTGTTTATAGTAACTCATCTTTTTTTGTAATAAAAATTAATGTATTGCCGCCTAAAATTACCTCATTTTTTAGCGTTAGATCGTATCTGTGCTTTTTCCATTTTTTCTGAGATTGAAAATACGCAAGCAATTTTAATAAATAAACTAAAGGCAGCCAGAAATATTGTTTCCGTTTTACACGGTCTTTTATTATTTCTTCAATTTTCAAGCCATTAATCTCAAAAATCAGATTAATTAAAGTTATCGTTAGAGGCGTGTTGTGAAAATTAAAAAGATTGCGATCCGATTGCATATAGTCACTAAGAGATTCAGGTTTTGTTAAGTATCCGCTGAAAAAAATTGCGCGCGTTTTTCTATGTTGGAATAATTAGGAATACTGAAAATTCCATATCCACCCGGCTTTAAAACGCGAGCAAATTCCTGCACCGCCCGATATGGATTTGTCATATGTTCCAAGCCATCAACGCAGCAAACATAATCAAATGTGTCATCGGGAGAATCAATCTTTTCATTAAGATCAGTATATATACATTTTACATCCTTAAGTTTGAAAATCTTAGTATCTATTTCTCCGCAGACCGCGTCGAAACCCATCTCTCTCAGGCGCATACTGAGATGCCCAAAACCCGCGGGAGCATCCAATATCAGGCCTGGTCTTCTTTTAGAAAACCAAGAAAGTATAACTTTATGGATACTGCCCCTTGCTTTAGGGGTTATATCCTGGTTATCATAAATATGATCAATTTTTGCCATATTGCGATTCCCTTATTTTATTTTTTTCTAACAACTGCCAATCTATAGCAGCTTTCCTTTTTCATAAAATTAAGGCGGGTTCCCTGTATATATATCTTTTTAATTTCAATATCTAATTATTACCCTGCCCGCTATAATGACAAACTGATAACATATCGGGTTAATTATTAAAATATGAATTTTTTTAATATCTGTGTTAATGATATTTTCGGTAAAATAGTATGGTGGTGTTTGGCTCATGAAAAAAATTGCGTTGGCGATGGAAAAATTCAGCCGCTACGCCGGTGGAGCGGAGTCATATTCTGTCGCTCTGGCGAGCACTCTGATAAAAAAAGGCTGGGATGTGCATTTGTATGGCGAAGTATGGGACAATGAACCTAAAGAGGCCGTTTTTCATAAAATTCATATCCCTAAGTTTCTACCGGCCTGGCTTAAACTACTTTTATTCGCCTGGAAACATAAAAAAATGGTTCGCCAGGAACACTATGATGTACTAATGGGCTTCGGCAATACTATCTATATGAACGTTTACCAGAGTCACGGCGGCGTCCACCAATATTCAAGCGCCAGAATGTCTTACGCGGAAAGTAAGGTATGGCGTCGAATTATTAAGCGTCTTGTTATTATTTTCTCATTAAAATACTGGACAAGAGCGTGGATAGAATCGGCGCCTTTTCGAATTAACCCAAGGCCGAAAATCATTGCTATTTCGCATATGATAAAAAATGATATGGAATCATTTTTTCACACAAATACGGATGAAATAGAAATAGTTTATAACGGCGTCGATATCAATCGGTTCAATAATTCAATACTGCAGAGTTTTAGAGGAAGCTTACGCAATCAATGGGGTTTAAGTGAAAAAGATACCGCCTTTTTGTTTGCATCCTATGAGTTGAAGAAAAAAGGTATTGAGCCACTTATGGAAGCCGCCGCAAAATTAAAGAAAGACGGAAATGAAGCTTTTAAAATCATTGTTGTTGGCGGACAACCATATAGTTCTTTAAAGAGACTTATCGCTCACCTTGATATTGAAGATACCGTTGTTTTTGTTGGTCGGGTTAAATCCATGGGAGAGTATTATGCAAATAGCGATGCTTTCGTTCTTCCGACATATTATGATGCTTGCTCCCTGGTGGTCATTGAAGCTATGGCCAGCGGCCTGCCTGCTATTACTACCATATACAACGGCGCGGCCGGAATTATCGACGACGGGGCAAACGGATATATCATTTCTCACCCGCCGGATGCTTCCGAGCTTGCTGATAAAATGTATCTATTGATGGATAAGAAAAGGATTAAAAATATTTCCAGGGAAGCCGCTCTCGCCGGACAGAAATATTCAGCCGAAAGAAACCACAAAGAAATAATGAGAGTTCTTGACGAAGCAGTTAAGTTAAAAAATCATCTATAAACTAATCGTTTTTATGCTTTAGGCATTTGGCCGCTTAGGAATTCTCGGAAATATCCTGCCTCTTTTAAATTTAACAGTGTTCTCCTGTTTTTGGAAAGATCAGCATACGATGAATTTTGCACTTCTTTAGCAGAATATTTCAGAGTATTTTCCGGCCGGCCCTTAGTGATAACACCCAACCCAAAATCACAATCTAATACAAACACATTAAGATCTTCCCGTGTTGCACGCAGGCAAACAATTGTTTTCCAGACGTCACCGTTCCATACTCCGGAAAAACCAGGGGGATTAACTTTTCCAATATCTTCTAATGATTTAGCAGGCAACGCCGCTGCCGCAGAAGAAGGATTGCAATCATGTAAAACGATAACGCCATTATCATTTAAATATCCAAGGGAATTCTGAACGTCTTTTAAAGACTGTGGAAAGGTGTGCAGCCCGTCGATAAAAGCAACATCAATGCCTGTTTTAGATAAGAGGCTTTTTTCTTTATCAAAAAATATGTCACTTTCCACGCTGAAATATTTATTGAAAATATTATAGGGATTTTTAAAATAATATCTGATTTTTTTCCCATGACTTATTGTAAAAACAGGGTCCACGCCGTATTTGCTTTTTGCTCGCATTTTTAAAAATGCATCTCCAGACCGAACGCCTATTTCCAAGTATGTCTTTGCACTCCGCCTGTCGATTATTTCCTGAATAACACTGATTCTATCCATTCTTAATGTGCTTCCCTTAAGTTTTTAAGTTTTAACGCTTGTGTCAGATAATATTATTGGCAACTAATTCGCTGTCTAAATATCATAAAATAAATTATAAATAAACAAAATTTGTTTATTATTTTTAACGCTTACATTGTGCCTCCATTTTTACCCCAGAACAAATCTGGGATAAAAGTTAAAAAATATGCACTCACAAATTGGTGACTATTTTCTGGGCATACTTTCCACAAACTACGCCTTTCAATTATTTATATTACTTGTTGAAGACCAAAAAATAGTCTATAGAAAATAAACGTAAGTAGAGAGGTCATCCAAAGTTGAAAACCCTTCTTTTTTATCTAAAAGTGAAAAAGATCCCTCCACCCGTTATCGCTCACTTCAATATTTCAGTCTTTTTGAAAAAGCCGGATTCGCACCGCGACATATGCTTTTAGCGGGAAATGCTAAGAACTATCTGCAGGCTCTGGCTTATGCGCGGCGCGCTCACACTGTGATTGTGCACCGGAAGACTTTACCGTTTCTTTATTTGCGACTGCTAAGAATAAATGCACGGCGATTAATTTTTGACTTCGACGACGCAATTTTTTGTAAAGATGATGGCACTTCATCGGCAAGCCGCATGGCCCACTTCTCGGCTATAGTGCGTGTTTGTGACAATATATTTGCCGGGAATAAGTATCTTGCCAAAACCGCTGAAGCTTTTAACCGTAACGTAATTCATGTACCCACTTCTATCGACACGTCCAAATATCTAGTTGACGCAAACAAACCGGAGACCACAACAGACATAGCCTGGATCGGCAGCAGTTCCACCCGTAAATACCTAGAACATATAATACCCGCGCTGCAGATAGCAAACCAACTTGTGTTTAATCTTAGGCTAAAAATCATTGCCGATTTTGATCTGCCGAATATAGGCCTCCAAACACTGCCAGTCCAATGGACTTCCGATAGTGAAGCAAAAGAACTTGCAAGCGCACATATTGGCATTGCACCACTGACTGATGATAATTGGAGCCGGGGAAAGTGTGGACTTAAAGTGCTGCAATATATGGCAACTGGCCTGCCGGTCATAGCATCAAATGTTGGCGTTAACTCGGAATTAGTCCACCAAGGCGTGAATGGAGAACTTGCATGTACCATGCATGATTGGGTAGAAACAATTAATCGCCTTGCATCAGATATCCGTTTACGTACCGATTACGGAAACGCAGGTCGTCGGTTTGTTAAGGATAATTATTCAACTGAGGCGGTGTTCAATCGCATCCTAAATTCGCTCAACGCCATGATCTAAACTTGTGTTTCCTAGAGATAAATATAATTGATCTCTGTTACTTTAATAGTCCATGGAAAATACTTAAGAAATGTATAATTATTATTTAAGGCTCTAAACTAGGTAAGCGTGTTATTTCTCATCAGCGTTAATATAAGTTGAAGGATATTTTATTTCCGGTAGATGTTCTAGTATATCAATGATAATTGATATTAACTTGATACTGGCATTTTACATTACCTCAAATAAAATCATTTCACCTGTGTGGGAATGTTCCCATCTTGCCAATTGCCTCAAATCTTTGCGATACTTCTCAATATTTACATTATTATTTGACCATGTTTTTTCTGTCCATAGGAGATATTTTATGTTTCTCTCTTTCAACTGTCTGATAAAAGAGTTATCATCCGCAAAAAGTTCCCAGCAGTTCCACTTGGATGCCTTATGACAAATTGCGCCTCTGGCATTGAGATTGGCATAAAACGATATATAACTCTGAGTTGCAATCGACGCGGAAATGTTTATTACCTGCCGGTTTCCTGGTTCCTGCCTTGCTACGAATTCGCCGATTTCCTTATATATTTTATTGCCGGAGTGCTTCTCTTGGATGTTCTTGGGAAGCGTACTAAACACCATAACGCACGCAAGAACAATAATCACCAGAAGCTCCTTAACTTTCAATCGGGTGCTAAACCACTTCACAATCAGCTCCAATCCAACACCCGCAAAAACAATGGACGGCAACATAAACAGGGCAACATATCGGCTCTGCAATACCCAATGCTGGAAAATCGAGAGATACAAAGCGACAAAAGAAGAAACAACCAGCAGCATGAAATAAATAAGGCGAGGGTCTGCCTTTATTTTTTTAATCTTTGCAAAACCTATGACTGACGGAATAAAAAGAAAATATAAAAGGGCTTCTAATACTTTATTTATCAGCGTTCCAAATGCAATAAGCCACATATTCATCCGTGCCTCTGGTAAAAAAACCTTCAGGGCGAAGTGGGTTGTTCCGTCTATACCCTTTGCCAGTTCTTTTAACTCGCTTTGTAATATAGAATAACCGTAAAAAGATCCTAAAACTTTGTGAAAAACATCATCGAGTCTGTGTAGCTCATCAACAGAAGCGCCTTTAAAATACGCGACTAAAAAAACAATAATAGATACAATTAAGGCGGGTGATAAAAAAATGAGCGATTTGCGAATATCGCGATCTTTGCACAGCAAGTAACAGAAAGATATGACGAAAAAGAGAGACGCTTCTATTCTTTGCCACGTTGCCAGCAAAAAGAAAAGGCTGCTCAAAAACAAAAAAAGACGATTATTATCTTTGATGCATACAGTGAATAAGTAGAGCCCAACCAATGAAAAAAACCAATAAATTGGGTCTCTTAGTATGTTAACGCTTGCGCCAACAAAAAATGGGCTCACCCCAACAATTAAGGTAGCCAAAGCGCTGATTCTATAGTCAAAAAATTGCCTCAACAGCAAATACAGAAAAACGATTGAGGCAAGGGAAAAAGCAAAGTTGACTGCTTTGCCCGCAAAAACCCAATCTTGCACAATGCTAAATAAACCTGCAATCAAAAAAGGGTAAAGAGAAAGCAACCTGAATCCGTGACACTCGGCAATTACTTCCCACTGACCATAAAAGATTGCCTTCGCCTCGCCAATATAAACCGTGCCGTCAACCGTGATCATAGGGGTATTCGCCCAGGAAATGCCCCTTACAGCGGCAGCAATCAAAATCACTGCGGCAAACCAGATCACTTCTGGAGAGACCTTATTAAATTTATCCTCAAATCCTTTTACCGTGCGGCGCAAGTAATTAATCAATTATCAGCCCCTCCTTTGCGAGAAACAATCTATTTCTTTTTATCGCATCGTCATTTACTTTTGTCTGTCATAAACCGGAGAAGCGGATTATTACACCACAAAAATATCTAGAGTTATTATTGAGCCAAGTGCAATAAATCACGGCAGCTGCGTTGCCGCATCCAGCGTGTTTTTCATTAACATAGCAATGGTCATGGGGCCAACCCCACCTGGCACAGGTGTTATATATGACGCTTTTTTTGCCACTTCAGCAAACGCAACGTCTCCGACAAGCTTATCGTTATCCAGACGATTTACCCCCACGTCAATAACTACAGCTCCTTTTTTAACCATATCCGCATTTATCATCTGGGGTTTGCCAACAGCGGCAATCAGAATATCCGCGCGAGAAGTAACGGCAGCTAAATCTTTTGTTTTAGAATGGCAAATTGTAACCGTAGCGTGTTGAGCCAAAAGCAGAAGCGCCATGGGCTTGCCCACAATATTACTGCGGCCAACAACGACTGCCTCTTTCCCGGGAAGTGAAATGCCGGTGCGGGAGATTATTTCCATGATACCTCGTGGCGTGCAGGGAACAAAAAGCGGTGAACCGGTTAAGAGGGAACCGATATTATAAGGATGAAATCCATCCACATCTTTACGCGGATCAATCGCAGCGATAACTCTATCAGTAGAAATATGTTTTGGAAGAGGAAGCTGAACAAGAATACCGTGAATTAAGCTATCCGCATTTAGTTCATTAATCAACTGTAGCAAACTTGCCTCGGTGGTATCCGCCGGTAATTTGTGCTGGCGTGACAAAAAACCGGCTTCCATACATGCCTTTGCTTTTCTTGCCACATAAACCTTGGATGCCGGATCTTCTCCCACCATGATGACAGCAAGCCCCGGAATAATTCCTTTATTTTCCTTAAGCGTTGCCGCTTCAATACGTATTGAATCCCGAATTTCCTGCGCTATTTTATTGCCGTCAATAATTATACCCATAACCCCTCATATATAGATATCCCGTTTCTATAATTTACAGTTTTGGATATTATGGCAAAAAAACAACATTGGCAAGAAAAAATCAGGCGCCGGCAAAAGGCTTTATTTCTGGCAGCATGCGGTGTTTGATGGTTTTGCGCCTCTTAAATCGACCGCGTCTTCTACCTGATTTCTTTAACTAATTAACCTTGACACCTAAATTATCTTTTCATAAACTACCAAACATAAAATTATCAACATCTTTTCGAAATGTCCATATGGCATGTGGCCAAAATTCAACAGATGATGGACTTTTGCGAGTAAATATTTTTTAATGAAGGCACATTATAATGCATTATCCTTTGGTTAGCGTAATAATTCCAACATATAACAGAAAAGAATCGGTTAAGGAAGCTGTGCAGAGCGTATTAGACCAGGACTATCCTAAGATTGAGGTCGTCGTTATCGATGACGGATCAACTGATGGTACCGCAGAAGAGCTAGCCAAGGTGTTTGGTTCCCGCATACATTATGTTTTTCAGGAAAATGCGGGAGTAAGTCGTGCGCGCAACAGAGGCGTCCTTGAAGCACGAGGAGACCTCGTTTGCTTCTTGGATTCTGATGACATTTTGGTTCCTGGCTCCATCTCGGCCAGAATAAGTTGTTTTAGCAACAATAAGAACTGCCGGGTTTCCTATGGTCTATCTGTAAAAGAAACCAAATACGCAAAAAAGAAGGAAGCTCTCCTGAAAAAAAGTTTTCCTTACGGCTATATTATGAAGAGCTATTTAAAAGAGCCTTTTTGTAATACCAATACATATATGATTTCCAAAGAAGATATGCTGAATTACGGAATGTATCGGGAAGACCTGACAAATCTTGAAGATTTTGAGCTTTTTGTCCGCCTCATGCATAAACTATATTTCTGTTATTGCGGCACTATATGCTCCCTTACACGGGATAAAAGCAAAAGTGCTCACCGCAATTTTAAAAAGATTATGGATCAGGGAATAAAAGCGTTGGACCACATTTTTTCCGATCCAGAACTTGTTAATGTGCTCGCAGAGGAGAAGATAGGTCTCTATGCAGAGACCTATCTGAGGCTAGCCAAGGCAAGCCTCAAGCTCAAACGCGGACGCGAGTTTAGACGATACTTTAAAATGGCGAGGGAACTTCAACATAGTCAGCGAACAAATTTTAAATTCTGGAGAAGATGGATTATCTCGTGGGCGATAAGTCTATGGCAAGTTGGGAAAGAATAAAAGTGGATAAGGCAGTGGGTTTTTTATAACCTGTGTGCATACCTGTGCTGTATTTATTGTTATTTTTTATTATTTTTGAAAGGCGAGGTTCGCCACAATATTTCCATCACGGGAAAGCTTTATGATGTATATTTCTGTTCGAAAGATGTGCCTCTATATACCGGCGTCTAACCTTTGCTAGTCGTTGTACGGTTGACGACATATACCATCAATAAATTTATCAAAACAATGTCTCAACGTGGTAATTTATCCTTGACATGCGAGATAGATTTTCCTACATTTCAGTATATAAAAAAGATATTCTTAAAAATTCAATTGTTATAGTTTGTGGCTCTGTAAAAATCCGATTGTGGTGTATAGGAAATGGCTTTTCGTTATAGAGGAATTCTTAAGCTGATAAGATGCTATTTCTACGACATGCTAAGGTTTGCACGCTACTCCAGCATGTTTAGAAAAGATACTGCAAGTCTTTTGACCGAGATTACCACAACCTACCATATTATCGAAAAAGGTCTCTCTTTTCGTGATAGTCGCTCCGGATTTGGCAAAGAAATGATTGAAAATTTGATCGCTCTATTGTCTTTATATGAGAATAAAGGAGGGGACCGCTTTGACCGACAATATGTCGCATCTCTAAAAGTACTTCAGGCTTATTTGACAAATCAACCACCAAAAGGCGATAAAGATTGCTCGTTTTCGACAGTCGATATAATCTACGAATTTCTGGAAAAAAGGAGGGCTTTTAACGCTTCAGGTGATTGTGATGTTCAAGGCGGGTGCAAAGAAATTACCAAAGATGATTATACACGATTCGGCAAGGGAGATTTTGCATTGCTGTCTCAGAATCGCTACTCTATTCGCACTTTTTCCGAGGAAGACATCCCTGTCCAAGTACTCCGCGATGTTATTAAATATGCTCAGAAAACGCCATCTACCTGTAACCGCCAAACCGCGCGGGCATATCTTGTTTCAGATAAACAAAAAATTATGGAGGTATTACGCATTCACAAGGGAACAAGGGGGTTCAGCGAATACATCAACAAATTAATTTTAGTGGCGGGGGATTTGAGGGCATGCATGGGAACAGGCGACAGAAATCAAGTGTTTGTCGATTGCGGTTTGTTCGCAATGAATATTTTGTATGGTTTGCAGTATAAAGGTATAGGTGCTTGCATTTTGCATTGGAGCGTGGACGCTAAAAAAGACAAAATACTTAGGAAATTTATAAATCTTGACATTCACCATACCGTTGTTTGTCTTATTGCAATAGGCGGGCTGGATAAGAGATTCAAGGTGCCAATTTCTCAAAGGAATTCACTTGAAAGTATTTTAATTGAAACGTAATTACAGACAAAAAATAACATGAAAACTGTTAAAATCGTTACTTTTCACTCTGCTATTAATTTCGGTGCGTTCATGCAAGCCTATGCATTGTGCCGTACCATAGAAAACATGGGGTTTAAGGTCGAACTGATTGATTTTCAGCCTTACTTAAAAACAAAGAAAGGGAAACAAAAAGAAATCGATATAAATCGCGAGATTATTTTCAGAGAGTTTCAAAAAAACTATCTTCCTTTAAGCTCAGAAACATATACCTGCCTAGATCAAATGAAAAGCTTAATGGCCGATGTGCTGGTTTGTGGCAGCGATCAAATATGGAACTTAGGCATAGGCGATGTAAGGAAAAATCGAGATGTTTATTTTTTAAATTTCGGCGCCGATTCAATCAGGCGTGTGTCCTATGCAGCTAGCACCGGCGGGACTCCAATTTCGTCAGAGAATTTTGATTTTGTACAAAAAGCTCTTTCCGCTTTTAGATATATCTCATTGCGGGAACCTGAATCATTAAATAACATTAAAGATACTACACACATTCCCCTAAAAGTTGTGCTCGACCCGACACTTCTTTGGGATCAATACCCTGAAACAGAAATATTCAGTAAATATCGTTTGCCTGAAAAATACGTTGCAGTATATGGTCTTCAAAAAAACCCTATTTTTATTGATGCAATAAAAAAAATAAGGGAATTGTACAACCTTCCAGTTATTAACATTGGCGTTATAGATATGCCTCTCGTTGAATATAATCTTACTCTACTGAATCCCGCAGAGTGGTCTTCTTTTATTAGACACGCTGACTTTGTAATCACAAATTCATTTCACGGAACCATTTTTTCAATAAAACACAAGCGGCAATTTCTTAGTATACCTTTAATCAAAAGGAATCCGAAACGCAAATTGTATCTTGAAGAATTAATTTTTAAAGTAAAGCTCCAGGATATTTTCGCATGTTTTATCAAAGAATTAAAACCTGCCTGGCTAGAGCATAATTATTCACCCAGAAATAAGCGCATCGAAAATATCCTGAATATTGTTGGCTTGCCGGACAGGCTATATAAATATCAGAACAATATCAGCTTTGTCCGTGTACCGATTGATTACTCAAATGTCCAAAGTCGGCTGAATGAACCTATTGAAACTTCAGTTTCGTTTTTAAAAACAGCCCTTAACGACTGAATGACAACTCAAATGCATTAGTCAATGTTTTTAGACGCTGAAAATAAAACTTGGTCGGTTTTTTTGAATGTTGATAACCGCGTAGTTCATTTTATTATTCTAATGTTAATATATTTTTTTCAAAATATTGTTCATGTACACACTTTCTCATCAAAAACAGACCTAGACAAATCAGAACTTTTTACTTTTCACTAAAAACTTTTCAGCCATGCGCTGGGCCTCTGGATTATTTTCACCAAGTATCCTCAGAAAGTTTTCCGCATCTTTATGAAAATGGTATCGAAACCATAAACTGTTGTATCGATGAATCCGCATGTGGTCCAAATCCAGCAGTACCGGAATTCCATCCACAAATATCATATTGCTTTTCTGAAAATCATCATGCGTAATCCGCGCCGCATAAAGCTTCTCCAGCAACTCAGCAACATTAACAAACATCTTCTCCCATTTTTTTTGTGGCTTACTGTCTTTAGTAAAAAGATCTCTGCCCTGCGTGCCCTCAACATATTCCGCAATAAAATATGACCGGCCGCGGATGGGGCCAAAACGCTCTATTAATACGGCCACCGGCTTCGGAGTGCAAATGTTGTGCCTCTCCAAATAATGACTGTTATTCCAAGAACGAAACGCGCGACTTTGACGAAAATTATTTTTAAGACCATGCCAAAAACCCATTACGTTATAGCGCTTAACAACAAACTTTTTTCCATTTACCGATACAACACCAACCGTTGTGGCCTCGCTCGGAGCCTTTTTATAAAAACGACACGTTCCATCGCTCAAAAATTCTTCCGGGTCATTAAAAAATTTGTGCATTTCCGGACTTAAATATTCATTTCGGCAAATTATAGTTTTGCGTAAATTTTTTGCTCGATAGTATATTTCGTTATTCATATATAATATAGTTAAGCTCCCAAAATTAATGCCTATCCTGATACCACACTAAGCCACTTGTCTCTTGCCTCCGCAAATAGCTGAGAGCAATCTTGTTTTAGCGCAGGCACGTCGGGCATGGTTTCGGTCAGCTGATTAAAATGCTGCTGCCAGTGCGCGCGGCTAACACGGCGATGATAATCTATATCATTATTCCCTACCAGATATAAACTTGTCAACCCTTCTTCGGTGGCTACGATAATGTTTTGTGCTTTTAAATTTTTATGAACAAAACCCACAAGATAGAGACGAGCGAGCAGGTTCAGCAATTCACCTAATAAAAATCTACGCTTTGTCTTGTCATGCGCCGCGCTTTCCAATGACTCATAAAGCGAAAGACCATGAATATATTCTTTCACCAGATAACTTCTCCCGCCTGAAGCCTCAAACCAGGCAAGGCATTTAGAAACAGGCAAGCCGGACATTTCCAGCAGCCAGTTGTTCAACCACCGCTCACGGCCTGGAGAAACTTTCCCCCAACGGCTTGAATTAATAAACTCTTTAATGATAAATTCTTTTCCTTCAAGTTCAATGATCGATACGCGTTGTTGTGTATTTTCTTTGATCATTTTCGCCGGATCTCCCGAAGATATATCTTTATGACCCTGTATTAATTTTTGCGCTAGACTCAAATTGAAACCTGTCCGCCATCGCCATGTTCCCGTGCTATTTTTAACAACCCTGCAGATGCTGTTAGACCTTTTATTGGAATTTAATACTTTACGCCGACGGCCACGCCATTTGTGGTGAATCTGGCGGACCATCGATTGTTTCAGTTTCCCCCATACTATGTCTATCTGTTCGGGTTTATCCTCGGGAAACAATGGTTGAAACAAAGAATGGACTTCTTTTAGTTGTAGATTTTGCTCCATCCCCGTAAACAATCTGAGCATTAACATCTTCTGTCTGTTTGACAATTTACGAACGGCACGCACTCCGTGCGCATCTACAAGCGCGCAATTTGTGCCTTCGGATTTTTCCACGGCCAGAATGTTGCCAAAGTGAAGGTCCGGGTGATATATTTGAGCCCGCATCATGTCTCGTAACAATATGCTCAAGCCAGCCAACAATTTTTCTTTACGAATATTGTCTCTTATGACTTTTGGCCATAGCTCCTCGATTACCGAACTATCATTGAGCGCCTCTGTCATGAGGACACCCTGTCCGCGCCTCCAGCCGCAAGCCACCGGCGTCACAGCAGCCACTCCATTATTTTGAAGAAGCTGCAGGGCGAAAAACTCCCGTAACACCTTTGGATAAATCCATGACCGCAAAATATCCCATGCTTCTTTAGGGTGATCGTGTTTTAAAAAGTAAGAAGGGGAAGAGTCAGGCGCAGGCAGCAAGGCATAAACGCTGCGCTTCCTGTTATGCTTTACAAGGACGCAAAGCTTATCATCACCCGATATCCAGTGCTCAAATTCAGGAAAAGCTGGATTTTCCGGAAACCACTTTGCTGAAGCTGCAACAAAACTCTCATTTGCAGACACAAGAATTACCGCCTTTAACAATATACTTCTTTATTATTCCAGAATTATAGAGAAGTTCCATGACTATCAATCGTTTTCCTCCGCGAAACATTAAATTATAACAACCATTAAAATAGAAAATATAATGACATTATGATATTTATTCAATATTAAATTACAGACATCTTTTTATTCAAAGATGAGGTTACTTTTCTTTAATTTTACTTTCAACCACAGAGTAAACTTGTTTGGGGGTAATATTTTTCATGCAATTGGTTGTCTTGCATTTTTTTAAAAAACAGGGGCTGCAGGATAAATTATCACTGATAACGATATGTCCCCCGCCATAAGGGCCGGTCCTTTTTGGATCGGTTGGACCAAATAGAGCGACAACCGGCGTGCCCACGGCGCAGGCTAAATGCATCGGGCCGGAATCGGTTGTTATCACCATTAGCGCTTTTTTAAAAAGACAGGAAAGTTCCATTAATGATGTTTTTCCGCCTAAATTTATACCTGTTGATTTCATTTTCGCTGTAATTTTCTCAATTGACTTGCTTTCACTGCCCGTAAAAACAACTTTTTTCTTGAGCTTTGCCTGGATTAAATCAGCAAGCTTTGCGAATTTTTCATTATCCCATAGCTTGGTATCCCAATAGGCGATGGGATTAATGGCAATATAATTATTTTCGTCTAGCCCGTGGCTTGCCAGCAGCAACTTAACTTTGTTTTCGGTATCAGCGCTTTGAGGAAGAATAAATTCCGCTCTTTCTTTTTTTGCTCCCAGATAAAGAGGAAAATCCAAATATCGATCAACCGCGTGTTTATTCATATCTTCAGGAATTTTTTCGTTAAGAAACAGGCCGCTTAATTCCTGCAGAGAATCATAGCCAAGCTTCCTTTTGCCGCCGCTTAAAAAAACAATAATGGAGCTCTTGAATAAACCGTGAAAATCAATGATTAGGTCATAAGGGCGCTTGCGTAAATCCCTGATAAACTGACAGATTTCCCGCCATGCTTTCCGCAAATTGCCGGACTTGATATCTTGTATCCATGCTTTACGCCGCGATACCAGCACTTCGTCAAGGTGAGGATGATTTAATATTAAATCTGCCGCGGCTTCTTCCACCACCCAGGTTATATGCGCCTGGGGATAAAGACTACGCAGCGCGGTAAGCGACGGCAGAGTATGAATAACGTCGCCGATCGCGCTCAATTTTACGACTAATATATTCACTTATTTTCCCTTAGTATCCACCGCACGGCTTCCAGAATATCCGCGGCGATATAATCCGGCTGGTTGTAAGCTGTTAATTTATCAGGGCCATCATCCTGCAAGACGCTTTGACCAAAACCGGTTTTTACCAAAACACCCTTCACCTGCGCCCTTTTACCCGCTTCTATATCGTTGTATCTGTCCCCGATTATGTAAGAGCGCGCTAAATCAATATTCATTTCCTGCGCGGCCTGAAGCAACATCCCCGGAGCCGGCTTTCGGCAATCACATTCCCGGTGGTAGGAACCAATACCTTCCGTGGGATGATGGGGGCAATAATAAAACGCGTCAATCAAAGCGTTTTCCTTAAGAAATTCCGCGTGCAAAAATTTATTGGCGATTTTTACAAAATCCTCGGAGAATAATCCTCGGGCGACACCTGCCTGATTAGTTATTACTACCGCTTTCATTTTAGCGGCGTTAATCAAACGAACTGCTTCAAATGCCGCGGGGATTATTTTTAATTTAGCCAGGTCGTCCAGATAGCCGACTTCTTCATTTATCGTGCCGTCTCTATCCAAAAATATTGCCCTGTGCTTTTTCATATTAGCCCTGGCTGCGTTTCATTATTGTTTGCGCGGCGGATAAAACATCATCGACAGTAATTAAATTCATGCAGCGAAAGTCTGTGGGGCATGTTTCTTTCAGGCAGGGACTGCAGGAAACTTCTTTACGGACGATTATTATCTTTTCTCCAATAGGCGACGTGGTAACAGGATTGGTCGAGCCGAAAATAGCGACTGTCGGAATATTCAAAGCCCCGGCAATATGCATGAGCCCGGAATCATTGCTGATAAATAAAGAACATTGTGAAATAAGATAAACTGCTTCACGCACTGTTGTTTTGCCGGAAAAATTGATCAAATCAGAACCTGCCCTACGTTTTACTTCTTCAGCTGTTTGCCAGTCATCCTTGCCGCCCAGCAAAATAACTTGGCAATCAAACATGTCCTTTAGCTTATCCGCAACGGCGGCAAATCTATCGGGAAGCCATCTTTTGGCCGGACCATATGTCGCGCCCGGAGCAATGCCAATAATATTTTTTGAGTCTGGAAGAAACTCCCGTAAAATATTTTGAGCAGTCACGCGGTTGATTTTTGACTGCAGATGCATTTCCTGTCCCACAGGCGGACATCCCAAAGCTTTAACCATTTCCAGATAATAACCAACCTGATGAATTTCTCTCACCTGGCTGGTACGCTTAACACTATGAGTTAATAATAATCCGCGGCCATCAGAGTTGTATCCGGCGCGAGATTTTATCCGCGCCGCAAACGTCATTATCGCGGCCTCAATCGCGTTTTGTAAAAGAATAGCGGCGTCAAACTCCTTTTTATGCAAAACTCTCGCGAGACGGAAAACACCCAGCGGATTGTCAAACTGTTTCTTGTAAACAATTATTTCGTCGACTTCAGCAAATAATTTATAAATATCGGCGACAATTGGTTTGGCCAAAATACTGATACGCGATTCCGGGTACGCGGCGCGAACAGACGCAATCGCCGGCAAGGTCATAACCGCGTCACCGATCCAATTAGTTCCTCTGATTAATATTTTATTTAAACCTTCTTTGGGAAGTGTTTTTTTATGTTTCGGCAACATCATTTTTTGTTCCTTGATTTAACCTGCCATGGTTTGGTTTTCCATCGCTGATGCAGCCATAACCATTGCTCCGGATATTTACGCACATATTCTTCAATAACTTTATTAAACTTTTGCGTGTTTAGCAACACGTCCTCATCAAGATTACCAGTGTTAATAATCTCCATTTTGGGGCCGATTTCCAATAGATATTTGCCATTCGGCAATCGTCTGGTAAACGCCGGCATTATTGCAGCTCCCGTATGCTGGCCCATCCGCGCTAAACCGGAGGTGGCGCAGGCGGGGCGTCCGAAAAAATCAACAAATACGCCTTCATTGCCGGATACATTCTGGTCAATTAGAATGTTTATGGTTTCCCCGCTTTCCAGCAAACGTAGAGATTGCCGCATTGCTTTTTGCTTATGCAGGGATAAATTTCCGCATCTGCCGCGTAAATATGTCGTAAGTTCATCAAGGAAAAGATTGTCCAGGCGCCGCATCATAAATATCAGCGGCTTGGTTAATAAAGCCAGCGCGGTGTTGCCGATTTCCCAATTGCCAAAATGCGCGCTGAAAAGCAATACCCCTTTGTTTTCGCGACAAGCTTCAATATAATTTTTCAGGCCCTTTACTTCAATCCAGCGATGAATATTGTCTTTGCTTAATCCGGAAAGCCCTGGAAATTCAGCCACCATAATGGCAAAACTTCTATATGACGCCTTGGCTATCTTCAAAATATCCTCTAAGGTTTTCTCGGGAAAAGAACGCGTAAGGTTATGAATGGCAATCAGTCGGTGTTTTAGCGATAAATAATATATAAAATCTGACAGAATTAATAGCACGCCACGCCGCACAGCCACAGGGATACTGCTAAAAACAAAAACGGCCAACTTTATTTTTATGGGACTTTTCATTTTTTATCAGCGCCTTCTTTTAAACATTGTAAAATAAATTTATTAAATAACGGATCGGCATTCAGCGGCTTTATCTTCATTGTTATCCGCAATATCCAGATTGTATCCAAAAATTCCGGATAATCATGCAGGCGCGCTGCATCTTTTTCTGTGGTGATGAGGTAATCGGCGCGCGCGCTGAAAAGCTGTTTTTTCAGTTCTTCCAGATCATAACGGGTGTAACTATAGTGATCAGGAAAAGGATTAAAAGACAAAATATTCGCTTTCGCGCCAAGTAAAACTTTTTTAAAAGAATCGGGATTTGCGATTCCGCAAAATGCGCATAGTTTTTTACCTTTTAGATTATCCATAGAAACAATGGATTTGCCTTTTGCCTGCGCAATACCTTGCGGCTCGTGAACGCTGTAAAAAAGAGGTGTGTTTTTGCCTCTTATTATTTTTGCAACCTCTTCGCTGATTTTCATTTCCTCTTCGGCGCGGGTTAACATCAGGCAGTGGGCGCGACTAAGCCCTTTGACCGACTCACGTAAAGGCCCCGCCGGCAAAAGACGGCCATTACCAAAAGGTTTCTTGTAATCAAGTAAAACCAGATCAATATCTCGCGCTATTTGGCGATGCTGAAATGCGTCATCGCATATAATTACGTTGGCCCCAAACCTTTCGATAGCGAATTTTCCTGTTCTTTTTCTTCGGGCGCCGGTAATCACCGGTACCCCCGGTAATGATTGCGCCATTAAAATAGGTTCATCACCGGCCGCCTTGGCCCCAAGCATAATATTTTCGCCATCGGAAACAAGATTTATCCCACCAGCGTTGCTACCACCGTAACCACGGCTGATTACCGCCGGGCGAAAACCTTCCGCTTGAAGCATTTTTGCCAACATAATTACACAGGGGGTTTTGCCCGTGCCGCCGACAGTAATATTGCCGACGCTGATTACNNCAACAACCAGCCGATAGAACAAAGAAAGAAAAAGTAAAATTGCTCGACTCGGACTGAAGAGCTTGATTTTTTCATTATCATTCCAAATCCTTTGCCAATCGATCATTCCCGTTTCCGTTTTCCCTAAACTGCAAATTATACAGACGGTAATATTCGCCTTTTGTTGATAAAAGTTTTTCGTGCTTGCCTTCTTCGACAATTTCGCCGTTTACCAAAACAATAATTCTATCGGCGTTACGGATTGTGGAAAGCCGATGCGCGATAACCAGAGTTGTCCGGCCTTTCATAAGATTGTCTAGAGCTTCCTGTACCTCTATTTCCGCTTCCGTGTCCAGCGATGATGTCGCTTCATCCAGAATCAGTATTGGAGAGTTTTTTAAAAGCGCGCGCGCTATGGAAATCCGTTGTTTCTCTCCACCGGAAATCTTTGTGCCTAATTCACCAATATTAGAATCGTAACCCTGGGGCAGGCGCATAATAAAATTATGGGCGTTAGCGGCTTTAGCCGCCGCGATAATTTCTTCTTTCGTGCGCGCGATATCCCCGTAAGCGATATTCTTTTTAACCGTATCGTTAAAAAGAATAGTCTGCTGCGTAACTATCGCTATCTGCCCTCGCAATGAACTTAATGTAACATCGCGAATGTCGATGCCTTCAATTAAAATCCTCCCGGACGTAACATCATAAAACCGAGGAATTAAATTAACCAGTGATGTTTTACCGCCGCCGCTCATTCCGACAAAAGCGACAACTTCACCAGTCTTTATGCGCAAATTAATGTTCTTTAAAACAGGTGTCGTATCGTAACAAAAAGTGACATTTTGAATATCGATACCTTGCGTAATTGGCGGCAATTCTCTGGCATTTGGCGTATCTTCAATATCAGGATCGCGATCGATTATGTTGAAAATCCTTTCGGCACCCGCAATACCCTGATTAATGGTATTATTAACATTCGTCAGGCGCTTTATCGGCTCATAAAGCATGAATAATGCGGCTAAAAAGGAAAAGAAGGTTCCAGGTGTGGAATGGCCATGGATAACATTATAGCCGCCATAAAAAATTATCGCCGCGATACCCAGGCCAGCTAAAAAATCCATTACGGGGGTAGACATAGCATGTACGGAAACATACTTCATATTATACTTAAGAAGTCTTTCGGTTTCCGCGGCAAATCTTTCATTTTCATACTTTTCCATGCAAAAAGCTTTGACAATACGGGTGCCGGAAATTGTTTCCTGTAAAAGAGAGCTTAATGTGCCCATGGTCATTTGTGTTGATTTGGTAACCTTGCGCACTTTTTTGCCGAATTTGGAAATAGGGTAAATGGTCAGAGGAAAAACGACTATCGCGATAAGAGCCATCCGCCAGTCTGTATAAAATATTACTCCCACTAAGCCAATCAGCATAAAGCTATCTTTTATTAATGAGGTTATGGCCTCCGACGTAGCAGCTTGAACAGACTGAACATCATTGGTAATCCGTGACATCAGTAACCCCGTTGGATGATCGGCAAAAAAAGACAAAGACTGTTTTTGTATTTGCTCATAGAGCTTATTTCTTAAATTTTTGACAATGTTTAAGCCAATAGAACCCATCAAAACGGCTCGCCCATAATCGCATATACCCCGTAAAAGAAAAATGCCGATTACAGCAAAGGGAATCCATTTCAAAGCGGCCATATCTTTGTTCATAAATATTTCGTCAATGGCCGGTTTAGAGATAAGCGGCAGGGCTGATTGCAAAGCGGCGACGAGGACCATTAAAATAGAGGCAAAAATAAACCGCCAATAGTATTCTCTGGACATTTTTAGCAACCGTTTAAATAATTCCATATCTCCTCTAAATCATTTCGCAGGCAATTTTTGCCGCTCTTGCCGTGGCGCCGGGATTACCAAGCTTGGCGCTAATCGCGGATAGTTCTTTTTTAATTTGTTCATATCTTTCGCTTTCCAAAATAGCAAGCGCTTCCGCGGCAATTTGCCGGCCATTAGCGTCTTTTTGAATGAATTCCGGCACGACTGTTTTGCCGGCAATAATATTAACCAGGCCGATATTTTCTACATTAATTACCAATCGGCCAATAAGATACGAAAGAAGAGATACCTTGTAAACAATAATCATGGGTACGCCCAAAAGGCCTGTCTCCAGCGTGGCTGTTCCTGAAGTAACGACAGCCAAATCACAGCAAAAAATGGCCTCATACGTACGCCCGGCGATTATTTTTATCTCGATATCGTATTTTGATATTATTTCATTGATGATTGTTTCATCGAGCGTATCGGCTTGGGGCAATATAAACTGGGCGCTCTTGATATTCTTTTTCAGAATCTGCGCGGCTTGCATCATTTCCGGAAGCAATGATTTTATTTCCGCGGTTCTGCTTCCCGGCAGTAATCCTATGGTTGTTTTATCCTCGGATAAACCCAGCTTTCTTCTTGCCTCCACCTTGGAAACATTTACCTTAACTATATCCACCAATGGATGTCCAACGTAGCTTACCCCAAAATTATTTTCTGCGTATAAATCAACTTCAAACGGCAAAATAACGGCCATTTTATCCACTAATTTCTTGATCTGCTTTATTCTTCCTTTGCGCCATGCCCATACCTGCGGGCTGATATAATAAAATATCTTTATATTTCTTTTCTTAGCCTGCCGGGCAACGATATTCAAATTAAAATCTGGAAAATCAATTAAAATAACCAAAGCAGGCTTCAAAGCATCCAGTTTATCTTTAAGTTTTTTAATTATCTTAAAAAAATTGCTTAATTTTGATAAAACTTCTGTTAATCCGACAACAGATATCTTGGCCGCGTCGGCAATTAATTCAACCCCGGCTTCTTTTAATTTATTTCCGCCAATACCGTAAAAGCAAAGGTCAGGATAAATATTGAGCATTTCTTTTACCAGGTCTGCTCCATACATATCTCCCGAAGCCTCACCGGCGACGATAAAAATATTTCTATTACCCTCATTTAAATTATCGTTTAAGGGGAGTGTGTCCTTTTTCTTAAAAAGCATTGTTGATTACGCCGGCAATTATTTTTATTTCTTCTTCACCCAACTCGGGAAACATGGGAAGGGATAAAACCTCGTCCGCGCAGGCTTCAGCCTGGGGCAAACTGTCTTTTAAATTATAGCGGCTAAGAAAAGCTTCCTGCAGGTGCAGAGGAACCGGATAATAAATAGCAGAGGAAATATTATTTTGCCCAAGAGTGGCAGATAATCTATCGCGGTATTTTGTTCTTATCGTAAATTGATGATAAACATGCTCGCATCCCAAAGCGGTGGAAGGCAGAATAATCTCTTTTTTATTTATCGCAGAGCAATAGGCCGCGGCATTGCGCCGCCGCGCTTCGTTGTATTCATCAATCCTTTTTAATTTGACGCGAACAATCGCCGCCTGAATTTCATCAAGTCGGCTGTTGTACCCTACCAGATGATGGTAGTAGCGCTTAGAACTTCCATGATTGCGCAGCATTCTGATACGCTCGGCTATTTTTTCTTCCTTTGTAATAATCATGCCGCCATCGCCGTAGCCGGCCAAATTTTTACTGGGGAAAAAACTGAAGCAGCCGACATCTCCTATCGATCCAACTTTTCGCCCTTTGTATTTAGCTCCAAAAGCCTGCGCGCAGTCTTCAATTACTTTGAGATTATTTTCGCGGGCGATATCCATAATCGGGTCCATGTCCGCCGGATGGCCGAATAAATGCACCGGAATAATCGCTTTGGTCTTGGCAGTAATTTTCGCCTTGATTTGCGAACAATCCAGGTTAAAGGTATCAGGGCAGATATCCACAAAAACAGGAACGGCGTTGAGTAGCGCCACCACTTCCGCCGTGGCAATAAATGTAAAAGGCGTGGTTATTACCTCGTCGCCTTCCTTTATATCGCAGGCGCGCAGCGCTAAAAGCAAGGCATCCGTACCGTTAGCCACGCTTACTGCATACGATAAACCATGATAAGCAGCTATTTCTTCTTCAAGCTTTCCTACGTTTGGCCCCAAAATATACTGGGCACTTTCCAAAACATCGGCCACCGCGGCATCAATTTCACTTTTTAGGGCATGGTACTGCCTTTTTAAATCCACCATTGGTATCATTAATATAAAACCTCGGAAGTTTTCATTTTATCGACAATTTCAATAGCCAGATTTAGAGATTCACGCGCGTCCTCGCCTGAAACAAGCGGTTTGGTACGGTTACACACCGCTTCAA
Source organism: Syntrophaceae bacterium UBA4810 (assembly GCA_002402545.1). Taxonomy (GTDB): domain Bacteria; phylum Desulfobacterota; class Syntrophia; order Syntrophales; family Smithellaceae; genus UBA4810. Next base: position 55,980 of record DHGA01000064.1, read on the forward strand.
CGAAGGAACGAATTTCCTCTTCCAGCGGATCATGGCTGCCAACTTCAATATTGTTTTGAACTATTTGCTGCCGGCCTTCTGAATTTATTATTTTATTGAGGGATAAAATTTCTCGTTTCTGGCAATCAACAGAGTGATAACCCTCCGGGCTGAAAAAACGTATCTTTTGCATCGTTTTGGCGCTAATGCGGCTGGCAGTAATATTGGCGATACAGCCACAGTCAAAAGATATTCTAACATTGGAAATATCAATTTTGTCAGAAAGAACCGGAACGCCGACAGCGTCTAAAGATTTGACTTGGGAATTAACGAATTTCAGAATAATATCCAAATCGTGAATCATCAAATCCAGAACAACATCCACATCCGTTCCGCGTTCAAAAAAAGGATGAAGGCGGTGAACTTCGATAAAAACCGGTCTGGTGATGACTTTTTCCAGCGCCATAACGGCGGGATTAAATCTTTCCACAAATCCGACTTGTAAAATCAGATTTTTTTTGCGCGCCAAATCAATGAGCCTATCCGCTTCGCTAACAGTAGAGCAAATAGGTTTTTCAATTAAAACATCAATGCCTGCCGCCAGAAAATCAGCCGCCACTTTGAAATGCTCTCCGGTAGGAACGGCAATGCTCACCGCATCAACTTTATCAAGCAAATCGCGGTAATCCGCAGAAGCAAAGCAACCGTAATTTTTTGCCGCCTCCTGCGCGTGTTCCAGTATTGTATCGGCCACGCCGACAATTTCACAATTGTCCAGTTTCCGGTATTTTTGCAAATGATATTTGCCCAAATGGCCAATACCAACTACACCGATTTTTATATTCTTTTTTTCTGCGGGCATTTTAACGGCAAGTACCCCTTTTTGATTCTCTAATGAATTGCAAAAAATGTATTACTTCTGGAATATCTTCAGCTTCCTCATGGGCTTTTTTCAGGGCGTCTTCCAAGAGAAGCTTTGAACGAAAAATAGTTTGATAAGCTTTTTTTATGCCGTTTATCGTTTTTTCCGGAAAATTTCTCCTTTTTAGCCCGATTAAATTCAGTCCGAAAAGTTTCGCGTGATTTCCCGCAACCATAGTGTAGGGGGGAACATCCTTTACTACCGCGGATGCACCGCCGATAATGCAATGCGCTCCGATATTGCTGAACTGGTGTATCCCGGACAAGCCGCCAATTATCGCGTAATCTTCCACTCTAACATGCCCGGCCAAAGTCGCGGCATTGGCCATAACAACATGACTTCCGACTTTACAATTATGGGCGACATGGCAATAGGACATAATCATGTTATTATCGCCGATAGAAGTTATTCCGTCTTCCGCCGCGGTCGCCCGATGAATAGTGACAAATTCCCGTATAATGTTGAATTTGCCGATCACCAAAAAAGTCTTTTCTCCGCTGTATTTTAAATCCTGCGGCGGAGCGCCTATAGAACAAAATTGATGGATGTGACAACTTTCACCAATTTGGGTGCTACTTTCAATTACAACATGCGGACCAATGATTACATTCTTTCCAATCTTGACGTCCGGACCGATAATAGAATAAGCGCCTACTTCCACTCCATGGTCTAGCTTAGCATCCGCGTCAATAATCGCTGTGGTATGAATTTTCATGCATCTAACCTGCTTTTGAACTTTTGCTGATTTTATCTTCTAACTCTTCTATTTTTCTGACCAATCTGTCTATGGTTACTTTCATTTCAGGCAATTTGCTCTGGCAGGCTTCGCTTTTGAGCCACAACTTATAAGACATTTGCGGCCTGCCTCCGACAATTTCCCCCGGCGCAATGTCTTTATGTATCTTTGAAGCAGCTCCAATCATGACATTATCGCCGATATTTATATGGCCAACCATGCCCGTCTGGCCGCCGACAATCACACTTTTACCCAGCTTGGTGCTTCCGGAAATACCCACCATCGCGGCGAGCACCGAATTTTCGCCAATGACAACATTGTGCGCGATTTGCACAAGATTATCGATCTTGACATTTCGCCCAATCCAGGTTTTCCCCAATGTCGCGCGGTCAATCGTGCTGTTGGCTCCGATTTCCACATCGTCATCTATCTGCACAATGCCAACTTGCGGAATTTTACTGTTCTCTTTGCCCGGGTTAGCAAAACCAAGCCCATCCGCCCCGATTACCACACCGGAATGCAAAATCACTCTTTTGCCGATAATACAGGAATGATAAATGGTGACATTGGCGTAAATTACCGAATCTTCGCCAATGGAAACATCTCGCCCGATATAAGCGCCGGGATAAATAACCGCGCCTTTTTCAATTTTCGCGCCTTGGCTGATAAACGCCTGCGGAAAAATATTCGCCTGGTCAGAAACAACCGCGCCTTTTTCAATGTAAGCTTCCGGGCTAACGCCTTTTTGCCCATGTTCCAGTGGATAAAAAAGGTGTAATAACTTTCCGAAAGCGGCGTAAGGGTCTTTAACCACAACCAGGTTTTTGCCTTCCGCTTCTGTCTGCGGCGGCACGATGATCGCGGACGCGCCGGTCGTATTTAGCTGCTTTAAATATTTCCTGTTGGCAAGAAATGTAATATCCCCATTTTTAGCCTCATCGATGGGGCGGATATTTTTGATCACGGTATCCGCCGCACCGATAAGTTTTCCTTCTAAAAATCGGGCTATTTCCTCCAGTGTCATTTTCATTTAACTACATTTTTATCTTTTGTTGAATTCATCCACGACTTTTTTACTTATGTCTTTGGATTTATCAAAATAAGGCACCGGCATAGTTGCCACGTCCACAATTAAGGTATATTTTTCTTTTTCCCCAATAGAACGGACGATTTTCATTATATCCGGCATTAGTTTCTGAAAGACTTCCTGGTCTTTCTTCTGGAGCTCTTCGTTGGAATCATTAACCAATATCTGATAACTACGCAATTTTTTCTGGTATGCGGTTTCTTTTTCTGCACGCGCGCTGGCGGTCATGACAGAACTTTTTTTATCCAGATCGTCTTTCATCGCTTTAAGTTCTCTTTCCATCGCGGTAATTTCCGCCTGTTTACGGTCCGCTATTCTTTTCATTTCATCGCCAGCTTTTTTGCCGGCATTGGATGTCTGGATTACCTCTCTCATGTTGATAAAACCAATTTTATCCTGCGCATAAGAACTGACACTCCACGTGAAAATTAACACCGCAACTCCCAGAACTACAAAAATATTCTTTCTCATGATTTAATCTCCTGTTTATTTATTCGCGGATAATTGTTTATCCGTTTTTACATTACATAAACATGCCGATGGTGAATTCCCAGCGGCCTCCGTCGTTACCGCTAAGACCTTTATTATCAATCGGGTAACCGTATTCCAGTCTCAAGGGCCCGATTGGCGAATACCAGCGGATGCCGGCCCCTACGGACTGCCGCAAATCATCAAACTTATATGCTCCGCCATAATTCCAGGCATTACCGGCATCATAAAAGACCGCGCCCATCATGCCGGCATTTTTAATAAGCGGAAAGACAAGTTCAAGATTGAAAAGCATCATGGTTGTTCCGCCTTCAACGTCTGAAGTTCCACCATTAATTGGTCCAATATAACGCATGCCACGTATCGTGGTTATGCCGCCTAAAACGTATTTTTCATAAATTGGTATGCGATCTATTGAATCATCCAAATTTTGAATATACCCCATACGCCCTTTTGTTATAAATACCATATCCCAGAAAAGCGGAAAATACGCACTTAGGCCAGCCGAGTATTTAACCAATTTTACGTCGCCACCCAATCCGGCATACATAACCGAAACATTTGCTCTGGTTCCTTTGGTCGGTAACATCGCGTCATCTGTTGTATCCCGCACAAAACTTAAAGTTACGGCGCTGGTTGTTCTTTCTCCTTCTTGCTTTTTAATATTGGCTGGAGCTGTCGTAAGATCTTTAATAATAATATCATTGGAACTAAAACTATAGCCCACATATCCGACAATCTTTTCCCAAAGAGGATAGCCGAAAGTCAGACCAAAACCATAAGTATCCAGCTCGTATGAATCATATTCCGCAGTATATTTCCAGACATTGGCTTTAGACCACAAAGGGATGTCAAAAAGCCACGGTTCGATAAAAGACAACTCATAATTATTGGTAGAGGAACCCAGAGACGCTTTAAGGCTTAATTGCTGGCCATAACCTAGAAAATTGTTCTGAGATATTTGCGCCATAATAACTGCCTTTTCCGCCGCGCTGTAGCCGGCGCCAATCATAAACATTCCGGTATTCTTTTCTTTAACCCGGACATTTATGTTCATTTTATCTCTTTCCGCGCCCTTCTCGGTCTGAAAATCAACTTCTTCAAAATAACGCAGACGGTTTAAACTGGCGTAACTTTCTTTGAGTTTAGTGCTCGAATATAAGTCTCCTTCTACAACTGACAATTGACGGCGAATCACCTTATCGCGGGTTATCGTATTGCCGCTTATGGAAATACGATTGATAAAAATCAGCTCGCCCTTTATGATCTGGTAGTCTACATTAACTAGTTGCTTTTCATCCTGGATATCAATTTTAGGGTTTACATCTGCATAGGCGTAACCCTCATCGTTACAGGCTTGAATAAGCACATCTATATCTTTGACGAGTTTTTCTCTGTTATAATAATCACCTTCCTTAATTTTTAAAGAAGCAAATAAATCTCCATATGCTTTTTTGAGCGGGTCGCCGGAAATGGCAATTGCACCAAATTTATACCTTTTGCCTTCTTGGATTTGTATATTTACATATAGCCCTTTTTTATCAAAGGTCACATCCGGCTCGGATATCTGAGCGTTAATAAAACCACTGTTAAAATAATGTGAGTGTATTTTGCCGACGTCCTGCTTAAGCTGATCGCGGTTTAATATTCCTTTATCGTCAAAAAAGCTTAAAATTCCCTTTTCCGCGGTGGTCATCATCTTTTTCAGTTCTTTTGTGGAAAAAGCTTCATTGCCCTCAAAATTAATTTTTTTAATGTAAATCTTGTCGTTTTCCGTGATGTTCAGAATCACGCGGTAGTCTTTTTGACCATCTTGTTCCACCTCGTCGATAATTTCGGCGTTATAGTAACCTTTGGCGTCATAAAGGCTTTTAATTTTTACGATATCCGACTTGATTTTTTCCCGGTTCAAATTTTCCCTGGTTTTAATCGTCAGAGCTTCCATTATATCTGACTTGCTCAACTTTTTATTGCCTTTAATTTGAATATCCGTAATCAGTCCGCGCTCCACAACAGTAAATGTTACTATTTTACCTTCCGGCGTGTCTGTTGCCGACGCACTGACATCAAGGAAAAAACCCATCTTAAAAATAGTTTTTATATCCGCGGTAATGTTAGCTTCGGTATAGGGGCTTCCCTCCTTGGATTTAATCTGTTGAATAATCGCGGCGGTTTCGATTTTATTATTCCCGCTGATCTCAACTTTCACAATTTTTTCGACCAATCCCGTCTGCACCAAAACGTCCGTCTTCAACTGCTCGGCTACATCATTGAGGCTTTCCAAGCCCTTCGCCTGTACAAAAATCGGCGACAAAGTTCTTCCGCTTCTTACGTTTATTACTTTAGCGTCAACGCTTATTGATTCGCCAAGCTGGGTTAAACTGCCCATGACGACAAAGTCGGCCATGAGCGATCTGCCCGCGTCAACGGCGCGGCGCTCATCAATTTTTACCTGGCTGCGCAAGAAAGAGTCAGCCGGCACAACTCTTAATTGCTTTTCTTTTTGCAGCTCCGCGAGCATTTTTCTATAAAGCGACTCCTGGATAGCCGCCTTATTCTCTTTGCTGTAAATTTCAAAGGGAAGCACCGTGATCTTTTTTACTTCCTGCGCCTGCGCCGGAAGAAGCAATAAAACCAGCATAACCAAACAGATTAAATTAAAATGACGTGTAATTTTATTCATAATCATAAATCTTCCCGTCACGCAGACTGATTCTGCGGGACATCCTTTCTGCCAGTAATTTATTGTGCGTTACAACAACAAGTGTGATCTTTCTTGTTTTATTTAAATTAACCAGAATGTCTTCTATCTTTTTTCCCGTCTCCGTGTCAAGGTTTCCTGTTGGTTCATCAGCAAGCAGTATTTCCGGCTCCATTACCAGGGCGCGGGCAATGGCTACCCTCTGCTGCTCTCCTCCGGAAAGCTCTCCCGGCTTGTGTTTCAGCCTGTCCTTAAGACCGACTTCTTCCAGCAGTTTTAACGACTTGGAAGCGGCCTGTCTTGTGGACATGCCGCTGATTAAGGCCGGCATCATGGCGTTTTCCAGGGCGTCAAATTCCGGAAGCAGATTATTAAACTGAAAAATAAAACCTATTGTGGAGTTACGAAAACGCGCCATCTTTTTTTCGTCCCATTCAAAAACATTCAACCCGTTAATATGCAAATAACCGTCTGTGGGATGATCCAGCGTGCCCAAAATATGAATAAGCGTGCTTTTGCCCGCGCCGGAAACACCCAGCATAGCTAACGACTCTCCCCGGGGGATTTCCAAATTAAGTCCGCGCAAAACCTCTATTTTGTTGCCGTCTTTTAAAAAAGTTTTTGATAAATTATTGAGCCTGATCATTTTTTGCCTTTACAAAAACTTCTATTCGTACCGCAAGGCTTCCGCGGGATCCAAACGCGAAGCTCTCAACGAGGGGTAAATTGTGGAAAGGAAACATATCAGCATAGTGCCGATAACAATTATAATCACATCGCTGTAATTGACCTGTGAGGGAAGTTCGCTCAAATAATAAACATCACCGGGTAAAATCTGAAAGTTGAAAACTTTTTCTATAAAAAGAGAAACTTTCTGCAGATTAAGAGCCACGGCAAGACCGGCAACACAGCCTAAAAACGTTCCGATCAAGCCGACAATCAGCCCCTGATAAACAAATGTTTTCATTATGCTGAAAGATGTCGCGCCCATCGATTTCAAAATCGCGATGTCTTTGTTTTTTTCCATAACGATCATGATCAGCGCGCTGATGATATTAAAGGCGGCCACCAAAACAATTAAACTCAGGATAATGAACATCACGCGCCTCTCCAGCTTGAGCGCGGCAAAAAGATTCCGGTTCATCTGCATCCAGT
>DHGA01000074.1 GCA_002402545.1 Syntrophaceae bacterium UBA4810
ACCTACGACCTTTGGGTTATGAGCCTGTTCACGCCTAAAAGCTACCATCCTAATTAAAAATAACTTGACATAATTTAAATTAATAATTAGACTACTTACAAGCGCTGGGCTTTGGGTTTGAAATCATCCAAAATAATGGAAAATAACTTTAAGTGGTAGCAGGATGGTAGCACGGGAAAATTTATTGACTTTGACCTTTGGGCTAAAAGGGGTGTTTCGTGCTACCAAAAGGCTACCAGAGAGGATAGGAAATGGCTAATAAAAGAGAGTCAACAAAGTTTCCGGGAGTTTATCGGCGAAACCTTGAAACTACCGGCAATAAAAAAGATGTTGCCTTTGATATTGTCTACCGACACGATAAAAGAAAAATATTTGAGCGCGTCGGCAAGTTGTCCGAAGGATACAGTGCGAAGCTGGCGGCAGACGTTCGATCTGAAAGAATCCGCTCCATACGTCATAGCGAAGAGTTGCCGTATCAGAAAAAGAAGGCAATGACTTTTGAAAAGCTGGCGGAAAAATATATTAAATGGTCCGAAGAAAATAAATCACGGGCTGGGATAGACGATAAAAGCCGGTACGAAAATCACCTTAAAGCCCGTTTTGACAACAAGCGCCTGGATGAAATTTCCCCTTTTGATCTTGAACGAATGAAATCAGAAATGGCAAAGTCCGGGATTGCACCCAAGACCATTTCCCATTGTCTGGGCCTTCTCCGGGCCATGTATAACAAATCTATCGAATGGAACCTTTATCAGGGCGAAAATCCGGTTAAAAAAATCAAAATGCCGACCGTGCAAAATGCAAGAGACAGGTTTTTATCAATGGAAGAAGCTGAAAAGCTTTTAATGGCGTTAAAACGGAATCCACAAATCAAGAAGGAATATAAAGAAACCAAAGACCCGAAACTTCATGACATAGCCTTGCTGTCGCTTCACACAGGGGCAAGGGCCGGAGAAATTTTTAATATTAAGAAACAAGATGTGGATTTTGAAAATGAGCTTATCGCACTTAGAGACACGAAAAACACGGAAACACGTTACGCGCCAATGACAGTCGAGGTAAAAAAGATGCTTAAACGTAGAATAGAAAACCTACACAGCAACGACAATAAAGAACCCTCTGACAATTCCAATTCATATATTTTCACAGATAAGGACGGCAACAAAATAAACGAAGTTTCCAACGCCTTCAACCGAATTGTTAATGACTTGGGATTTAATAATGGGGTGACCGATCCACGGCAGCGCGTCGTTTTTCATACCCTGCGCCATACTTTTGCAAGCTGGTTAGCTATCCAGGGAACCCCACTTTACACAATAGCGAAGCTGATGGGACATAAGAGCATTGCCATGTCAGAACGATATGCCCATTTAAGCCCGGATCATAAAAAAGATGCTGTCAACGCAGTAGTGGCGGCATTAAAAAAGCAGAAAAAAGCCACTGAAATAAGTGCGGAGGGATAATGGGTAGTAAAATTGAACCAGTAGAAGAAGCTAAGATAAGGCTTGCCGTTCTCAAAGAGAATTTTGAATATCAAGATTTTTACGATCAATTTATGCAATGGATTAAGGAAACCCCTGAAGGGGTTTGGCCAGGTCTAGGGTTTAATCGATTTGGGCTTTTTGGCCTTCGTTATTTAATTGTCAGCCCTGCTTACAAAAGGGAACAAATTTATGAGCTTATTAGCCCGTGGTCAGAAATTGAATCTTTACCGGAAAAGATGTTAAAAAACATTTTACCGCGGCTTTTTTATGAACCTGCTGTTATACTTATGGAGCTAGGAAATGAAAATCACTTAGTGGAGGGCAAGTCAAGCCCTATCTGGATTATAAACGAAAGAGGGTTAAAGTCATGGGAGCGACTTTATAAAGTTGATTTGACTAGGAAAAAATCTCTGATATTAAAAGAATTTGAAGGGTATATAGAACAAGCCTTTTCAAATAATACAGAAAAATCAAATTGGCTTCCATATAAGAAACGTAATCGAAAGGAAACATGGGTTCATCTTCAATCATGGAAGCTAAGAAGACAACGAAAAAATTTTTCTGAAATATCGAAGATATTAGGCGTTACCATTGATGCAGCCAAAAAAAGTTTTTACCGTGCTTATGAATTAACTCAAGACAAGATATACGATCCAGGGTTTTTGAAAAAAGAAATATGGCGCGTAAAAAAGACAGCCATCAAAAAAACCTGTGATACATGCCCGGACAAAAAAACTTGTGATACTTTATGTCCGGATGTTTTGAGATATGTAGATCAAGACATCATAATAAATTCACGCGAAAAACTTTTAGATCATGAACCCATAAAGGAAGAATTAACGAAAAAAACAAAAACAGCAATAAAAGAAAATACCCAAAAATTAAAAGAAGCACTGGTTTGTCCAGAATGCAACACAGTTATTCAAAAAGCAATATTAGCTGCAGAATCCAAAAGATGCCCATTTTGTAATAAAAAAATATCAATAGTTTAATTTTTATAATTACCTTCTAGAGAATAAGCCTCGTTCCCTATTTTCCCCTTTACCCTTTATGAAACAAAATTAAGGAAGGGGAAAAACAATGAACACAAATAAAATCGCATTAACCCCGCGGCAGGTAGTCGAGACCTATCCGATGTTGACAGAATCGGAAGGCAGTCTGGCAAATATGCGCTGCCAGAAGCGCGGCCCCAAGTTCTATAAACTTTCCCGTAAAATTTTATACAGACCTGAAGACGTCGAAGCCTTTCTGTTTCAGAATCCAATCCAGACCGTTGATAGCATAGGGGGGGCGCGATGAACTCAATTACTATAACATTTATTGCCCCACAAGTGCCATGCGTTTCGATCATTGCCGATACAGACGAAGACGAAAAAAAGATGATTTCTCTTGCCCAGAAGATGCTGAGGTCGATCAAGGAAAGCGAAAATGAATAATCGTTTAGAAACCGTCCTTGACTACCAAAGACGCGGCTTTTCCCTGGTACCCTTCCGGGCCATAGCCCCGGCACCGGGTGAAATAAAATGGAAGAAGAAACCCTTAATTCAATGGACGGATCGTCAAAAAAATATACCCGACGAAAAAACAATCATAGCAGAATTTAAAAAATATCCCGACGCGCTTATCGGATGTGTAACCGGCGGAGTTTCAAAAATAGGCACGCTGGACATTGACGATGATGAGGGCCGCAAAATCGCAGATGAACTCGTGCCTGATTCTTTGCTCGTGCCGACCTTCGAAACGATGAGCGGCGGCATGCAGATGATGTTTCAAAATCCTGACCCCTCAATCCCCGGTCAGGTGCGTTTTCTTCCGGGCCTAGACTATCGTGGCGAGGGAACCTGTGCAATTCTGCCAGACGGAAACCGTTATCGCTGGCTTGATGGGTTAAGTATTCGGGAGGTGGAGCTTCCGCCTCTGCCTGGTGCGCTTCTAAGCGCACTAATTAATAATAAAGTATATTATAGAGGCGTTGTAGACAAATCTGTAGACAGTGCAAAACTTTTCACAAATGGCCGCAGGGATAATGACCTTTTCCGTACTGCAAATTTTTTAGTCAAGGGCGGCATGCCTGAAAACGAAATAATGCAAGTTCTTGAAAATCTTATTATTTCATGGGGGGAAAAACCGGATACTAAATGGATAGAAACGAAAATAAAAAGCGCTTTGCAGCGTGCGGAACGCCGAGAGCGTACCCTTTCCACTGATGTTAGGGACTGGGTTCTGTCTACAAGTGGCGTCTTCTTGTCTACAGACATCTACCAGTGTCTACAATTGTCTACAAGGGATGATAAGAAGAATGTTTCTATCATTTTGAAACGGATGTGTGACGATAATGAACTTGAAAAATATGGCAATAAAAACGGACAATTCAGACGCCTTGACAATGAAATATCACCACTAGACTGGAAAACTGCCGACACTGCCCCGCTCAATTTGCAGTGGCCTTTCGGTATCCACAACCTTGTAAACCTTTATCCCGGCAATGTCGCAATCATAGCCGGTTATCCCAACGCGGGGAAGACTGCCCTTATCCACAATTTTATAAAACTTAATCAGTGTCAATACGACATCCATTTATTTTCGTCTGAAGGTGGGCGGGAAGAACTCAAGACGCGTTTGTCGAAGTTTAACTGTCCCTTCGATGATTGGAAATTCTCATATTATGAACGCAGCGGTGACTTTGCCGACGTCATAAGGCCGGATGCTGTCAACATTATAGACTACCTTGAAATACACGATGATTTCTATAAGGTCGGGGGCATAATCAAATCCATATCCGATAAACTCAAAAAAGGCTTTGCATTAATCGCAATACAGAAAAACAGCGGAAGAGACGAAGGCTTAGGCGGTGCCCGTGGATTGGAAAAGCCGCGTTTATATATGGCCATGGATTCCGGGAGACTGAAGATAGTCAAGGCGAAATCATGGGTTGACAGTCATAACAACCCGAACGGGCAAACAATAAGATTTAAGATTCTTGACGGGTGCAAATTCGTAATCGAGTCGCGATGGGGGCGCGAGTAATTGGGGGAATGATGGAAATCGCGGACGGCACGAAAAAACAGGACATATCCTATTTTCCACTAAACGAGCTAAGGCAGGCTTCTGAAAACGGGTTGCTTTACGACAAATTTTCGCCGAACGCAGACGAAGACGATGCGAAACTGTATTGGAGCATCAAGGCGGATGGCATTCGTGAGCCTCTCCACGTATCCGCCGACGGCTATATCCTCTCCGGGCACAGGCGATATGCAGCGGCATCGTGGTTAGGGCTGAACGTGGTGCCCTGCCTTGTCGCCGATGACATTGTGTGGGGCGACTTGAGCGCCGATGAACGGTTGGCTAAGCTGGCACTTTACAACAAACAAAGAAGCAAGACACAGGCAGAATTACTCCGGGAGGCCCTTCAGGAAATTTCACCCGACGAGGCTTATCAGAATTTGCTGTTAGATCGTGGAAAAAGGCGGCGGATCAATATTGAAGACAACATAGAGCTTGGCCATTGCAAGAGACGAGCGCGGATCACAACAAAGGCTTTCTTGCACGCGGCGCAACTAGCCATTGAAGCAGAGCGTGAATACTGGCCGTTGACTGTTCGGCGTGTGCATTACCTCCTGCTGAACAACCCACCTTTACGACATGACAAAAAACCCGGATCGACATATCAAAATGATCTTGCTAGCTACAAGGCTTTGACGAATCTGCTGCTACGGGCACGGCTTGCCGGTGAAATACCTCACGCTGCTATCGAGGATGAGCTGAGACCGATCAGCGTCATTCAGACCTATCAGAACCCGGCGGACTTCATCAAGGATGAGGCGACGAATTTTCTCCGTGGTTATGCTCGTGATCTGTTACGGGGCCAGGAAAATCACGTTGAAATTTTGGTGGAGAAAAACGCAATCCGACGGCACGTTGAACTGGTGGCCGACGAATATTGTATTTCTTGCACCACCGGGCGCGGATATAGCAGCTTAACTCCACGGCTGAAAATGGTCAGACGTTTCTTACAATCCGGCAAATCTCAACTTGTCCTTTTGATCCTGTCGGATTTTGACCCGGACGGCGAAGAGATAGCAGCGAGCTTTCCACGTTCACTCCGGGATGATTTCGGGCTTTGGAATGTTAAGTCGTGCAAGGTTGCCCTCTCCGGCGCGGACGTTAAAGAAAATAATTTGCCCTCAGATATGGAAGCAAAAACATCCTCTCCGAATTACTGCAAGTTTGTTGAACGGCATGGAACTCATGTTGCTGAATTGGATGCCGCGCCCGTTGAATTATTACAGAATAAACTTCGGGATGCAATTGAGGGTTGTTTGGATATGGAACTGTTCCGGGCTGAGGTTGAAAAAGAAAAAGAAGACGCTGC
>DHGA01000067.1:0-177 GCA_002402545.1 Syntrophaceae bacterium UBA4810
GTTCATATGTTTGTTTATCTTCAAGCGGTAAGTTATCTATATCTAAGTTAATATTATGTGATTGCTTGATGAATTTTAACGCGTTTTTAATGACGGTTAAAGTCTTAAGTCCCAGGAAATCAAATTTGGTCAGGCCGACCGTTTGAATGTCGTTCATGGAATATTGGGATACGATTT
>DHGA01000067.1:252-3318 GCA_002402545.1 Syntrophaceae bacterium UBA4810
AAGATAAAAGTTTATCAATTCGGGGATCCTTTTTTGCCTCCTGCTTCATGCGAGGTTCTGCTTTTAACGCCTGCTCCAGAGTAATATTCAAAACGTTGGGAATAAGTTTAGCGATTCTGTCAACCTCGCCGTAAGAAATATTCAAAGCTCTTCCGACATCTCGGATTACGGCTTTGGCCTGCATTTTTCCAAAAGTGANNTCATGGTTCCGAAGGTGATGATCTGAGCTACTTTGTCTTCCCCGTATTTTTCGATGACGTAATTGATGACTTCCTGCCGCCGCTCATAACAGAAGTCGATATCGATATCCGGCATGCTGATGCGATCAGGATTTAAAAATCTTTCAAAGAAAAGCCCATAACGGATGGGATCAATATTTGTTATTCGCGTCGCGTAAGCGACAAGGCTGCCGGCGGCGGAACCACGCCCGGGCCCCACGGGAATATTGTTGTGTTTCGCGTGCTTCACAAAATCGGAAACTATCAAAAAATAACCCGCGAAACCCATGGCCTTGATCATTTCCAGTTCTTCAGACAGGCGCTTTTCGTATTTTGCCTTGATTTCCTCTTCATTACCCTTCTGATTCTTCATAATATCCGGAAATAGTTTTTGCAGCCCTTCCTTCGCTTTCCGTTCCAGATATTCATCAAGGGTTTCGTCGGGATTTTTAAGTTCGAATTTCGGCAAATAAAATTTATTCAAATCAAGCGATAAATTGCATTTTTTGGCAATCTCTACCGTATTGGACAAAGCCTCAGGTGTTTGCGCGAAAAGCGCGTGCATTTCCTCCGGTGAACGAAAATAATAATTATCTGAACCCAATGACATGCGGTCATTGTCTTCAATAGTTTTTCCGGTCTGAATACAGAGCAAAACATCATGAGCCTCCGCATGCTCCCGGTTTAGATAGTGACAGTCATTGGTGGCAATCAGCGGGATGGATAATTCTCTGCCTATTTCAATTAATCCCTGATTGGCGATATTTTGATCGGGCAGGCCGTTTTGCATCAATTCCAGATAGTAGTCGTCTTCTCCAAAGATGGCCTGATATGAACGCGCCGCGTTTTTTGCCTCTTCCATTTTTCCTCTGAGGATATAATCACATATCTCACCATGCAGGCAGGCGCTCGCGGCAATTAACCCTTCGCCAAATTCTTTGAGAATTTCTTTATCAACCCGCGGACGATAATAAAAACCTTCCAGAAATCCCGCGCTGGTCAGCTTCATCAGATTTTTATATCCCTGCATGTTTTTTACCAGGACAATCAGATGATTCGCCGTTTCCCCAGGCGCGTAACTTTTTTCAAAACGGCTTTTGGGGGCGACATATAATTCGGCGCCGATAATCGGCTTTATGCCGCAGGCGTAGGCGCGCTGATAAAAATCTATCGCACCGAACATATTGCCATGATCGGTAATAGCAACGGCGGGCATTTTATATTCACGCGCTTTTTGGAAAAGATCATCCAAACGAATCATCCCGTCTAAAAGACTGTACTGGGTATGAACGTGCAGATGGACAAACTCAGAATGCTTCATGATTAAACTTCTAAATAAATATGTTAAATTGAATGGATATTAATCCAGCCAATAGTTGGGCGCTTCTTTGGTAATTATAACATCATGGACGTGGCTTTCTCTTAAACCGGCCGCGGTAATGCGCACAAAACGCGAGTTCTCAATTAATTCAAAAATCGTTTTACATCCAGCGTAGCCCATGCCTGCTTTTAATCCTCCGATTAATTGCTGAATGCTGGAGGAAAGAGAACCACGAAAAGGCACCCTGCCCTCGATACCTTCAGGAACAAGTTTCAGCAGGCCTTCTATATCATCTTGATAATAACGGTCACGGCTGCCCATTTTCATGGCTTCGAGAGAACCCATGCCGCGATACACTTTATAACTGCGTCCCTGGAATAAAACGGTTTCACCGGGACTTTCTTCCGTGCCGGCAAATAAGCCGCCGATCATTACACTGTGCGCGCCGCAACCCAATGCTTTAACAATATCTCCGGAATATTTTATGCCGCCATCGGCAATTATGGGAATTCCGCTTTTAGATGCTACTTTGTAAGCATCTCTAATAGCGGACATTTGAGCAACGCCGGCTCCGGCAATAATACGCGTTGTGCAGATTGAACCGGGCCCTACTCCTACTTTAACAGTGTCAACTCCCGCTTCAATTAACGCTTTTGCCCCTTCAGATGTGGCAACATTTCCGGCAACCAATTCGCATTGGGGAAAATTTGTTTTTGTTGATTTAATCGCGTCAATTACTCCCGCTGAGTGACCATGTGAAGTATCAATCACAATGACGTCGGCACCTGCCGCCAGCAACGCGTCGATCCTCGCTTCACGGTCGATAATTCCCACAGCCGCGCCGACACGCAGCCTGCCCAGAGAATCTTTACAGGCATTCGGGAAACGGCGTATTTTTTCGATATCTTTGATGGTAATAAGTCCTTTTAAATAATACTCGTCATCAACAACAAGTAATTTTTCAATTCTGTGTTTGTGGAGCAGCTTCTTTGAATCTTCCAGTGAAATATTTTGAGAAACGGTAACCAGATTTTTTTTGGTCATGACGCTGGATACAGGCTGTGAAAGATCTTCCTCAAATCTCAAATCACGGTTGGTCAAAATACCGACAAGTTTCCCTTTTTTGGTTACCGGAACACCGGAGATCGAATATTTACTCATTAGTTCCAGAGCGTCGCTCACTTTTTGATCAGGCTCTATGGTAATAGGATCAACGATCATGCCGCTTTCAGATTTTTTGACTTTGTCCACTTCAACCGCCTGATGTTCGATGCTCATATTGCGGTGAATTATGCCGATACCGCCTTCCTGCGCCATGCAAATCGCCGTGCGTGACTCAGTAACCGTATCCATCGCCGCGGAAATAATGGGAATGCGTAAAGTTATGTTTTTTGTGAGCAGCGTGGAAACATTAACATCTTTCGGTAAAACATTGGACGCCGCCGGGACCAAAAGAAGATCGTCAAAAGTCAAAGACTCTTTTACAACATCATCAAGCATCGTGCCCTCCAAAGTAATAAATATTAA
>DHGA01000054.1:0-7629 GCA_002402545.1 Syntrophaceae bacterium UBA4810
GCCGGTTATATTTCCACAAACTGGCTGCAATCTTTGCAATTGTCCACAGGAGAAATTAAAACCGCCGTGCAGCTGATGGCGGCCATTGTGGCTTTGCGCTGGATGGGCGGCTTATACCGCGGGGCAATCAGCGGATTTGAGCGGCTGATCTGGCTGGGAGGTTATAACGCGATCATTGCTACGGTGCGCTTTGTCGGCGTTCTGTGGGTGTTGAAATATATCGGCGCCACACCAACGATATATTTCTGTTATCAGTTTATGATTACTATTCTGGAGATTGCTGTTTTGATGGCCTATTCACATCACTTGTTGCCATCGGTATCCCGGGATCAACATTTGCCCTGGTCCTGGCAGCCGCTGAAACCGGTCTTAAAATTTTCTCTGACAATTGCTTTTGTCTCAGTGACATGGGTGCTGGTCACTCAGACTGACAAGTTGGTGCTTTCCAAGCTGCTGCCTCTGGCCGATTACGGATACTTTACCCTTGCCGTGCTCGTTGCCGGCGGCGTTTCGGTCATCAGCGGGCCGGTCAGTCTGGCGTTGATGCCGCGCATGGCCAGGCTGGAAGCCGAAGGTGATCATGCCGGTCTGATTCGCGTTTACCGACAGGCCACGCAAATGGTGGCAGTTATCGCCGGCGCGGCATGCGCCACACTGGCCTTTTGCGCCGAACCGCTTTTGTGGGCCTGGACGGGCGATGCCGTCCTCGCCCGTCAGGCGGCGCCGGTGTTGATCTTATACGCGCTGGGCAACGGTATACTGGGTGTCGCGGCTTTTCCTTATTATCTGCAATACGCTAAGGGAGAATTACGGATGCACTTGATCGGCAGCACGGTGTTTGTGGTTCTGCTGATTCCCTCCATCATCTGGGCCGCCGGAAAATACGGCGGCATTGGCGCGGGCTATGTTTGGCTTAGCATGAACATTCTTTCCTTTGTGGCCTGGCTGCCTTTTGTCCATCATAAATTTGTTCGGGGGCTGAATGTAAGATGGTATTTTCAAGATGTTTTGATAATTTTTTCAGCCATTGCTCTGGCAGGTTTTGGCTTAAACGAAATATTCCCCCATGCCGCCAGCCGGGGGTGGCAGATGGGTATGATGATGGTTTTCGGTTTTTTGTTGCTTCTGGTGGGCGCAAGTGCATCGACGTTTGCCTGGGAAAAAGCAATAAAAAAGTTTAGCCTGGCACGATGGGGCTTTAAATGAGTGAACGTTCAATCATTCTATCCCGGTCTGTAGTGAAGGACAAAATACATGATGATAAGATTTTATGAGATATACAAAAAAGCGCGCCGCGTGCCCTTTCGGCTACTCGATTTTATTAAATACATATTTCGAAAGAGGAAAAGTGTTAGTCAAGCCCTTCAGGAAGTTGAGAAATGCATAACTGAAGGAAAGCCGGTAAAACTTCATTTAGGATGTGGGACCAATTATAAAAAGGGATGGATAAACTTGGACAATAATTCAGACCATAATATTGTTAAGCTGGATCTGGAATGGGATTTACGCTGGCCTCTTCCAATTTCTGACAATTCCGTAGATTTTATTTATCACGAACATTTTTTGGAGCACCTGCCAATTGAAGAAGGTTTGAAATCCTTAAGTGACTTTAGGCGCGTTTTGAAACCAGGCGGCATCATGCGTGTTGCAATGCCAGATTTGGAATGGTCCATGAAGGAATATTTTAATCCTAAATGGAGGGAGAATCCTGGTCTAGAAAAATGGGGATTGGCGTTTGTTCAGACCAGGGCGGAATTGATCAACATTAGCTTTCGTGCGTGGGGTCACAAACACCTTTATGATTCTGAGGAATTGGAAAGAAGGCTTCGGGAAGCAGGATTTAGTAAAATAGTTTTCTGTAAACATGGCGAAAGCCAACATGTGTGTTTGTCGCAATTAGAAACCAGAGAGGAATCGATTTTAATTGCCGAAGCAGAAAAGTAGTGGGCGATAAGATGTCTGAGGTTAATAAAAAATTTGAAAATAAAGCTTTCAATTCATCCGATATTCCATGTCAAGAAATCAGCGATCAAGCTGTACTTTCAATACATCCCAAAGTCAGCGTTCACATGATAACTTACAATCATGAGCCCTATATAGCCAAGGCGATTGAAGGGGTTGTCAGGCAAAAGACTGAGTTTCCGATAGAACTAATCATCGGTGAAGACTGTTCTACCGACCGTACCTTTAAAATAATTCTTGCTTATCAAAAGAAACATCCTGAACTAATAAGAGTGCTTACGTCCAATAAGAATGTTGGGGAACGTAACAATAACAATAGAACCATTGAGGCTTGCCGTGGCAAATATGTTGCGATTTGCGAAGGCGACGACTATTGGACTGATCCGCTGAAGCTACAGAGGCAGGTATATTTTTTAGAAACAAATCCTGCTTACGGAATGACCTATTCAAAGGTAAGATATTTCATTCAAAAAAAGAATAAATATGATGGTGTTTTTGGTGGCGATAAAGAAACTTTTGAAGACCTCTTGCTGGGCAATTCAATACCCACATTAACTACTTGTTTCCGCCTGGATTTACGGCAAAGATACAACCAAGACATTAAGCCGGAAGCAAAGAATTGGTTGATGGGTGATTATCCAATGTGGCTCTACTTTGCAAAAGAAAGTAAAATCAAATTTGAAAATAAAGTTACAGGAGTCTATAGAGTTTTAGAAAATTCCGCGTCTAATTCAACGAACATAAAAAAAAACATAGAATTTAGAAAGAGTTTCATTGATATAGGTGCTTTCTTTTGTGATAAATATTGCATAAACGACGGCGCAACAAGGCAAAAATTTGAACTATTTTATTCTTGGGAGTTATTTCGCTTTTGGACAATATGCCAGGCGCCAAATTTCAAGAAGCAAGCTTTAGAAAAGCTGGCAAATGTTACGGGTAATAAATCTTTGAAATTAAAATTTGTTCGATTAACTTTTTCTTTTCCGATTTTTAGATATTTATTTATCATTTATGATCATATTGGTTTGGCCGAGCTTAGACAAAGGCTGAAACGTTATGGGAAAACTCCATAATTGAAGGCATGAACTACGATGGAAAATAAAGTATACATCGTGCTCGTGAATTACAATGGCTGGAAGGATACAATTGAGTGCCTGGAAAGCTTGCTGCGTTCTTGTTGCGAAAACTTTCAGATAATCGTTGTTGATAATTCATCTACCGATAATTCGGCCGCACATATCTTGTCCTGGGCGCAAGGCCGTGAATACGCCGCCGCTGCAAATCCCCATATGGCTCATCTTACGAGTCCCTGCATTAAAAAGCCAATCCACTACTTCTACACGCCTGATGCGTCGATCGACTGTCTTTCTTTGCGAGAGAACGAAAAACATTGTCGTCTTATCCTGATTCAATCGGAAGAGAATCGGGGGTTCGCTGCCGGTAACAACATCGGGATTTCCTATGCGTTGGCGAAAAATGACGCGGCCTATATCTGGCTTTTGAACAGCGATACGGTCGTCGAGACCGGAACTCTGATGGCCCTCGTGAATAAAGCTCGGAAATATGCTATGGAGGGGCGGAAAGTTGGAATGATCGGGGCGAAACTATTGTACTACGATTTTCCTGACAGAATTCAGGGGGTGGCTGGGTTATACAACAAGTGGTTTGCCAGAACGCAACACTTGGGTGTGTTCAAAAAAGATCACGGTCAATATGACAATGAGGGCATCACCCGCAGGATGGATTACCCCATCGGGGCCAGTATGTTCGTTTCCGTGGATTTCATCAAGGACGTGGGGCTGATGTGTGAAGATTATTTCCTGTATTTCGAAGAGATGGACTGGGTCATTCGAGGAAGAGAAAAAGGGTGGGAGTTGGGCTACTGCTGGCATGCCCGAGTGTTTCACAAGGAAGGGAGCAGCGCCGGCGCCACTTCCAGGAAATCCCATGAAAAGAGTGCAATTGCCGACTATCACGCCATCCGGAACCGCATCCTGTTCACCAAGAAATTTTACCCCGCTCAACTTCCAACAGTGCGGCTCGGTTTCCTTGTTGTCCTGTTCAATCGCATTAGAAGGCGACAGTTCGATCGGCTAGGGTGGGTAAAACATGCTTGATCATCAACATGGAGTAGATTTAACCTTAATAGAGTCAAATCTTTTAACCTCCGGAGAGTCTAAATGCTCAAACTAGCCTTATTCTTTGCTCCAATACAGTCATTTGTAGTAACAAATATTATTAAAGGTTTGACACTTTCAAATAGTATTTTATTATTGTTAATGGTTAAAAGCCTTTTAACATTTAGAAAACAAATAATCACAGTTATCATAATTTTTAGTTTAGCTTTTATATCTTTTTTTTTAGTAGCGCAATGGTCTATCTTGGTGATGCCACCAAAATATGATTTGAGTAATGTGACTTTTATATCAAAAGAGAGCATCAAACAGCTTTTTTTTAGGAAAAGCTTCATTACTCAATCATTGTATCTTTTAGTAGTTGTTTCATTTTTTCATTTTTTGCTTTTGTATCTTAGAAACTATGGCAAAGAAAAAATTTTGAATTTATCATATTTGTCTATCATGGTATTTATAGCTTACGGATACTATGAATTTTTTATGTACTTGGTTACAGGGCAAAATTTTGATTTTATCTCAAACAGAATAGCTGGCGAAGATTTTCAGGTGGGACTTTTTCAAACGATAAACATCGCAGGTGTTCAGATACAAAGGTTAAAATCACTTGCGGGTGAGCCATCAATGTTTGCTTTTACAATACTACCTTTTTTTACTCTTAGTGTATATCTAAAAAGACTTAAATTGTCAATTTTTCTTCTTATTACACTACTCTTATCGACCTCTACATCTGCAGCTTTAGGTATTTTTATTTGGTTCATTTTGGATGTGATATACAGAGAGAATAGAATTCTGAAAATAGTATTATTTTCTCTGTTGATTTTAGCATCAACGATTCTATTTTATGAGGCTGCTTATCAATACTACGGTTTTATAGAAGCAAAGTTAATGCTACAACATGGTTCAGGCATAGAAAGATTTGTAAGTTTTTCTGATCATTTCACTGGATGGTATAACTCAAATTTTATTAATCTTTTATTTGGTTATGGCTTTGGTTATGTTCGCTCGACAGATGGCTTAACAACTTTGCTTTTTAATGTAGGCTTAATTGGAGTACTAATATACATTACATTTTTCACATTGCCTTATTTTCTAATCAAACAAAAAACAGATTATATAAAAGGATTGTATATTAGTAATTTAAGTCTATTGATTGTTATTTTAATAAGTGTTCCAGAATTTTATTATCCGCATATATGGTTGTTTAATGCTTTACTGTGGCATGAGTATTTTAAAGACTTGAGCTTTGAAAAACGGTTTATTTCAGGAGTGATGGAGATTGCCCCAATTTTTTCTAATATTAGATTGCGATTCTGGCCGATAAATCGTTGAGCTAGTCAACATGCACAATATTTATGTAAATGCACGCTTCCTAAGTCAGCCCATCACAGGTGTTCAGCGTTTTGCAATTGAAATATCTAGGCAACTTAAAAAAATTGACAATTCGATAAGCTTTTTAGCGCCACGCAATATTATCCACCATGATTTGGCACATGATTTAAAGGCAGAAATTTGTGGTAGGTTCTCCGGGCATCTGTGGGAGCAAATTGAGATGCCATATTATTTAAGGAAAAACGGCCAACCACTGTTACTATGTCTAGCCAATACAGCTCCCCTTTATTACCATAATAAAGTGGTTACAATTCACGATGTTGCTTTTGAAAGATTTTCTCAATCATTTTCTTGGCAATTTAGATTATTTTATAAATTTCTTATCCCCAGATTACTAAAATCTAGCCCGTCCTTGGTTACGGTCAGTGAATTTTCAAGATCCGAGATATCCGAGATTTATAACTATGATATAAATAAAATCATGGTTGCACACAATGCCGTCAATGAAAAATTTAATCCCGTAATTACAAATGATCATGATGAGTACATATTGGCTGTATCCTCATTAAATTATCAAAAAAATTTCCATATGCTGGTAAAGGCGTTTAACTGTCTAAAAAGTCAAAATGTTAAACTCTACATAATTGGCGTCTTTAATAAAAATTTTGCGGCTACATCCTTGATTCAAGATATTGAAAAAAACGACAAAATCATTCTTAAAGGCCGCCTGGATGATTCTGAGCTAATTAGTTTGTATTCCAATGCTCTTTGCTTTGTTTTTCCATCTCTTTATGAAGGCTTTGGTATTCCGCCACTGGAGGCACAGGCATGCGGTTGTCCCGTGATTGTTTCGGATACGGCTAGTTTACCCGAGGTATATGGCAATAGTGCCCTCTATTGCTATCCGCACAGCGAAGAAGACATCGCCGAAAAAATTTCTAGGTTGATCAAAGACAAGGGATTGCAAAATGACCTAAGAATAAAAGGATTTGAAAACGTTAAGCGATTCAGTTGGGAAACATCTGCAAAAAAAATTCTTAATATGA
This sequence comes from Syntrophaceae bacterium UBA4810, assembly GCA_002402545.1. Classification (GTDB taxonomy): domain Bacteria; phylum Desulfobacterota; class Syntrophia; order Syntrophales; family Smithellaceae; genus UBA4810. The sequence goes on from DHGA01000054.1 coordinate 6,473, forward strand.
TGAGACAATATGATGAAGATTGCACTAATTCATGACTGGCTTGTTACTTATGCTGGTGCCGAACGTGTTTTAGAACAAATAATTTTTTGTTATCCACGAGTTGATATCTTTAGCATTGTAGATTTTCTTGACGATAGGAGCCGCAGTTTTATAAGAAATAAAACAATCAATACATCTTTTATACAAAAACTGCCATTGGCTAAAAAGAAATATCGCTCGTATTTGCCGTTGATGCCGTTAGCCATCGAACAATTTGACGTTTCAGCATACGATCTCATTATTTCCAGCACGCATGCAGTATCAAAAGGGGTTATTACAGGACCTGACCAATTGCACATCTCATATGTCCATTCTCCAATACGCTATGCTTGGGATCTTCAGCATCAATATTTACGTGAATCTGGGCTTGATAAAGGATTAAAGGGCTGGTTGGCTAAATGGATGTTGCATAAAATGCGGTTATGGGATGTCCGCACGGCTAATGGTGTTGACGCCTTTATATCAAATTCCAAGTTCATCGCCAGGCGTATCCGCAAAGTTTATGGTCGAGAAGCTACGATTATTTATCCTCCTGTGGATGTGGCGGCATTTACGCTGAAAGAGGTAAAGGATGATTTTTACCTGACGGCTTCCCGCATCGTACCGTACAAAAAAATTGACTTAATCGTAGAGGCGTTTTCCAAAATACCTCAACATAAGCTTGTTGTTATAGGTGATGGTCCTGATTTTGAAAAGGTTAAAGCCAAAGCAGGCCATAACGTAACCTTGTTGGGCTTTCAACCATTTGAACAATTAAGAAATTATATGCAACGTGCCAAGGCCTTCGTTTTTGCAGCAGAGGAAGATTTCGGCATTATTCCAGTGGAAGCCCAAGCGTGCGGTACACCTGTTATTGCTTATGGAAAGGGTGGTGTTTTAGAAACAGTGTGTGGCTTGGATAAGGAAAAGCCAACGGGGTTATTTTTTGCAGAACAAACGGTATCTTCTTTGATAGAAGCGGTTAGCTGCTTTGAAAATGCAACTGATCGTTTTAATCCAATAATTTGCCGCCAAAATGCAATTAATTTTTCTCCAGAAAGATTTCGAGATGAATTTTCAACTTTTGTAGAAAGGGAATGGACAATGTTTCAGGAAAGGTTGAAATCATAAATTCTAAT
>DHGA01000054.1:7635-9573 GCA_002402545.1 Syntrophaceae bacterium UBA4810
GGTAAAGTTTTATCGGCGGCCACATGGTCAGTCACATTAGAATATAGAGGAGTAAAAGGGTTGCCGCATTGGTTTGAAGACGAACTAGGGGGAGAATTCGTATAATCGTGCTTAAAAGAGGTTTAGTTCAGTTTCATAGTTCAAAGCTGGAAATTCTACATCGGCTTTTTGATATAGTTATTATTATTGGTTGTTTTGTATTGTCGGCCATCTTTTTCGGATTTCCCTGGAACCCACACTTCAGTTTTTTTTCTATTCTGGCTGTTGTTGTCTTTTACATTATAGCTCGTCAGAGCGGCCTGTATCAATCCTGGCGGACATCGTCGTTCCAGCGTGAAAGCACCCTGATTTTGCAGGCATGGCTATTAACAATGCTGGTGGTTCTGGTTGTTGCTTTTTTGTCCAAATTTTCAGGGCCTTTCTTCCGCCGCGTGGTCATTGGATGGTTTGCCTCTGGATTTGTCAGTTTGTTGCTGTGGCGTTATCTGGTGCGCCTCTTCTTGAGAGCACTTCGCCGCCGGGGCATGAATGTAAGATCGGTTTTGATTGCCGGTGCCGGTGATTTGGGCAGAAACCTGGCAAAAACAATCCAGGAAAATGATTGGATGGGCTTGAATATATTGGGATTCTATGACGATTTTAAGCCGGTCGGACATAAACCTTTGATCGGTCTTGAAGCCGCTGTCAGAGGGAAACTTGATGAATTGTCTTCGGATGTTCGAAAAAGCCACGTTGATCTTGTCTATGTTGCTCTTCCGATGCGCGCGGAAACTAGATTAAAAGAAATATTGGAGAAGTTGGCGGATACAACCGCTTCCGTTTATATTGTGGCGGATATTTTTACTTTTGAGTTGTTAAATGCCCGACTGGTCGATATGGGAGGCATTCCGACTATCAGTGTCTATGAAGGGCCGTTTTATGGGATCAATGATTGGATTAAGCGCGCGGAAGATTTGGTGGTTGGATTTTTGATTACTTTAATGATTTCTCCGGTTCTGATTTTTATTGCAATTGGGGTAAAGTTTTCTTCTCCCGGTAATGTGATCTTTAAGCAGCGACGCTATGGTTTCAATGGCGAAGAAATTTTTGTTTGGAAGTTCCGCTCCATGACGGTGAGTGAAGACGGGCCAAACATACCGCAGGCACAAAAGAATGATCCTCGGGTAACAAAGTTTGGGGAGTTTCTGCGGCGAACATCTTTGGATGAATTGCCACAGTTTATCAATGTATTGCAAGGCCGGATGTCTATTGTAGGGCCGCGTCCACATGCGGTTGCGCACAATGAATATTACAGGAAACTTATTCCCGGTTACATGCTGCGTCATAAAGTAAAGCCGGGCATTACCGGTTGGGCACAGGTAAATGGATGGCGGGGTGAAACGGATACCCTGGGAAAGATGCAGAAGCGGGTTGAATTTGATCTGGCATATATCCGCGAATGGTCGTTTTGGCTGGATATGAAGATCATCATCATGACTATTTTTAAGGGATTTAACGGAAAAAATGCGTATTAAAGAAAGACGAACAAAGATCTCCGGACATACATGGTCACAATTTTGAAGGGGGCAATGCTGAAATCATTTCTGGCAATGAAAGAATTTCTACAATAACAGATTTAAAAATGCTATGGGTAGATCATTGCAGGAATACATTAAAGATGCTGTGAAAAAGCTCCAATGCGATTATTAAAGACAGAGGGCTTGCCTTCTCAGCCCGATCAGTCTGTGCGGAAAATGATATAAGATAAAGGATTTTTGCAATGAAAAATGAAAATACTTTATATGCTCAGGATGAAGTCAATGTATTTCTATATTGGCGAATGATCAAAAAATGGCGCAAGCTTATCGGAATTTTTGTGGCGGCCTGTGTCTTGTTAACGATGATCATATCCTTTTTTCTGACCAATATTTATGCGGCAAAAGCGATCATTATCCCTGT
>DHGA01000054.1:9596-12292 GCA_002402545.1 Syntrophaceae bacterium UBA4810
GTCAGAGACTGAAATTATCACGCTCTTAAAATCAATTACTTTGAGGGAGGCAATAATTACCAGATACAATCTGCTGCCGGTGCTGTTTCCTGAAAAATGGGACAATAAAAAGAAAACATGGCGGAAAAGCGGCGATTTTATCCTTAATCCTTTTCTTCTGACCGAGAGATTTCGTACAAGGACCAGTCTGGCCGACAAAAGTGTGCCTGTCCATGAAGACGGTGTGCCTACCGTCTGGGATGGCTTACGCAAGCTGGACAAAACCGTTAGTGTTGTAAGCAATCGAAAAGAAAATAACATCAGCATTTCCGTGGAAGCTGAAGATCCGGTTTTGGCGGCGCAGATTGTGGGTTATTTTCTTGAGGCACTCAATGAATACATGAGCGGTGAAGCCAAAAGAGTGGCCACGATCAATCGGAAATATCTGGAAGAGCAGTTATTGCAAACGGCTGATCCTTATATTCAGCAGAAAATTTATAATATGATCGCCCAGCAGATTGAAACATCCATGATGGCGGAAGTAAAAGAAAACTTTTCCTTTAAAATCCTTGAACGCCCCAAAGCGCCGGACAAAAAGATATGGCCCAAAAGGAGTTTGATTATTCTGATAAGTTTGTTGCTTTCCATGTTGATCAGCGGTTTTTTTGTTGCCTTTATGGCCTATCTCGAAAGTTTAAAAACGAAAAATGATCAAATCAATAGTGGAGTCTGCAGTGATGAAAAATAATATCCAAAGAAACCTAGTGCCGTTAAAAAGGTTATTTGTTATCATTTTACTTATTATGTTTTTCTGCGCGCCCGATGCTGCCGTGGCCCAAACATCATGGGAAGCGTTGACGGTTGAGCAAAAAGCGGAGTTGCTCAAAAAAATGCCCCCGGAAGAAATGAATTATATTCAAAATGAGCTGATGAAATCACCTGCCTCTCAAACCGCGGAGACATCCTGGGAATCTTTAACCCGGCAGCAAAAGTCGAACATGATGAACAAACTGTCTCCGGAAGAGCAGCAATTTTTAAAGAATAAGCTGAACAAACCTTCATCGTCCCAATCCTTTACGGAATCTTTAACCCGGCAGCAACAAATAGAGATGATGAAGAAATTAACGCCGGAAGAAAGGCGTCTTCTGGAAAATGAACTAAAGCGCACGCCAGAAGCATTGTCTTCGGAAGAACAGCTTCTGATCGAAAATGAGATGAAACGCTCGCCCAAAGCGCTGACGCCGGAGGCGCTGGATGCATTGAAAAAATCGCCTGAATTCAGAGGGCTAATGGCTGAAGACGTCATCCGTGGACGGGAAATGCTCGATGAAAAAGGTACCCCTTTCAGTTGGGAACCGGAGCAGTCAAAAAAATCCGGCCGCAAGCCGGATGTCAAACGATTTGGAGAAACGGATTTCAGGGAACGGCCGGATGAGAAAGAAGCACCGACGCTTTTCCAGCGGACAAGAAAAATCGGCAAATATCAGGATATTTCTCTGGATTTGAAGCCATTTGGATATGAATTTTTTAAAGACACTTCTATTCGTCTGATAACCGACCGCAAGGACATTCCCGTGCCCGCCAATTATATCGTCGGTCCCGGTGATCAGGTCAAAATATTATTCTGGGGGCGGGTCAACGCGCAATACAGCCTAACGATCGATCGTAACGGCAGCATAACCATTCCGGAAATAGGGCCGATTTATGTGGCCGGAATGACTTTTGAACAGATGTCCACGCGTCTGATTAAGCAATCCAACCAGATAGTCGGCGCAAATATTGATGTTACGATGGGCTCTCTGAAAACCATGCCGATTTTTGTAACCGGGGATGTCGCGCGGCCGGGCGCTTATATGATTGGCTCTTTTGCCAAGATAACCGACGCGCTTTTGATTGCCGGAGGGCCATCCGAGATAGGCTCCATGCGCAACGTTCAATTAAAACGGAAAAATAAAATAGTGGCCACCTTTGATCTGTATGATTTTCTTCTAAAAGGCGACAAAGCGAATGATACTGTTTTGCAGGCGGACGATGTCGTTTTTGTTCCTGTCTCCGGCCCGCAGGTGGGCGTTGCCGGCAATGTGAAACGGCCCGCGATTTATGAGCTGAAAGACAAAACCGACTTACATTATCTTCTGGAATTGGCCGGTGGCATAGTTCCCACCGCCTATACGCAGCAAATTCAGATAGAGCGGATTGTGAGGAATGAAAAACAAATTATTGTCGATATTGACGACAAGGAGCTGACGAAGTCCGCGGCGGTTCACTTGCGGGATTCGGATCTGGTGAAGATTTTTTCGATTGTTGATGCGGATGCCAATGCTGTTTACCTCAGGGGGCATGTGAAAAAACCCGGCAAATACGAGATGAAACCGAATATGAAACTAAGGGAAGTCATCAAAAATATAGACGAATTACTTCCTGAACCGTATTTGAATTATGCCTTGATTAAAAGATCCTATCCGCCCAGCCGCCAGCCGGAACTGATTCCTTTTCATCTGGGCAATTTACTGGACGGCAGTGACGAAAAGATCAACATCGATCTAAAGCCGAAAGATGAAATTTACATTTTCAGCGCCTGGTTTTTCAAAGACCGGCCTTCCTTTACCGTGCGGGGGGAAGTGCGCAATCCAAATAGATATGAATTTATCGTAAACAGCAAAGTGAAAGATGCTCTGCTGGCGGCCGGCGGTCTCACCAAAGACGCTTATCGGGAA
>DHGA01000054.1:12367-12942 GCA_002402545.1 Syntrophaceae bacterium UBA4810
ATTCGCTCACTTTCCGACATATACTACAAACAGACCGTTACCATAGGCGGCGCTGTGGCCGAACCGGGTAAATTTGAATATGCGCAGGGCATGACCGTCAGAGATCTTGTTTTTGCCGCCGGCAACACTTTGGAATCCGCCTATCTGGACAAAGCCGAAATATCTTCCCAGGTCATAGACGGCGGAGTTATTGCTGAAACACGGACAAAGAATATTAATCTCAGGATGGCTCTGGCCGGTGACGCCGCCCATAATCTTCCATTGCAGCCTCACGACACACTTTTTATCCGAGGTATTACGAATTGGGGGGTTCAGCGTTACATGACTGTGTCCGGCCAGGTCAGGTTTGCCGGAAAATATCTGCTGCACAAGGGTGAAAAGCTTTCTTCCCTGATCGAACGCTCCGGCGGCTATCTAGATAATGCGTATCTGCGCGGGGCGGTTTTCACGCGGCAGAAAGTGCGGGAAATGCAGCAGAAAAGCATTGATGAAATCACGGATCGTCTGGAGAAGGAACTTCTGGCTTCCAGTGCCGGTGCGATTTCGGCCTCTCTCAGCGCGGAAGAAGTTCAGGC
>DHGA01000066.1:0-47406 GCA_002402545.1 Syntrophaceae bacterium UBA4810
CGGCTCTGGCAGAGTCGTTCGGACGCGGCGCAATGACCAATCACTGGATTGATTTCAAAAACAGTGATGTGTTTTTAATTATGGGAAGCAACCCTGCTTCCAATCATCCCATTTCATTTAAGTGGATTCAGCACGCGGTGGAAAATCGCGGCGCGAAAATTATTTGCGTCGATCCCCGCTTCACGCAATCTGCGGCCAAAGCGCATATTTACGCTCCTTTGCGCTCCGGCACGGATATCGCTTTCTTAGGCGGGATGATTAAATATATCATCGACAACAGACTTTATTTTGAAGAATATATTAAGAATTACACGAACGCGACTTTCCTGGTAAATCCGGCCTTTAAAATGCCGGGAGAAAACCGCGGCGTATTTTCCGGCCTGAAAGACGGCAAATACGAAAAAGACACCTGGTCGTATCAGACCGACGCGGAAGGCGTTGTTAAGAAAGATATGTCTCTGCGCGATCCCAATTGTGTCTTCCAGCTTTTAAGAAAACACTACGCGCGTTACACGCCGGATCTTGTATCCCGCATCACCGGAACACCTAAAGAGAAGCTTATAGAAATCTATAAACTATATGGTTCAACGGGCAGGCCAAACAAGGCAGGCGTTGAGCTTTACGCGATGGGCTGGACGCAGCATACAGTCGGCGTGCAGAACATCCGCACCATGTGCATCATCCAGCTACTTTTAGGTAACATGGGTATTGCCGGCGGCGGTGTCGCGGCTATGCGTGGCGAATCCAACGTGCAGGGTTCCACCGATCACGGCCTCTTGTTCCACATCTGGCCCGGTTATCTGGGAACTCCCACGGCATCACTGAAAACTCTGACCGAATTCAACGATAAAAGAACGCCGAAAACCAAAGAAGCTAAATCACTCAACTGGTGGAAGAATTTCCCGAAGTATTCGGCAAGTTTCCTGCGTTCCATGTACGGAACAAACGCCGGCATGGAAGAGGCCTACCAGCTCTTACCCAAGCTCGATGATGGCGCGAACTATTCCTGGCTGACCCTCTTTGATGAAATGTACAAAGGCAAGTTCACCGGCTTCTTTGCATGGGGAATGAATCCCGCGTGTTCCGGAGCTCATTCCAATAAAGTGCGTCAGGCGCTGGCCAAACTCGACTGGATGGTCAACGTCAACCTGTTTGATAATGAAACAGGTTCATTCTGGCGCGGCCCGGGCATGGATCCGGCAAGCATTAAAACAGAAGTGTTCATGCTGCCCTGCGCGGCTTCCATTGAAAAAGAAGGAAGCATCGCTAACAGCGGCCGGCTACAGCAGTGGCGCTATAAGGCGGTCGATCCTCCGGGAGAGGCTCTGCCGGACGGCGACATCATGAGCGAAATTTTCTTCAAAGTTAAAAAGCTCTACCAGCAGAAGGGCGGACCCAACAGTCAGGCAATTACCAAGCTTACCTGGCCGTATGGAAAATACGAAGGCAGCCATTTCCATTATAATCCGCGCGTTGTCGCCGCCGAAATTAACGGCCGCTTCCTGCAGGATAAAACATTGGAAAACCCGACTAAAAAAGGTGAATTTAAAACCTTCAAGAAAGGCGATCTGGTTCCGACATTTGCCTGGCTGCAGGATGACGGATCTACCTCTTCCGGATGCTGGATCTATTGCGGTTCCGTGGGGGACAAAGGTATTTTACCCATGCGCCGCGGCAAAGCGGATCCGACAGGTTTGGGGCTCTTCCCCGACTGGGCGTGGAGCTGGCCGGTCAACCGCCGCATTATTTATAACGGCGCTTCTGTCGACACTAACGGAAAACCGTGGGATCCAAGTCGCGCGCTTATTAAATGGGACGGAGAAAAATGGACAGGCGATGTTCCTGATGGAGTCGGTAATCCCGGTTCCGGCAGGCCGCCTTTCATTATGAAACCGGACGGCGTGGCCAGTCTCTATGGACCTGGTCTAGCTGATGGGCCCTTCCCCGAACACTACGAACCTTTGGAGTGCCCGGTGGAAAGAAACTTTATGTCGCCGCAGAAAAATAACCCGACCATCAAACGTTTCGATAAACCCGGCGTCGGCTCCGACTTGGATGTTTACTCCGGTGTGGATAGCTGCGATCCGCGCTATCCGTTCGTCGCCACAACCTATCGTGTCAGCGAACACTGGCAGACAGGCGTACTGACCCGGTGGTGCCCGTGGCTGGCGGAAATGCAGCCCGGCATGTTTGTGGAAATGAGCGTGGAGCTGGCTGAAGAAAGAGGCATTAAAAACGGCGATAAATGCATTGTGCGCTCACCTCGCGGCGAAGTGGAGGCAACGGCTATTGTCACGCCGCGCTTCAAGCCCTTGCTAATTGACGGCAATGAAATACATCAAATTGGTATCCCCTGGCATTACGGCTGGATTACCACCAAAGACCGTAAATACAACGCGGGCGATAAGAAGGCGGAAGTCTTTACCTTCGGCGACGCGGCGAATCTTCTGACACCGACCATTGGAGACGCCAACACAATGATTCCGGAGACCAAAGCCTTCATGGCCAATGTTGTAAAGAAGGGAGGAAGATAACATGACTCAGATAATCAAATTATATGATGATTCCAAGTGCACCGCCTGCCGCGGCTGTCAGCTCGCCTGCAAACAGTGGAACGACCTGAAAGCCGGTCAGACTGAGCAACAAGGAACTTATCAGAATCCTCCTACCTTGCAGGCCAATACCTATATGATTATTCACTTTCAGGATTACGCGACTTCCGAAGGAAATGTAAAATGGCTTTTCCGAAAAGAAGCCTGCATGCACTGCACCGAGGCGGCCTGCGTAACCGTTTGCCCCAGCGGCGCTCTTTACTACAATAAAGAGCTGGGAACCGTGGGGCTGGACAGGGAAAAGTGCATCGGCTGTAAAGAATGCGTCGCGGCATGCCCCTTTGAAGTTCCTAAATACGATTCTAAAACATCTAAAGTTTACAAATGCGACATGTGCGAAAGCAGAATATCCAATAAACTGGAACCCGCCTGCGTTAAAGCCTGCCCGACCGGCGCATTAAAGTGGGGCGAAAAAGATAAGATGCTGGAACTGGCGCAAAAGCGCGTTGGGCAATTAGGCGGAAACGCCGCTATTTACGGCGATCAATATGTCGGCGGAACGCATTTTATGTATGTCCTGAAAGAAGGCAAGGATGTTTACGCGGATATTCATAAAAACCCAAAAGTGCCTCTCTCTGTAATCCTTTGGAAGAAGTGGCTCAAACCCTTGAGCTTGCTGGGCGCGGGCGGTGTTATCGGCGGATCCCTCTTGCATTACATCCTGCATGGGCCGAAAAGACCTGATCAGGATGCCGGCAATGATGTAAAGACGGAAGGGAGGGAATAACAATGAAACCGAAAAAAGGAATGGTAAAAGTAACAAGCTTGTATGAACGGGTGGTTCACTGGGTACTGGCTATTTCCTGCCTGCTTCTTTGCTATACGGGATTGGGGATGATGTTTGAATCCCTCAACTTTCTGGGCATAATCATTGGCGGATTGAAGGGATTAAAGATTGTCCATAATTTCACCGCGATAATCTTCACTGTTTCTCTTATTTTAGCCATTAAGATGTGGTGGAGAGAAGCTGGTATTTTTGTTTTTCCGGAAGATATCGACTGGGTTTTGGCGGCGGGTGGTTACCTCTGGCACGTGGATAAAGTACCGGAAACTGGTAAATATAATCCCGGCCAGAAAGCATTTTTCCTCGTTGTGGCTTTATTCGGCGCGATGATGGTGGTAACCGGTTTCTTCATGTGGTTACAGCCAGGATTTCTGCCGATGGAAGCGCTGCGCTGGATGTATCCTTTGCACGTCTTCGGGTTTGTGGTGATCTTCGCTTTCTTCTTCATTCACCTTTATCTGGGCACGATTGGCAACCCCGGTTCTGTTCAGGCGATGATCAGCGGCTATATGGAAAAACCTGTTTTAAAGATGCTGCATCCAAAATGGCTCAAAGAGATGGAGCACGAAGGAACGCTGGTTGTTTACAAAGGCGAGGATAAGAAAAAAGCTTAACTGCCAACAAATTTAATACTTAACAAAAAGGGCGTCCCTTTCCGGAACGCCCTTTTTTATTGTCATTCCCGCGAAGGCGGGGAACCAGTTCCCCTATGTCATTGCCCGGCTCACTTGCCCGGCGTATGCCGGGAGACCGGGCAATCAAGCCCCTTCACGTATCAACATGATGCCACCGGCAACACCATTCGGAAAAATAACAATTGCCTGCCCGTCAAACCGGGGATAGTTCATACTGTCCCCCGAATTGCCGTGTCCATCGCTGCTTTGTCCCAAAGCGGCGATGGACACTATCTAGCTCTAATTTGGGTAAATTCTCAATATTTCAGAGACGCCAGCGCCTTTTTTGTATCCCATACAGCCAACAGAAAATTTCTATTAAATAAATTCATGATAATGTATTATTGTAACTAATAATGAGGAAAAAGGGCTAAATAGGCCGAATTTAGGTGCTCTTGTCGTGAATTTCATATGAGATTAACAGTCCATGGCTATTAAAATCAAATCATCTGGTAAAGATAAATCAGCAGTTAAATCAAAATCGGCTATTAAAAAAACATTAAAAGACAAGCCATACAAAAAATCAATCTCCAAACAGGACAATTTGTTCCAGTTATCAAAAGACATAATATCCAATGTGGGAGTGGGAATATATATTATTCAGAACGGCAAGTTTGTTTACGTAAGCCCTCTCTTTCAGAAGATCGGCGGCTATTCACATAGTGATTTATTAGGCACAAAACCCCTTGATCATGTTCATCCCGAGGATAGAAAAACAGTCCGGCAAGAGGCCATAAAAAATCTAAAGAGAAAAGGCAGCAGCTATCAATACAGGTTCATCAGGAAAAACGGTGAAATAATATGGGTTATGGAGATGGTCACTTCCATCACCTATAAAGGAACGCGGGCCGCACTCGGCAGCTTTATGGATATTTCTGAACACAAGCGCATGGAAGATGAACTGCGCCAGAGTGAGGAAAAATACCGCACTATCATGGAAGATATGGAAGAGGGGTATTTTGAGATTGACCTTAAGGGCAATTTTACCTTCGTTAATGACGCGGAGTGCAGGAATATGGGCTATTCCCGGAAAGAATTGATCGGGATGAACAATCGGCAATATACAGATGAAAAGAACGCAAAAAAAGCTTTTCAAGCGTTCAGCAATCTTTACAAGACAGGAGAACCAAGCAAGGTATTTGATTATGAAATTACCAGGAAAGATGGAACCAAGGCAGTAAGTGAACTGCTTATATCTCTTATAAAAGATTCAAAAGGAAAGCCCATTGGCTTCCGTGGACTTTCAAGGCAAATCACCGAACGCAAATTCATGGAGAATGAGTTGCGCCGGAGTGAAGAAAAATACCGGTCTATTCTGGAAAATATCGAAGATGGATACGCGGAAATGGATCTTCGCGGCAACTTCATTTTCTTCAATGAAGCGCTTTGCCGGATTCAAGGATACCCCAGAGAAGAATTAATAAAAAAGACCTATCGCGATCTAATGGATGAAGAAAATGTCCAGAAGATATTTGCCAGATACAACAAGGTATTCACCACAGGTGAATCCGAAAAAGAAGTCCCCTATGAAATTATTACCAAAAGCGGAGAGAGAAGACATCTAGAAACTTCTATAACTCCCATGAAAGATGACACCGGACGGATATTTGCCTTTCGGGGCATTGTAAGGGACAGAACCGAGCGCAAGCAGGCGGAAGAAGCACTGCAAAAAAGTGAGGAGAGATACCGTACCATTCTGGAGAGCATCCAGGAGGGCTATTTTGAACTTGACCTTACTGGTACTTATACTTTTGTTAATGACGCAACCTGTAAGCTTCTTGGATATACCAAAGAAGAACTGGTCGGAATGCAAACCCGGAAACACATGCCAGATGAAGATAATTATCAACAAGTATCGCAACGTTACGCTGAACTTTACCAGACGGGTGAACCTATTGAATCGTCAGAAGTTATCTCTACCAAGAAAGATGGCTCTAAAGTAATTTATGAAACATCGGTAACTCTCATAAGAAATGCAGAAGGTAAACCGATCGGATTCCGGGGGGTTTCTCGTGATGTCACCGAGCGCAAGCGATATGAAGAGGAACTATCGCTGCTACGCTCCGCCATGGATGTATCACAAGATATGATTTTTCTCGTTGACCGGACCACGATGCGCTTCCTCTATGCTAATGAGACGGCCTTCCGGTTGACCGGCTATACCCGGGAAGAGTATACGAAAAAGTCTCCTCAGGATATGTTGCTGGTTGATCGTAAAACCCTTGAGGATGCTTACGATGCGGCCATTGCTGCCGCTCCCGCCGGTATTACCGTAGAAATGAAAAGCCGCACTAAAGAAGGCATCCAGACGATCATCGAACTGCACCGTCGCGCACTGAATATCGGCAACCGCTGGATTATCGTAACAATCATGCATGATATCAGCCAGCGCTGGCTCGCCGAGGAAAAGATTCGCTTGCTCGGACAGATGTTTGCGGCTTTAAGCGCAACCAATGAAACGATCTTACACTCCAAATCACCTGAAGAGCTGTATCAACGGGTATGTAACGCCGCCGTCGACGATGGCAAATTCATCACCACGGGAGTTCTTCTTTTTGATCCGGAAACAACATGGGTAAGAGTGGCGGCAGCCAGTGGCATCGGCGGGGACAGACTTCGTGAGGCCCGAATCTCTCTTGATGAGTCAATTCCCGAGGGAAAAGGGATGGTCGGCACCACCTTCCGCACAGGAAAACCTTGCGTTTCCAACAATTATCTCAACGATCCGGTCTCGCTGCCCTGGCGTGAAATTATGAAAAACGTGGGCGCTGCCGCTGTTATACCGCTTATTAGCGGCGGTCAGTCAATCGGCGCCTTGATTTTCTACGCCGCCCGGAAGCGCTCTTTTGATGACGAGGCCATCAAATTGCTCGAACGTATGGCGGAGAACGTCGTGTTTGCGCTGAGCAATTTCGAACGCGAGGCCGAGCGCAAACGCGCCGAAGATCGCGTTCAGCACCTCGCCACGCACGACTCTCTAACGGGACTGCCTAACCGCTTGATGTTCGGCCAATTGCTGAACCACGCCATTCAATCTGCGAAGCGTTATAAACGGCAGTTAGCTGTTTTCTTCATTGATCTTGATCGTTTCAAAATTATCAACGACTCTCTGGGGCATGATGCAGGAGACCAACTGCTGCAAGAGATTGCCATACGGTTTAAACAATCGCTGCGTGCAGCCGATGTTATTGCGCGTTTGGGAGGAGATGAATTTGTTATATTGATCGAGGAGGTAAGCGATTCAAAACATGTCGCCACCGTAGCCCGCAAAATTCTTGCCGCCGCTATCAAACCGTTTGTTATTCTGGGTCAAGAATGCCGCGTAACAGCCAGCATCGGCATCAGCATTTACTCCGAAGATGCCGAAGATGAGCAAAGCCTGATGAAAAATGCCGATATAGCCATGTATCATGCCAAAGAGGAAGGAAAGAATAATTACCAATTCTACTCCAAAGATATTCAGTCAAAATCAATTGAACGGCTATCCATCGAAACAAACCTGCGCTTTGCCCTGGAGCGCAATGAACTGTCTTTGCACTATCAGGCCAAAGTGGATTTCAAAACGAACACAATCAACGGCGTGGAGGCTCTATTACGCTGGCAGAATCCATACCTTGGTTCAGTAACCCCTACACAATTTATTCCGGTAGCCGAGGAATCTGGGCTGATCATGCCCATCGGTAAATGGGTAATAAGGACCGCATGCGCGCAAAATGTCGCCTGGCAACAGCAGGGTCTTCCTCCTATCTGTATGGCGGTAAATTTGTCGCTGCGCCAACTTATGGATGAATTCTTAGTAGAAGATATCAAAAAAGCCCTGAACGACTGCGGCATGGCGCCTAATCTGCTAGAGCTGGAAATTACGGAAAGTATGGTAATGCATAACCCCACGCGCATGATCGCTGTGTTATCCAAAATCGGAGAGATGGGAGTACGTCTGGCCATTGACGATTTCGGCACAGGATACTCATCTCTCGGCCAACTTAAACACTTCCCTATCAACACGTTAAAGGTGGACAGGTCCTTCGTTCGTAATATCCCGCAAGATGCTGAGGATAAAGCAATCACCAAGGCAATCATCGCCATGGGCAAGACTCTAAGTCTTACCGTTGTGGCCGAAGGTGTGGAAACCGTAGAACAAATGAACTTCTTAAAGGAACACTCCTGTGATGAGATGCAGGGTTTTTACTTCAGCAAACCCATTGTGCCTGACCAGTTTGCCGAACTGCTGCGTAATCATTTACCTTCTCTAAAAAAGAGAGATTAAACTGATAAGACATTGATTGTTCATGGTTGAACTATAAGAAACTCGGTCTTGTATAACTTGAAAGAGGGTACTTTTCAGCAAACTACGCGGATTGCTTAATATAGGAAGAAAGACTTATAATTGCTTTGGGCCCCTATTGTAAGTTTAAACTTACATTGTTTATTTCACGATTTTGAATATATCTTTAGATTTATGGTCGGCGGCGGTGCGTAGAAGCTCAAATAAAACCATTTCCGTGCTGGCGATTTGCGCGCCGGCGCTTTTCATGGCGTCAATTCCTATCTGGCGATTTTGAGGCGCGCGAGAGGATACGGCGTCTGCAACCAGATGAATACTGTAACCGTTGGCAAGCAAATCCAGCGCGGTCTGATAAACGCAAACGTGGGTTTCAATCCCGGTCAAAACGACATGCCGGCGGCTTAAAGCTTCGAGCTGTTCATGAAAATCGGCGTTGGGCCAACAACTGAAACTTTCTTTGGCAATGGGTTTTATTCCTGCGAGTTCCGCGGCGATTTCAGACAGGGTATTGCCTAGTTTTCCCGGCGTCTGCTCGGTAACAATTATCGGCAGGCCCAGCGCTTTGAATCCTTTAATCAGCTTGATGTTGTTGGCAAAAAGATTATCCTTATCGAACATCGCCTGAGCAAGATTGCCCTGAATATCGATGATAACTAAAACGGCGGCGGCGCGGCTGAGCATAAAAACCTCTCCACAAATTCGATCGGCTAAATGCCTTTGCAATAATTCCACATTACCATTGCCGTGAGCCAAAGACACGAACAAAACCCGCAAACTTTTGAGATTGCCACGCTCCCTTCGGTAGCTCGCAATGACCAAGAAATATTTTGCAAAGCCAATTTGAATTTATTTGCCGAAAATAACGCGGGCGTCAAGAATTATTTATCGCCGGCGAAAAACTCCGCAATAAACGGGTTAATTCTGTCCGCCGCTTCGTGCTGAATCCAGTGGCTCACCTTAGGAAACTTGATCAGCTTACCCTGTTTGCAGTAAGCCATGCTTTCATCGGCCATTTCGGTGAGCATCGCCACGTCTTCTTCCCCCCACATTAAAATCATAGGCACGGTGACGTCAAAGCTCTGCGGCTGTTCCTGTTTGGTCTGAATCATCGCGCGATACCAATTAACCATCGCCGTAAAAGCGCCGGGCTGCGAAAAGGCCTTGCGGTATTCTTCAAGCTCAGCCGCGGAAAAAGCGCCGTGGTTGGCCGAGATTGTAATCATATCCAGCACCCACTGATAATTGGTTGCCGCGGCAAGCTTGTCCACCGCGCCGGGAAGCTGAAAATAAAAAATATACCAGCTCTTTTTCATCTGTTCGACATTGGTAAAGACGGTTTTGGCCATGACTTTAGGATGCGGCACATTCAGAATTACCAGTTTTTGCAGACGCTCAGGGTATTTGAGCGCCACCCACCACGAAACAGACGCGCCCCAATCGTGGCCGACCAGAAATATCTTCTCGCGACCGTAGGCGTCAATCAGGCCAATAATATCTTTGGCCAGTTCGTCTATTTTGTAAGAAGCGATGCCTTCGGGCTTGTCGCTTAAATTATAGCCGCGCTGATCAGGAACGACAACCAAATATCCTTTATCCGCAAAGTAATCGATTTGCTTGCGCCAAGCGTACCAGAATTCCGGGAAGCCGTGTAGAAACAAAATCATCGGGCCGTCCGCTGGTCCTGTTTCCATCACGTGCAATTTTACGCCGTTGGTTTGGATAAAGCGCTCACGCAGGTTTTTCATAACCTCACCTCGCTTTATATAGACCAGGCGGCTTTGGCGCCGTCGGTGGTTGCTTCAATGATTCTGCGGGGAGCCGAAGCGTCACCCACAATAAAATGTTGAATACCCTTTGAGGCCAGCATGTCTTTTAGTTCATTTCTGGGCGTCACGCCGATGGCCACAATCACCTGATCGACAGTGGAAAGTTTCTCCTCTTCGCCTTTTTTGCTGATGATTACGGAATTTTCTTCAATCTTTTTGACCGTTGTACCAAGCATCAGCTTGATGCCCGCGGCCTGAAGCCGGCGATAAAGCATCTGGCCGTGCGCCGCCTGCGGCAGAACCGGCGGCCTGGCAAGCATTTCCACAATGGTTATATCTTTGACGCCTTTTTCACGTAAATAATCGGCTGTCTCCATGCCCACCAAACCTCCGCCGATCACTACAACATGGTCGCGGCCTTTTACTTCTCCATTAAGAATCTGCCAGGCATCGCAGACGACGGAGCTTTTAATTCCCTCCGCGGGGCAGGCGGTTTTATCCGCGCCGATGGCCAGAATCACCGCTTCCGGTTTTCCTTTTTCCAACATTTCTTCAGTTACGTTCGTGTTGAGTTTTATTTCCACGCCCTGACGTTTGCATTTATCCGTCAGAGTTTTGATATATTTGGCGTAAACTTCCTTGTGCGGAGCTTTGGCCGCGTAAAGAACATTGCCGCCGGTTTGCTTGTCGCGCTCAAATAATGTGACCTTATGGCCTAATCTTGCCGCTTCGGACGCGGCGGTAAGACCCGCGGGGCCCGCGCCGATCACCCAAACTTTGCGGCTGGCTTTGGCCGGAGACTGCGGATAGATTAATTCCTGACCGGTTTCGGGATTGATCGCGCAGCGAATTGTCTGCAGTTCGATAGAGAGCCTTTCGATACAACCCTGATTGCACGCGAGACACTCAAATGTGTATTCCGGATGGCCTTCGACAGCGTTTTTCAGAAAATCAGGGTCAGCCAGGTGCTGACGTCCTACGGCAATCATGTCCGCTTCACCTTGCGCGATCATATCATTCATCAAAAACGGATCGGTATATCGGCCAACGGAAATTACCGGCACGGTGCTGACCTCTTTAACTTTTTTGGCCAAGTAAGATTTAAAACCGGGAACATATTCCACCGGCGCGCTGGCATTGGGCGTGTCAATATTCACCTCTGGGCTACCGTGGGTGCTGAAAGAAACATGAATAATATCCGCTCCCGCGCTGATTAAATCCGGAACAATTGTTTGTATATCTGCAATCGTGTAGCCGTCCTTGATGCATTCTTCTCCGGAGATGCGGATGGATATGGGGAAATCATTGCCGACATTTTTGCGCACGGACTTGATGCACTCCAGCATAAAAGTGGCGCGGCCTCGGAAATCGCCGCCGTATTTATCGGCGCGCTGATTGGAATGGGCCGAAAGAAACTGCATCAAAAGATAACCGTGCGCGCCGTGGAGCTCCACCGCGTCAAATCCGGCTTTCTTCGCGCGCAGCGCCGCCTGGCCGAAGGCATCAATCGTCTCTCCGATTTCCGGCTGTGTCATCTCCCTGGGCGCGCCCAGAAAACCGAAAATATAACTGGGAATCGCCGATGGTCCGACGGCCTGCTGTTTTTTGAGTTTGGTATAGCTTTCCCGACCACAATGATGAAGCTGCATGGCAATTTTGCCACCCTCGTCATGAACGGCTTTGGCCATTTTACTCAATCCTGGAATAAATTTGTCATCCCATACGCCTAATTCGCTGGGGTTAATCTGACCCGACGGATGTACTGCGGTAATCTCGGTGATAATCAATCCCGCGCCGCCCTGCGCCCGGCGCTTGATATAGGCCACATTGGCGTCGCTTACCGTGCCATCTGGATTGCCCAGTGCTGTCCCCATCGGCGGCATGACTACGCGGTTTTTGAGCTCCATCGATTTTATTTTGATCGGTTTTAATAAATTGTCTAACTTCCCCATGATTATTCTCCTTTTCTAAATAACGGCTCGCAGCATTTCGGTCTTTGAGGATAAATGCCCGCAGTTAAATCAGCCAGCTTTTTCAGCGCATTATAAAGATGATTTACTATAATTGATGGAAACAATTTATCACTATTCTGCAACCAAAATATTGCTCAGCAAAATACCGCCATCAATAATGATTTCTGTTCCTGTGGTATAGTTGGAAGCATCCGATGCCAGATATACGGCCGCTCCCGCAATTTCATCCGGTTTACCGATGCGGCCGGTGGGCAGAGCCTTCTCCATGGCTTCTCTTGCTTTCTTTGCTTCTTCCGGAGAAAGATGGAACCAGTGTGAATTCATCATCTTGGTGTCGATCGGCCCCGGAGCAATGGTGTTGACCTGAATGTTAGCGCCGGCCAATTCCATAGCGAAGGCCTTGGTTATATGCCGGCAGCCGGCCTTGGAAATGGAATAAACGCTCACGCCCGGCTCCGGCTTAAAACCATCAATAGAAGCGACGTTGATGATTTTTCCTCCGCCCTGCTTTTTCATGATTTTAGCCACGGCCTGGCTGACAAAATAAACACCTTTCAGATTTAGATTCATGATGGTGTCCCAAAGGCGTTCATCCGAATCCAAAACGGAAGCCATCGCGGGGCTCGCGCCGGCATTGTTTACCAGAATGTCGATTTTTTTGTATTTATCTAAAACAGCGTTGACCATCTTTTGAATCTCTTCGTACTTGCCCAGATGCGACTGGAGCGGCATTGCTTCGCCGCCGGCGGCTTTAATTTCTTTGGCTGTTGCTTCCAAATCTTCCATCTTACGGCTGGTGATTACTACTTTGGCACCGGCTTTGGCGAGACCAAAGGCAATAGCCTGACCGATACCGCGCCCGCCGCCAGTAACAATGGCTACTTTCCCCTTTAATGAAAAATGATTTAAATCGAACATGACTTAAACTCCTTGAGTAAATTGATTATCTATTAAGTTTATTTCCCGTGTCCGCCCCTACCTGAAAAATTGGCAGACACGGGATTTTTTTATTTTGCGGATTTGTTTTTTGCCAAAAACCCTCTATTTTTCTTTTTTGGCCTTGTTGGCATAAACAAAATTATTTTTAGACAGAGCTTCACGGTCGCCGCCGCTCATGCCCGCAATGTATTTTACCAGCTTCTTGCGGGATTCAATATCGTACTGAGTCGTTATGGCAATTTGCTCCATAATTGGTGAACCGCCGCCGTGGTAGTTGCCCACGTTCATTATACCACCTGTGGCTGAGCAAAGTGCATCACCAAGCAATCTCCAGAACTGAGCCTGATCCTCTGCTGACATATTTGGATTCCGTTTAGTGTACTTCAAAAGAAGTTCACCTGTTACCGGATTCTTGAAGTCTTTTTCGTGAGGGAAGGTCGCCGCAACACCGCCGGAAATATCACAGAGGATTTCCGCCTCACGATAAACTGCCTCGCCGGACAGACAACGTCCGACATTGCAATAAATGGAATGAGGAATGTAGGAACCGGGACCGTATGGAACAAATCCTACTCCAGGTATGTAAACTTCGGGCTTGCCGAGATCCGATGCCGTGTAGCCGGCCGCGTAACCAAGTTCAATGGTCATTATTATTTCGGCCAGTTTTTCCCGAACGTGCGATTCCTTGTGTATGTTATTCACTTCAGCAGCCAGGGCAGCCATTCCCAAAATCACGTCGCCTATGGCCGGTTTGCAGCCGGAATAAGAATGACGGTGGAATAAAGCGAAAAGCAACGCCAGAACACCGCCGTGCTGATGTTCGCCGGCCAAGAAAACCCTTTCCCAGGGCACGAAACAGTTGTCAAAAATCATGTACGAATCGGTTGCGCCAGGCATCAACCCGCGTTTATAATGCTCACGGGGGCGTAAATTGTGAACGGTCACAACCTGTTTTAATCCGTCCCAATCTCCGGGAACGGCAAAAGAAACAGCATAATCCTTATCCTTTTCACGCAAAGCTCTGGTAGGGACAACGAGAACCTCATCGGCGACAGAAGCTTCGGAAATGTGCACTTTGCACCCGTCAACAACTATACCGTCTTTGAGTCTTTCTTTAATGCGCACATAGGAACCGGGATTAGGCTGCTCAGCGGGACGCAACAGTCGGTCTCCTTTCGTATCCGTCTGGGCACAGCAACCGACGAGGTCTTCTTTCTGGAAACGAGTAAGCCACTTTTTGAAGTTTTCATGATATTGCGTGGCTCCTTTGTTGAGCTTGTCTGCCTCGTACGAAACATTGTAAATAGCGTTTGTCCCGTCGATGCCCATGCAGCGTTGAATACAGCCGCCGACTTTCTGACAAAGCATTCTTGTCATATCCTGCTTTTTGTGCAGGTCGTCCGTGTTCTGATGAATATGCGTGAAGCGGTTGATCCGCTCACCGGTGAGGTGAGAGATGGCCGTACAAAGCTCCTGATTCTCCGGTTTGGCCGCTTCGTCATAAGTTGTCCCGATAACGTTGAGACAGTCCATCTGTAACTCATCGTCTCGGTCAATCAGCTGCCCGTCAAAATAAATATTGCGCTTCATTTTGGACAGCCCCTTAATGTAATCCTGTTTTGTCCTCATAACTTGGTACTCCTTTCTTTATACCTTTTAATTAATGGGGTTTTTTGGTCTGAGGAAGCTTTAATGCTCCCTTCGACATTTTTCTTTGTGCATCCTCTTTCCCCTCTAAAAATCGCGCCATCGCCCGCGCGTCTTCATTTTTCAAATAGAGGGTGAAACGAGGCTCTTCTTTTTTCGCCCGAATCCCGTCCAGAACAATTTCGATAAACGGGTCGAGCATTTCCATAATGCTTTTTTCCTGTTTAGGCCTTCCCTGCATATGCCACTGGATGAATAAATGTTCAATTGTGCCCATCAGCATGGAACGAATCAGATAAGCATCCGCGTCTTTTTTAAAAGTGCCGTCAGCGATTCCTTCCCGGATGCAATCCAAAAGCCGGTGCGCGGAACGGCGTATAGCCGCGTGCGCCGGTGTCTCGCGAAATCTTTTATTGGACATCAGCTGCAGCAAAACCAGCGCGGAATAATGCGGATTGGACTGGTATAGTTTAAAATAGGAAAGTAGTATCGCCCGCAATTTTCCTTCCACTCCTTTTATGTAGGGAAGAATTTTTGATGATTCGTCGTAAGTCTGATTGGATACTTTTTCCGGGATAGCGAAAAGCAGATCTTCCTTGGTGCCGAAATACTCGTAAATTGTTGCCTCGGAAACTCCGGCTTCTTTGCTGATTTCCGTAATCGTGGCATTTTGAAAACCCTTCTCCGCGAAGATATGCAACGCGGCATCCATGATGCGATCTTTTCTGGTTTTTGCCCTTACGGAATCAGTCATAAAAGACACCCCTTTGCGTCTTTAATAACTTAGGTAATTATAGTGGGACTGTCAAGTATTATTTTATTTCATAGTATGACTATGATTATATTCCCATAATCATAGTCATGTTTTTCAGGAGAAACCCCCTTTCATAATAATAAACATAGTAATATCAACAATATGCTATTTCTTTTTCATCGCCGCAAGCCTTGCCTGAAGCGCATTGATTCTACGGTGATTTTTTTCCGAGCCGATATAGGTTCTAATTCGATTAGTTTATTTATCTATTTTAGCCAAAGTTTTTGCCAACTGCATTTTTTGCGGCAGGTTGCCGAGTCGCTGATACATAACTCTCTGGCTTTGAGGGGAGCCCGCCCCGTGCATGCTTTCGATAAGGCAGGTGCCGCCGGTCATATTCTCGATAAGCCTCAATATCTTCATTCTCGTCTCTGTAGGAACTCCTTTGATTCCCACCATGTATTTTGTCACATATTTTCCGATCTTCTGACTTTTCAGATCTTTATCAAAGGGAAGCGTGGCTATGATACCTCCCGCTATATCATGAGCGAGACGGGATATTTCATAAATGTTCCTGGTAATGTTGTGCTTAGCGCAGTTGGCCAAAAGCGGGTCAGGATAATAAGCTCCGCTTTTTGTTTTAGAACCCATAGCGGAACAGGCCAGAGACGAAGAATAAACGGTTTCGACCAGATGAATCATCTCGATTAGCTTATCCTTAATATGAGACGCATTCAATGTACCCTGGTACTGGGCGGCAAGGGCCGTCGCACCGATAATAATATCCGATACTCCCCCTTTGCACCCGCCATAATTTTGCCGATGCAATGTGGCGAAGCGTTCAACCAAAAGGCCGGTAAAATCTATCTCTCCGCACATGAAAACCCTCTCCCATGGAATAAAAACATCCTCAAAGATAACCAACGCCTCGCCGCCCACTACGCCGAATTCGATGTTGCCCGCATCGATTCCCTTTTCAAATTTTCTCTCCTCATTGGTCTGTCTTCCGAAGATGAGAGTAATGCCTTTCGCATTCATAGGAATTGCCGCTGCAACGGCATAAGCCTCGTCTCCTTTCCCCATATTTTGTGTCGGCATAATGATGATCTCGTGGCTATTAACCGCGCCTGTTTGATGGGCTTTGGCTCCACGAACTACTATCCCGTCTTTCTTCTTCTCCACTATTCGAGTAAAAACATCCAGGTCATCCTGCTCATGCGGACGCTTGGATCTATCCCCCTTTGGATCAGTCATTCCCCCTGTTACTATAAAGTTTTCGGTCTGGATCATTTTAAGATATTCAGTGAAGCGCTGGAAATATTTAGTTCCGTGAGCTCCATCGATCTCGTAAGTTGTCATGTATAACGCGTTCATGGCATCAAAACCCACACAGCGCTGATAACAGCTTCCCGTCTCGTGTGAAATAAGACGCAGCATTTGGACTTTTTTAATCAAGTCATCAACGGATTGATGGACATGAGTGAAACGATTGATTTTCTTCCCTGTCAAGTGGCTGGTCGCGGTAAGGAGGTCTTCGTGTTCCGGCATCAGAGCCAGTTCGTAAGTCTTAGCTGCAGCGTTTATATGGGGGATAAAGGCCGGGTGGGTCGTGACATCTTCAACATGTTCCCCGTTGTAATAGACGTTCAATTTTTGACGTTTTAGACTTTGAATATAATCTTCCTTTGTTTTAATCATGTTTTCTCTCCTTAAATTATTACAAGGTGTTAATTTGACAACAAAGTGATCCGCGAAATATTCTTGTGCGCTCAAGACATTATTTTTTCAAGGCAAAAATTTTTTTCACAATAATATCAGCCATTTTCTCTTCCTGAAGATTATTCAGATCAACTGAATTACCGGCCACAAAAATCCATTGCCGGGCAAGGTTTTTCACAACAGGTTTATCCGCGCAAGTAGCTAAGCATCCACAAACAAGAATACCTATGTCCCACGGATTAGATGACTTATCCGTAGTTAAAACATATTCCGGCAGCAATAATTTTCCGATTTCCGAAATCAATCTGGATCTATCAATGACCGGATTACAGCCGCCGCAGTATTTTACACCAATTAGCTTTATTCCCATGTTTCTCTATGTCTGGGCAAATCCGGTTAATCCTTGATTCCGGCGATTTCCTTGGCCAATTTCTTCTTCTGTTCCAGATTTCCCTGACGCGATATCATAATGCGCTGCGCCTGCGGAGAGCCGGCCCCATGCATGGATTCCGTGCGGTAACCGACCGCCGCCGTGCCCAGTGTAATATTTTCCACCAACCGCATGACCCGACAGCGGTTTTCTGTCGGCACACCATTTGCCGCTTTAAAATACTTATCGACAATTTTGCCGATTTCCGGATGACGTAAATCTTTTTCTGAAGGCATGGTCACCATAAGTCCGCCGGCAATGTCTTCCGCCAACCGCGCAATTTCATACGGAAAACGCGTGACGTTTTGCTTGCAGACATTGGCCAAAAGCAGGTCAATAAGATAAGTTCCCGAAGCAGTCTTGTGACCCTGCGCGGAACAGGCGATGCCGCATGAGAAAAGCGTTTCATTCAGATGAATCATCTCAATCAATTTATCTTTTACATGTGAGGCCTTGGCAGCACCATTATAATCAGCCGCCAGCGCCGCCGCGCCTATCAGAACGTCTCCCACGCCGACTTTGCAGCCGCCGTAACTCTGGCGGTGATAACCGGCAAAACGCTCTACCAGCATTCCGCTGAATTCATACTCGCCGCACATAAGCACGTTTTCCCAGGGAACAAATACATTATCGAAAACCATCAGGGCTTCATGACCGCCGAATCGGCAGTTTCCCACGTCTATTTCGCCGCCTTCGAGCTTTCGCGTGTCACAAGATTGACGGCCGTAAATATAAGAAATTCCTTCCGCGTCGGCGGGGCAAACGAAAGAAAGTGCGTAATCGGCGTCATCTTTTGTCATGGATATAGTAGGCATGACTAAAATCCAGTGTGAATTTAGCGCGCCGGTCTGGTGAGCTTTGGCACCGCGCACGATGATACCGTCTTTTCTTTTTTCTACCACATGCGTGTACAAATCAGGATCAGCCTGCTTGCTGGGCGAAACTCCGCGGTCACCTTTAGGATCAGTCATCGCTCCGTCCACGGTAAAATCGTTTTCCTGCACCATGTTCATGAATTTTCTGAATCGTTCATGGTATTTAGTGCCGAGCTTTTGATCCATTTCGTACGTTACACTGTCCACGGCGTTCATCGCGTCCATGCCCACGCAGCGCTGAAAACATGCCGCTGTTTTTTGTCCCAACAAACGCTGCATTTTAACTTTTTTAACCAGATCATCAGTACTTTGATGCAGATGACAGAAACGATTTATTTTTTTACCATCCAGGCTGGATTTGGTCGTCATTAAATCTTCATGCTGCGAATCACGAGCGAGCTCATAAGTCATTTTTACAGAATTCATCGACGGCCTGATAATTGGGTGATCGACAGGATTATCCACCTTATCCCCCATCAAATAGACCTTGAATTTCATCTTTCTTAAACTATCTTCATATTGCTTACCAGTCATTAACGCCATTATTTGTCGCCTCCTCAAATATATGTATTATCAGGTTTTTCACTGAAAAAACAAAGACCGCGCATACCTTTGGCGCAAGCGTCCAATCGCTTATTGAAATTAACCCAGAAACGAAAGAAAAAATTGTCAAACCATCTGCCGGAAAGACCCACGCGGCCACTTACTAAAGGCGACAGGAAGTGACAAAATCAGCAAGCTGCTTTTCGCTTAATCCCACGCCCGGTTCCCCGTCAAGGCGTTTGACAACCTTGTCCTTTTCAAAATAAAGAACCGTGGGAAAAATATCGACGGAATACTTGTCGCCTATGCTTTCCTGATCATCCTGAACACGAACAAAATCAAAACCTTCGCACGAGACATACTTGTCAAAAACGGGTAAAAAATTACGGCAAAAAGGACACCAGGAAGCGTAAACCAGAGCTATAACTTTATCCCCGGTTTTTAAGATTTTCCTTAACCCATCTTCGCTGTCAACAACGACAATTCCCCTACCAACGCTCATAAATACATTCCTTATTATTTATATAATCCGCTTTAATTAATTTTGAACCGGTTCCCTCTCTTTTTCCAAAAATATTTTACTTTTTAAGCGGCTCTCCCTGTATAAAACGAGCCTGAAGCCGACGCATGCCATTCAGCCAACGGTCATAATCGGCGGTTTTACGCTGCATATAGTCTTTAACTTCAGCATGAGGCAATATCAGGAATCTCTCCTGTTTAAAACCATCGATCACGGCGGCTGCAAGCTCCTCAGGCGTCATCAACCCATCAACTGCGGCTACTCCACCGCCCTGCTTCGTCATTTCTGTTTCAACAGCCTGAGGACAAAGTGCAAATACCTGTACTCCTTGCTCGTGATAAGCGATAGAAATGCTCTCCGCCAGCCCTACAGCCGCATGTTTGGTAACAGAATATGGCGCTGAACCAATCTGGCTGAGCAAACCGGCAGCAGAAGCGGTAATCATAAAAATACCACCGCCTTTCTTAACCATAACCGGAATAACAGCTCTTGCCGCATAGACATGTGACATTACATTGATTTCCCATATGCGCTGCCACGTATCATTATCCACCTCCACGCCCCCTATTGCCAATATGCCTGCATTGGAGCAGAAAATATCGACAGTTCCGAAAGCTTCTTCGGTAACGGCGACGAGTTGTTTTATATCTTCTTCTCTCCGCACGTCGCAAACTACGGCTTTCCCTTTAATCTCTTCAGCCACCGCTTTTGCTCCGGCTTCATTAATATCGGCCACTATAATGGCGCGTGCGCCCTCAATGGCAAAACGGCGGCATAGAGCACGGCCTATCCCCAAGGCACCGCCTGTCACAATAATAATTTTGTCTTTAACTTCCATTTATGCTTCCTCCGCTAATATTAATTTACAATATTTATCATTTCTTTTCACCAATAATATTGAGCTTGTGTTTTATAAGGCGTGCTGCAGGACAAGCACTTCCGGTTTGGCCGGCAATTCATCTTTCCTGATTTCTACCTCGGCCTTATCAAGCACACGCACATTGTCCTTGCCTTTGATAAATTCATCCACCGGCGCTATGGGGAAAGCGCATTTTTTTGTTTTATAATGCATGGGAATGGTTACGCGGGAAGCAAGCGAATCTATCATTTTTGACGCCTCCGCGGCGCCAATCGTAAAAAAACCTCCCACGGGAAGCAAGAGAATATCCGTTTTACCTATTTTTTTGAGCAGATCGGGGTCAAGCGCGTGGCCGATATCGCCCGTATGCACCAAAATCAAATCATCAGCGGCAATAACAAAAATTAAATTGTTGCCTCTTTCTTTTCCCGCTGAATTGTCATGGAAAGAAGGAAACGCTTTTATCTTGACCCCCCGCATGTCATGTTCACCGGCCTTATTAACCAGAGCATATTTGCCGGGGATGGTTTTTACATAATTGTGATCGGCGTGATCATGGCTGGTCATAACGATATCCGCTTCTTCATCAATTTTACCGTAGGCCAATGCCCCGTCATATGCTCCGGACTCATACGGGTCTATGATGATTCGGATGCCTTTATCCGTGGTTATCTTAAATGCCGCGTGTCCGTACCATTTTATTTTCATGACTTCTGTCTTTCTTTCGAAATTATTTTTTGTTTCACCAGCAATATCAATAATGGGGAGGTTAACATAAATATTATGGCAAAATCAATTTCTGAGTTTTTTGGTATCGGCAACACTGTCCGCCTAACCGCTTCTTATTCCATAGTTTGCTTTTTCCCAATATGCGTGCTAGGTATTCGCCTAATTGAAAATACACAAGGATATCTGTTGATGATTGAAGAAGTAAGGGATCGGCTCTATCGGATTGAAGTGCCCCTGCCCAACAGCCCCCTCAAAGAACTAAATTCATATGTATTTAAAGCGGATGGCCGTAATTTAATTATTGATACCGGTTTTAACCGCGATGTCTGCTGGGAAGCGATGCAAAAAGGAATTGCCGCGCTGGATATTGACCTTTCCAAAACGGATTTTATGATTACACATATGCACGCGGATCATTCCGGGCTGGTCACGCGGCTGGCTACCAAAACCAGCACTATTTACTTCAGCAGGATCGACGCGAAAGTATTCGACAAAGACAACAACTGGAAAGACATGATTGATTACGCCCAGATTAACGGCTTTCCAGCTGACGAATTGATGAAGGCGCTGCAAAATCATCCGGGCTTTAAGTACAGCCCGAAAACCATTCCCGAATTTCATCTTATTGACGACGGCAATATAATTGAAATAGGCGATTACCGCTTAAAATGCATCTCCACTCCGGGACACACCCAAGGACATATTTGTTTATATGAAGAAAACAAAAAAATATTTTTTTCCGGAGACCATGTTTTATACGACATTACCCCGCATATCGAATCCTGGGCATATAAGATAAACGCGCTTAAATATTATATGGAAAGCCTGGATAAAGTTTATAACCTGCAGGTGGAAATAGTTCTGCCCGGTCATCGCAATTTTTTTACGGATCTTAAGGCGAGGATAGATGAGCTAAAAGAGCATCATTTAATCCGTGCCGCAGAAGTATTGGGGGTTTTGGGCAAAGAAGAAAAAAACGCCTACGACATTGCTGCGGGGATGACCTGGGATATTGACTGTGAAAGTTGGAATGATTTTCCCGTGGCTCAAAAGTGGTTCGCTACCGGAGAAGCAATCGCTCATTTGCACTATTTGGAAAGCGAAGATCGCGTCACAAGAAACGCGCGACAAGATATAGTAACTTTTAGAACCAACTGATGCGCGGATAAGTAATGCGCGGCTTTGCGTTATCTGAATTCCAGCCCTCTGGCAACAAATTTTTTTCTCGCCTCCTCACTATTTATGCAGTTGAATTAATGTTGTTTTTTATGTTTTCCCGTTTTTTCAGCTTAACCAATCATTATTATTGTGCGGCATAATATTTTGGGGTAAGGCCAGAACGATTAAAGGACAAAATCTGGAAATGAAAGACGGGCGAAAGGGAGCGCAGATTGTCTATAAAGAAAATCCGACGGCATAAAATGTCCTGCGTGATTGATTTCGCGTGCCAGGACAAAGGAACTTTCACCGGACAAAAGAAATAAACTAAAAACACATTAGTATTAACACTAACCAGCACGCGCTCACAATTTATTTGATTATATTAAAAGGGGCTCAACGCATTATACATAAGCGATTGAGCCTCTTAATATTTTCGATTTTTAAATCAATCCCTGGCTTAAAGATTTTTTGTATATTTCATCTATTTTTTTGACGATCACTTCCGCTTTCGAGTCAAAAGTTATTCTATTGAAGGAAACCATTTGCTCGTCCGTTTGAACAAAACCGGCGTAATGCCGCTCGACCCTTTCCTCAATCAGAACAAACGGTCGCTGGCCGAAGGCTAACGCGGCCGCCTTTTGTTCTAGTAACCAGCTATTCGCGGTAAAATTACCGTCCTTAAGTTCATGCTGGCCGGTCATAATTGCGATGAAAAAACCGCTTTTTTTGATTTTGCCCAGAACTTCCGAGGAAATTTTGCCCACATCAGTGTTTTTTGCCTCTACCCAGAAATACTTGTTCCGCTCAATCATTTTTTTAAGTTTTTCCACTAATATTTCTTCCACAAGGCGATGCGCTAAAAAGATATGCTGATTCTTCGCGTAATTTGTTTCAACCCCGGCAACTTTTATTCCTTCCGGCGTTTCCACGCTAGATTTTTCTCTTTCCGTGAGCGTCTGCAGCAAAAGTGAATAATATGGCAGGGAACTTTCCGCGCTTAAATGTATTTTTGCCAGCTTCAAATCATCTAACGGAATCGTGGCTATTGGAGAAAAATTTCCTGTTCTAAAAGCTTCGGCAAATTTATTTTTAATCGCCAGATATTTTTCGGGAATAGACATGGTACATATTCTCCTTGATTAATTGCTTTTTTAACAAGCATTCTGCAGCTCAAAAAATATCGCTTTTCAGCCCAAGTATTATCAGACAAAATTGCAGGGCGCACAAGCCTTTTTCTTCTTTGCCTGCATTCTCACTTTCATGGATTCCCGTATAAAACCCGCTTTAATTATCTTGACACGCGGAGGTCTTCTTTTTATAGTCAAATATAAGAATTCTTTGATAAATTGCTTTTTTCACGGTAAAAAAGCGCATAAAGGTTTTGACCATTAAAGCGGGGGCTATATTTAAACAATATGCCGGATAAGCATCGCCAAAAAAAACCGAAGACCAAAAAAGCGGAAAAAAGTGAAAGCATCTGGGCGCGTGAGGTTTTTCTCAGTGGACAGCAGACCCTGCAAAGCATTGTCGGAAGCTCCCCGATCCCCACATTTATCATCGGCAAGGACCATCTTGTCATATACTGGAACAAGGCGCTGGAAGAATTAAGCAAAATAAAGGCAAAAGATGTCGTCGGCACGGGACAGCAATGGCGCGCCTTTTACAAAACAAAACGCCCCTGCATGGCTGATTTGCTTGTCGACGAATTTCAAAAAGATGTCCCCCAGTGGTACGCGGGAAAATATTTAAAATCAAATCTGATTGAAGGCGCTTACGAAGCAACTGACTTTTTTCCGGAACTCGGAAAAAGAGGCCGCTGGCTGCGTTTTACCGCCGCCATCATCCGCAACGCGAAAGGATCTGTTATTGGCGCCATTGAAACACTGGAAGATATCACCCAGGCAAAAAGAGCGGAAGAAGCGCTGATCAAAGCTCATGAAGATTTGGAAATAAAAGTAAAAGAGCGCACCGTCGATCTGGCGAAAGCAAACAATGCCCTGCAGGAGGCTTCTGACCGCCTTTCGATTATTCTAGAATCTTTGCCGATTGTTTCTTATACCTGCACTAACGGCAATAAAAACCAGAGTTTTTCTTTTGTAAGCAAAAGTATTAAAGAAATAACCGGATACATGCCCATACAGTTTACTTCAGATCCTTTCTTCTGGCAGGAACATATTCATCCGGATGACCTGAAAAGAATTCTTACTGAAATAAAATCAACCTCGCTTAAGGGCACGCACACGTTTGAATATCGTTTTCTCGCGGCCGACGGCTCCTATCGCTGGTTTTCCGATCACCGTCGTCTTATTAGTCCAGGCAGGCGCGGCCGAAATTACATCATCGGCGCCTGGCAGGATATAACTGAAGAAAAGCGAATACGCCAGGAAGGACGGCTTCGCGTGCAACAAATGATGCAGTCGCACAAACTGAAAGCGCTGGGTGAAGTTGTGGCCGGTGTGGCGCATGAAATAAATAACCCGGTAAGCTTTATCGCCAACAATATTCCGCTTTTAGAAGAAATGTGGAATGCTATCGAGCCGATACTTGCCAGCAACGGAGCTTCGCACACCGACTGGAGCGATAAAGGACTCAGCTACGTTGAAGTTTCCACAAACATGAAAGAAATTATCGAAGAATTTAAAATTGCCTCTCTGCGCATCAAGCGGGTCATCGCGGGACTGAAAGAATTCGCCCGCACCGATGAAATTGTAGAAAAAAAACCTGTGCAAATTGAAGAAGTAATTAACGGCGTTCTGATTATTGTAGGCGCTCAGGTGCGCAAAACCGTATCGCGCATCGATCTTTATATAGACAGCAATTTACCGCCGATTCAGGGACACTTCCAAAAAATCGAGCAGGTCATCGCCAATTTGTTAATCAACGCTCATCAATCCATTCCGCCGGAAAGAAAAGGCAGAATCATCATAACCGCGAGGAAGCTGGACAGGCTGAAGGCCATTGTCATTGAAATAGAGGACAACGGCGCCGGCATGAACCAGGATTTACTCGATCATATTTTTGAACCTTTTTTCACCACGCGCCGGGATATGGAAGGCACAGGTTTGGGGCTTTCCATCTCTTACGGTCTCATCAAAGAACATAACGGCGCTATCGGCGTTCTTTCACGTCCCGGTTTGGGCAGCCGCTTTTCCATATATCTGCCCCTGGAAGACAAAAAGAAAATAGAAGTACGACCTGCCGTTCTTTGTCTGGATAATGACTCCAAATACCTAAATGAAATAAAAATGAGTCTAACCGGGGTTATCGACTGGCACTGCGACCATAAAGACACTGCTGAAGATGTTATCGCTTTTCTCGAGGAACATCCGGAAGTTGATATATTCATTTCCGAAATAAAACTCCCGGCCATGAACGGATGGGAGCTCTTAAAAAAAATAAGGGAGAGGTTCCCCCTGCTGCCGGTTATTCTTTATTCTTCCGCGGCATCGGCGCTAAAACAGGAAGCCAAAACCGCCATTGGGCCGGATTTTTTGCTTAAAAAACCGTTTAAGATGTTTCAACTGAAAAACATTATTCGAGAGATAGGTAGACAAAAAATATGAGAATCCTAATCGTTGATGATGAAGAAGTGGCTCTTAACTCAGTAAAAAGATTGCTCAAATGGCGGGGGATCAGGAGTGTTGAGGTATGCGGCAACGGAAAAGGGGCGATTACCCGCATCAGGGAAACGGATTTTGATATTGTGCTCTTGGATTTGCTCATGCCGGAAGTGGACGGCTTGCAGGTTTTGGAAGCGACAAAACCTTACCGCCCGCATACCGAGTTCATAATTTTTACCGCGATCGACGATATTCCCACGACAGTAAAAGCCGTCCGTTTAGGCGCTTATGATTACCTGGTCAAACCGGTGGACAATGATCTGCTTTTTCTTTCCATAAAAAGGGCTTATGAACATCGCGGACTGCTCATCGGGCTATCGGTAGCGGCGCAGGAAAACAAAAAAGAAGTGCCGGAAGCTTTTGGTGAGATAATCACAAAATCTCCCCAAATGCTTTCGCTACTTTCTTACGCGCAGGTTATGGCCGCCAGCGGTAATCCAATTATGATCACGGGAGAATCGGGCACGGGAAAAGAACTAGTCGCGCGGGGAATTCATCAAGCCGGTCCCACGCCCAAGGGCCCTTTTATCGCGGTAAACGTGAGCGCCATTCCCGCGACAATGTTTGAAAGTCAGTTTTTCGGCCACACCAAGGGCGCGTTTACCGGCGCTGACGCGCCGCATCAGGGTTATTTTGAACAGGCGGACGGAGGCACTCTTTTTCTTGATGAAATAGGCGAATTACCCATAGCGCTTCAGGCAAAACTTTTGCGCGTGCTGGAAGAAAAATCATTTTATCCGCTGGGGGCGGCCAAACCTATTTGGGTGGATGTCCGCGTTGTTTCCGCCTCCAACATAAATTTAAACAACGCCTGTCAGGAAGGAACTTTTCGGCTTGATTTATACTACAGACTAAAATCAGCTCATATTCATCTTCCACCTTTGGCGGAAAGATCCGGAGACGTTCCTCTTCTGGCAAAACACTTTCTTAAAAAATCCTCTGCACAATACAAAAAAGACGTGCAGGGCTTCACTCCGGAAGGGATGGAACTGCTGAACAGCAAAAATTATCCGGGTAATGTCCGCGAACTGGCTCAAATTGTGGAGAATGCTGTTCTTGTCGCGGATACGAATTTTATCTCTCCTCAACATCTCGGAATGACTCAACCCGCGTTATCGCCTTTTACCCGTCAACTATGCACATCAAAGGAAAATGATGAAGCGCATTTGGCATTTGTTTTAACCAACACAAACGGGGACAAAAACCGCGCGGCACAAACCATGGGCATCACCTTAAGACAACTGCAAAGAAAAATAGCCGCAATGAAAAAAAATCCCCGCTGGGAAGCTATAATGCGCGACATTTAAGTCGCTTGCCGCGACAAAAAGGCCGCCTTCTTTAAGCTACTGTTTTAAAAGCGATTATCCTATTTATAACCGCGATAGATTTACAAACAGGGATATTTATACGAAGTTTTTTTCTTCGCCTAGCTGCATCTAAATCATAAGTCAATAACAGCAGACAATATTTTTTAACGCTGCTGATTAAGCCAACCTCCCTCAGATTAACAACATTTTAAAATACGCTTGAGCTCATAGTTTATGAACAACGGCCATTAAACCTTTTGGCATGCCCGTTGCTTTATACATTAAATCAAAGGAGTCTTCCCGCGATGAAAGCTTTTGCCTCAAAGTTGGTAGATTTAACTCAAAAGAACGCGGAAAAAATCGCGTGGCAGTGGGCGAAAGACGTAAAGTCCAACCTTAAGACTAACTCCTATCACGACGCGCCTGAAGAAAAAATAATCGACCAGGCGGCTAATTTTTACCAGTACTTTCAAGAAATGTTTTCCCATGAAACGCCTTTCGAACGAGCGGAAGAAGTTTTCCAAAAGTATGCCCGTGAGCGGCACGCGGAAGGTGTTCCTCTGCATGAAGCAGTGTACGCGCTGATTTTAATGCGGCGGCATATCTGGCTCTACGCGGAATTCCAAACTATCTTCACCGTCGAAGCGGAACATCGCAAAGCCGTAGAAAGCCTCAGCCGGACAATCCTGATGTTTGATTACATTATTTATGTCGTCACCAGAGAATATTGGAAGTTAATGAAACCGGAGGTGACAAAAAATTAATATAATTAATAATCGAAGAAATTTATTTAATTTTACCGAGATGAGAATTCTCGGCTTGTCCCTGGGAAAGGAGTAATAAAAAATGCAATCTTCTTATGCAACCAAACTTATCGACCTAATCGAAAGCAAAGCCGAGAAAATCGCGAAACAGTGGGCGGCAGACGTGATGAAACATAACCGTACGCCTTCTTATCATCCTCTCAGAAAAGATCTGGTAATTGAGCAGGGCGTTAATTTTTACCGGCTATTCCGCCAAATGTCGCTGGCGGAAATCCCCTATGAAGAAGCAAAAAACTTTTCATGGAGATATGCCGAAGAATTCTACCAGCAGAAAATACCCCTGCACGAAGCCCTGTACGCGCTGATTTTAATGCGGCGCCACCTCTGGCTTTATGCTGAATTTCAGGGAACTTTTGTGACGGCTTTGGAAAAGCAGCAGGCGGTGGAAAGCCTGAACCGAACAATTCTCATGTTTGACTATGTTTCATACCAGGTTACGGAAAAATATCAGCAGCTAACCGTGGAAGCGGTAAATAAAAAACTTGGCATCGTGAAAACTTTTTTAATGGGAAAACTTGTCGGGGGCCTGAAAAACACCTATAAAGTCGCTTTTATGGCCATACTGATTATTGCCGCTTGTATTCTGACATATTATAACCATACAGCGGGACAAGTTGTGGTCTTCACTCATCTGTTTTACATACCCATAATCCTTGCCGCTATTTGGTGGGGCAAAAAAGGTGTCTTAGTCCCTATTATTCTTGCGATTGTTCTCGTCGCCAGCCATTCCATTTTTCTGAAAAATGCGCCCTTTGTCGATGACATTATTCGAGCTGTCATGTTTATTGTCATCGGTTTGGTTGTTGGATGGCTAATGGATAGCGTTAAAAAAATGGAAGAACCTTATGAACCATTTAAATCATAAAATATTATAATGAGGAGATAAACGTGGAACGCGAACAAGTCAATCAAGGAAAAGTTTTATCCGTGCGCAGCAGCGTTGTTGATGTCCGTTTTCCTAAAAAAGCGCCGTCGATCCGCAATGTTTTAACGGCTGGCGATAAGGGAGAGGTGATTATTGAAGTCTTTACCCAGCTAGATAGCAATACTGTCCGCGGCGTTTCTCTGACTCCCACACAGGGGCTGGCGCGAGGTTCAGCGGTTACGGATACCGGCAAACCATTTGATGTTCCCGTAGGGAAAGAACTTATGGGAAGAGTGTTTAATGTCTTCGGTCAAACCATCGATAAAAAAGGGCCGGTTGAGGGATGCGCTTTGCGTTCCATCCACCGGGAACCGATTCCCCTGCAGGATCAATCCACTGTGTCGGAAATTTTTGAAACAGGAATTAAGGCTATAGATGTTTTGGCGCCACTGGAACGCGGCGGCAAAGCGGGACTTTTCGGCGGAGCGGGCGTCGGAAAAACAGTTCTGATTACGGAAATGATCCACAATACCGTCAGCGGCTATGAAGGTATGAGTATTTTTTGCGGCATTGGTGAGCGCTGCCGTGAAGGCGAAGAACTCTACCGGGAAATGGAAGAAAGCGGCGTTTTAGGCAACACCGTCATGGTTTTCGGCCAGATGAACGAACCGCCGGGCGCCAGATTCCGGGTGGGACATTCGGCGCTGACTATGGCGGAATATTTTCGCGATGACGCCAAACAAGATGTTCTTTTAATGATTGATAACATCTTCCGCTTTATTCAGGCAGGCATGGAAGTTTCCGGCCTTTTGGGACAGCTGCCTTCTCGTCTTGGTTATCAGCCGACTCTGGCCACGGAACTGGCCGAGCTTGAAGAACGTATCTGCAACACCAAAACGGGGGCGATCACTTCCATCCAGGCTGTTTACGTACCCGCGGATGACTTTACAGATCCTTCAGCAGTTCATACTTTCGGACATCTTTCCGCGACCATCGCCCTTTCACGCAAAAGGGCCAGCGAAGGATTATATCCGGCCATTGACCTGCTTCAATCAAATTCGAAGATGCTCATGCCGAATATCGCGGGAGAGCGCCATTATAAAATCGCGCAGGAAATCCGTAAAACATTAGCGGTTTATGAAGATTTAAAAG
Source organism: Syntrophaceae bacterium UBA4810 (assembly GCA_002402545.1). Taxonomy (GTDB): domain Bacteria; phylum Desulfobacterota; class Syntrophia; order Syntrophales; family Smithellaceae; genus UBA4810. The sequence continues at coordinate 30,039 of DHGA01000066.1, forward strand.
ACATCATCGCCATGTTGGGTATTTCCGAACTTTCGCGCGAAGATCAGCGAACAGTCTTTCGCGCAAGAAGGTTGGAACGTTTCTTCACTCAGCCATTTTTTGTCACTGAACAGTTTACGGGAACAGCGGGCAAGATGGTTTCCCGCGAAGATACACTCACCGGCTGCGAGCGCATTCTCAACGATGAATTTGCCGATTACCCCGAACGCGCTCTTTATATGATCGGTTCAATTGACGAGGTAAAAGCAAAAGATGATGCTTAAAATTTTACTGCCCGATGAAGTCTTGCTCAAGCAAGAGGTAAAAAAGATTGTGGCCGAAGCGGAAAACGGCTCTTTTTGCCTGATGCCCAATCACATTGACTTTGTGGCAACACTCGCTCCCGGCCTTTTCACTTTTGAAACGTTGACCGGGGGGCAGGAATTATTGGCGATGGATGTAGGAACTTTGGTCAAAAAAGGATCGGAAGTTCTCGTTTCCACGCGCAACGCTGTGCGCGCCCCGGATTTAGGCAAGCTCAAGCAGGTGGTCATCGAACAATACGATAAAATTGATGAACGCGAAAAGGTTGTCCGCTCCGCGGCGGCAAAGCTGGAAGCAAGTTTAATCAGACGTTTTGTGGAGTTAAAATAATATGCCGGAAATAAAACGCGCACCCAGTCAAAGACGCAGGCAAATCGCTGATCGGTTTGCAAATAAAGTAGCTCAGAAAGAAACTCTGCGCATCAGAGGGCTCAAACATAAAGACGAAACCGTATGGTTCGGCCTGGGCATGTTTGGCATTGTCGGCTGGGCGGTGGCCATTCCCACACTTATCGGTGTCGCTCTGGGATTATGGATCGACCGTACCTGGCCCAGCCAATATTCCTGGGCGTTGATGTTTCTTATAATTGGCGTGGTGATCGGCAGCATCAATGCCGCTTACTGGGTACGAAAAATTCGCAACAGCATTATTGAAGAAGACGATAATAATGAATGAAGCGCATTCCATAACAATTACGATTCTTTCTCTGGCATTTGTGGCGGGCCTTGCTTTGGGCGTTTTTTACTTTACCGGCCTATGGCAAACAGTCAAAAAAATGCCTTCGAGCGAACACCCGCTGCGCCTTATCATCGGTAGTTTCGCGCTTCGGATGATTATCGTGTTAACGGCATTTTATTTTATTATGGGCGGACATTGGGAGCGGCTGGCCATGGGGCTGCTGGGTTTTATTTTTATAAAGGTTGTTCTAACGCGCCGGTTCGGAATAAACAAGACGATCTAGTGCGCGAGATTGTCTGAGTGGGTAGGGAGTAGACATGGAAATCGTAGGCATAAACCAAATTAGCCCGGATCAGGTCATTCTCTGGAGTTGGGGTTTTATCACTATAAATGTAACCATCCTTTATACATGGCTAGTCATGACGATTCTTGTGGTTACTTCCTTGTTGGTTACGCGCAAGCTTTCTACCGATATCAATGTTTCGCGATGGCAGCACTTTCTGGAAGTAGTTATTGCCACTATTCGCGGCGAAATCAAGGAGATGGCCAAAAAAGGTTCTGATAAATACATCCCCCTGATCGGCACTCTCTTTCTTTTTATTTGCCTGTCCAATGTCCTTGTTATTGTGCCCGGATTTGTTGCGCCAACATCATCAATAACTACTACAGCCGCACTTGCTCTGTGTGTTTTTATTGCCGTACCTTTTTACGGCATATCCGCGAACGGTCTTCTTCATTACCTTAAAGAATATTTTCAACCCAATTTTATCTTTTTCCCGTTTCATGTGATGGGAGAATTAGCCAGAACGCTTGCTCTGACGGTCCGACTTTTTGGTAATATCATGAGCCATGAGAAGGTTATCGGAATACTTCTTTCCGTTACCCCCCTTTTATTTCCCGTCATCATGCAGGCGCTTGGCCTTTTAATCGGAATTATCCAGGCATATATTTTTGCGATTCTTTCCATGGTGTATATCGCGTCGGCAACAAGCGCGCATGAAGAAGGGCACAAACACGAGGAAGTGAAGGACGCGGAGTTTAGCGAAGTTACATCCTAAATAAATAAAATTTTTTAAGGAGGATTATTTATGGAAAGTATAAGTATAGTGGCAGTGGCTTCAATTATCGCGGCGGGTTTAACCATGGCCATTGGTTCACTGGGGCCGGCATTGAGCATGGGGCAGGCAATTCAGCAGGCGCTTTCCGCCATCGCCCAGCAACCTGATGAACGAAACTCTTTAACCAGAACCTTATTTGTCGGACTCGCCATGATCGAATCTATCGCGATTTACTGTTTCGTTATTTCGATGATCGTGATTTTTGCGAATCCTTTCTGGGGTCATTTTATCAAAGCAGGGGGATAATCCATGCATATCGACTGGTTTGTTTTATTTTGCCAAATCTTCAATTTTCTTTTGCTCGTCTATCTTCTGAAGCGTTTTCTTTACGGGCGAATACTCAACGCGATGGATGAGCGCGAAGCAAAAATTGCCGCTCGTTTCAGCGAAGCCAAAGAGATTAAAGCAAAAGCGACAGAGGCCGCTGATCTTTACGACAAAAAGAATCAGTTGCTTGCCGAAAAATCGGAGCAAATGCTCAACGAGGCGAGCCTTGCGGCCGAAGCCAGACGAAAAGAACTCATGGAAAAAGTCCGGGAAGAAGTAGACGCGATCAAAACACGCTGGCAAACCATGCTGGCACGTGAAAAAGACGCTTTCTTTCAAGACTTGCGAGGACGGGCGGCAAAGGAAATTTATGCCACCGCGCGCAAAGCGTTGACGGATCTGGGTAACGCTGATTTAGAGGCGCAGATAGTCGAAGAATTCATCAGGCGAGTGCGCGGGCTGGATACCGCGAAAAGCAAAGAAATTCGCAAAGCAATCACGGGCGGAGGAAACAAAGTGGTGGTGCAGAGCGCTTTTGATATAGCCACCGACACTCAATCCAAAATAGAGCAGGCCTTAAAGCAACAGATTACCAACGGCTTCACCATCCGTTATATGACACAACCTGATGTGGTATCCGGAATAGAGCTAAGAGTTAACGGCCACAAAATTGCCTGGAGCCTCAATGAATATTTGGAAACCCTGGTCGAAAACCTTACGGAAACAATACAAAGAGAGGCACACAGCGCCTGAGAGAAATACTGATTTGAAGGGGGAAAGCTAAATGAATGAGCAAGCCGGCGTAAACGAATCTCAAGAATTAAAATCATTTCTTGATGATACCTTTTCCACCATGGATGAGGTTTTAGAAAAGCAGAAACCGGAACTGCGTCAATACGAAATTGGCACCATCCAGTTTGTCGGACGCGATATCGCCAGAGTCAGCGGGCTACCCAATATCCGCGCTGAAGAACTGGTGCGTTTTGCCGGAAACTATATGGGGCTTGTTTTCAATATAGACCCTGAGGAAATAGGCGTAATTCTTTTAGACCCCAGTGAAAATCTTCAGGTAGGAGAAGAAGTCCACCGCACGAAGCGCGTTTTGGACGTGCCCGTAGGAGAAGGCCTCTTGGGAAGAGTAGTTGACCCTCTGGGGCGGCCGCTTGATGGCCTGGGCGACATTAACACCGTAAAACGTCTTCCCGTCGAAAGACCAGCGCCCGCGGTTATGGACAGAGCTCCGGTAGTCGTGCCCTTGCAAACAGGGATAAAGGTTATCGACGCCCTTATCCCCATCGGGCGCGGGCAAAGAGAATTAATTTTGGGCGACCGGCAAACGGGAAAAACAGCTATCGCCATCGATACAATAATTAATCAGAAAGAAACCGGCATCATTTCCATTTATTGCGCCATCGGCAAAAAGAGCGCTGATGTGGCCAAAGTTATCGCTGATCTGCGCGACCGCGGCGTAATGAACAACTGTATTATTGTCGTGGCGACGGGCGAAGACACGCCCGGCTTGCAGTTTGTCGCGCCCTACGCGGCAACGACCATGGGTGAATATTTTATGGAAAAGGGCATGGACGTGCTTGTCATCTATGACGACCTCACCTCGCACGCGCGCGCTTACCGTGAAGTTTCTCTTTTGCTACGGCGCCCGCCCGGCCGCGAAGCTTTTCCGGGAGATATCTTTTATATTCATTCCCGGCTTTTGGAGCGCTCCACTCATTTGCGCCCCGAGCTAGGTGGCGGTTCCTTGACCTCGCTGCCGATTACCGAAACCGAAGCGCAGGATTTATCGTCTTATATTCCGACCAACCTCATTTCCATTACCGACGGGCAAATTTATCTTTCGCCGGTTCTTTTCAATAAGGGCATTCTGCCCGCGGTTGATGTTGGAAAGTCGGTCTCGCGCGTGGGCGGAAAAACACAATTGCCGGCTTACCGTTCCGTTGCCGGAGACTTGCGGCTATCTTACTCACAGTTTGAAGAATTGGAATCATTTTCACGCTTCGGTACAAGGCTGGACGACGCTACAAGAAGGACGCTGGAGCGCGGCTGGCGCGTGCGCGAAATTCTGAAGCAGGGACAATATAAACCGCTGCGCGCGTCTGAACAAATTGTATCGCTCCTTTCCGTTACCGGCGCATGCCTGGACTGCGTACCGATTGATAAAGTGCGCGAAGCCGAGGAATGCGTTCTCGGTAAGGATAAGGATCAAATTTCTGATGTTTGCGCGCGCATTGACGCCGGAGAAAAGCTGGAAATGAATGACCGCGACATTATTCTGAATAAAATCAAAACTGACGTTGTGCCCTTTGAAGTTAAAGAGGAAGAAAATGCAGACAACTGAGTCGCTGAAAAGAAAAATGAAAAGCGCGGGTGACCTTCTTTCGGTCGTCAAAACGATGAAGGCTTTGGCCGCCGTAAGTATCAGACAATACCAGCGCGCAGTGGAATCTCTGACGGACTATAACAGAACAGTGGAAATGGGTCTGCAAATAGTTCTTAAAGAGAGAATGGATACGGCAACGCAAGGCAAATCTCCCACAATGAAGCGCGTTGGCGCGATTGTTTTCGGCTCGGATCAAGGATTATGTGGCCAGCTTAATGAACAAATATCTGTCTTTACGCTGGAACACTTTAAAACAAACGGGATTAAAAAAGATAACCGAGTAATTTTATCTGTTGGCGCCAGGGTAGCGGATTACCTGGAAGACGCGGGGCAAACTCTGTATGATGTCTTACCAACACCAGGTTCCACTGCGGGCATTACCCCGCTTGTCCAGGAAATAATTATGATTATTGATGAGTGGCACTTCCGCAATCATGTGGATCATTTCCTGCTTTTCTATAATAAATATTTGGGCGGGGCGACTTACCATCCGCATATGATTCAGCTTCTGCCGGTGAGCCAGGAATGGCTAAAAGAAATAGCCACAAAAAAATGGGATTCCAAAAGCCTGCCTATTTATCGCATGAGCGGTGATATGATTTTTTCATCTCTGATCAGAGAATATCTTTTTATTTCCTTATACCGGGCGTTCGCGGAATCTCTGGCCAGTGAAAACGCGAGTCGTCTGGCATCCATGCAGAATGCTGAAAAAAATATTGAGGAACAATTGCAGGATCTGCACGGACAGTTTCATCGCACGCGCCAAATGACGATTACGGAGGAATTATTGGATATTGTCGCCGGTTTTGAGGCCTTAAGCGAAAGCAAACCGTCACAAAAGCAGCAACAAGAAAGCAGGTGAGCATCATGGCAGTAGAAAGACAAATATGCGGTATATGCGCTTGGCGTAAAGACTGTCAAAAAAGGTTTAAATTAGGTTCGGATTCTTTGGTGGGAAGTTATTGTCCCGACTACACAAGGGATTTATCAATTAAATCCATCTCACCGGAAGCGCTGGAAGATGAAAAAGCTGTCATGGATAAAATGGTGCAGCAACAGCTGGATAAGTGGCGCAAGCTTTTGGACAAAGCGCTCAAGCAGGGCATTGATATTGAAAAGTTCAAAGGCGGGCCGGTGATTACTATTTCCCGTGAACCCGGCAGCGGCGGCAGTGAAATCGCCCGCAGAATCGCCAAGGGATTAAATATGGATTTAATCGGCGGGCAAATAATTCAGCACGTGGCGGACAGCGCGAGGATGAGCAGAAAAGTTATTGAGTCGCTCGATGAAAAAGAAGTGAAATTCAGAGAAACGCTGCTTTCTTCTTTGTTTGGTGAATCCCGTCCCTGGCCCGGTGAATATCTCCAGCACCTGACTCGAGTGATCGGAACAATCGGAGTATTCGGCAATGTTGTTATCGTGGGCAGAGGAGCGAATCATATTTTACCTTCGGAAAAAGCTTTCAAAGCAAGAATCATCGCCCCGTTGGAATTCAGAATCAAACATTTTACCGAAGACAAGGGTTTATCCAGAACCGAAGCAGAGCAGTATGTAATCAAAAAAGAATCAGACCGTAAAGCTTTCGTACGTAAATATTTTAACGCTGATGTTGATGACCCGAAGCTTTATGACATTATCGTTAACACCGGGTTAATGACACTTGATGGCGCGGCGGCTACAATAATTACCGCGTTCAAGAAAAAAATGGAATGCGCCGCCTGAAATGTTACAAGCATTTAAGAAAATTTGATTACCCGCGGCTCATTTTAAATACGAGTTAAAGCATCCGAGCGCCGGGCAGAATCAGATAAGCGCTGTATTTAAATATTTAGCATTTTTCTTGACTTATAATCAGACCCTTCTTATAATTCAGCTAATTTTCAGTAGTTGCAATAACTATAACAAGGCAGGAGGCAGGGCTATGACAATGGTTAAAGAAAAACGTAAGTTTAACTTTGTTTTACTGGCAATATTGGTTGCTGTTATAATTATTTACGCTTTATTCTATTTGGACGTATTTTAAGTTAACTTAAGCTCGCCTTAAAAGACACGAACAAGAAATGCTCTGTAAAAGAGCTTCTTTGTATTTGTTTGCCTGTTATTTTTACAATTTATTATGTATATTATTGTAATAACTAGTTTTTTGTACCAAAACTTCGAGAAGTAAAGAAATATTTATCTAAACTAAGTCCTTTTTTTGTGCCTGAACATTACCCCGCCGTATCTGATCTACAAAATCAGCTTCGTTTTTTATTTTATTTTCAAACAATGTAACGCAGGAACCAACATTGAAAATTTTGTGAGCATCGGAGCCGCCCACACCGGGAATTCCAAGTTTTTGCATCGCTTTTTGCACTTTGGCCACAGCCAAAGAGGAATGATCCGGGTGATATAATTCGATAGCGTCAATGGGCAGATGGTAAATTTTGTCACCCGCGCCGTAGTAATGAGTCTTCCCCCGGCGCGACAGCTTATAAGGATGCGCGGCGATAATAATGCCGTTTTGATCATGTACCAGTTCCGTCAATTCGGCGGCGGCATAACGGCCGGTTAAACTATACTTCACGCCGAATACCAGAAAATCCCCTTCCATTTCATTTTTCTCATTGCGGGCGGAAATTTCCTGACCGTTAATCAGAACAAGCCCGCGCGGATTGGCCAGCTTTTTAAGTTTGGTAAATTCCTCATCCGGCCAGCGCATGCCATGTTCAGTGAGCGCAATCCCTTGTAGACCGGCCTCGAGCGCCTGCGCGATGAGTTCCTCCGGATGAATAAAAGAACAGTCGGAATATTTTTGCGTGTGAATGTGCAGATCAAAAACAGTTGTCATTAAGTTTTTATTTAAACATTAGCAAGTCTATACTGATTAAAATATTCTCTCCATTATTTATTAAGCAGGCGGGCCGCCTCTTTGGCCCAGTAGGTGATGATAATATCCGCGCCGGCTCTTTTGATGGCGGTAAGCGTCTCGAACATGGTTTTTTCTTCATCAAGCCAGCCTGCCTGCGCGGCGGCTTTAATCATGGAATATTCACCGCTTACGTTATAGGCCGCCAGCGGCAGGTCGAATTCCTGTTTCGCGCGGTAAATGATATCCAGATAGGGAAGCGCGGGCTTGACCATGATGATGTCCGCGCCCTCGGCCACATCCAGAGAAATTTCCCTGATGGCTTCATCGGCATTGGCCGGATCCATCTGATAAGCTTTGCGGTCGCCGAACTGCGGCGCGCTTTCGGCGGCTTCGCGAAACGGCCCATAAAAAGCCGAGGCGTATTTGGCACAATAGGCCATAATCGGAATATCTCCCAGCGCGTTTTCATCCAGTGCTTCGCGAATCGCCGCCACCTGCCCGTCCATCATAGCCGAAGGCGCGACCATGTCCGCGCCGGCTTGTGCCTGAGAGAGAGCCGTTTTCGCCAAAAGCTCCAACGAAGCATCATTTAACACATTTAACACATTACCGTTTTCAACAATCCCGCAATGACCGTGGCTGGTGTATTCGCAAAGGCAAACATCAGTTATCACGAGTATTTCCGGCACGGTATCCTTGATACCCCTTACCGCCTGCTGGATGATTCCGTCTTTAGCATACGCGCCGCTTGCTCTCTCATCTTTTTTATCGGGAATGCCAAAAAGCAGTAGCGCCAGAATGCCAGTAGCTTTTGCCTCGCGGGCTTCTTTTACCAGAATATCCACCGACATCTGGAAATGACCAGGCATGGAAGCAATCGGTTTTTTCACGTCTTTGCCGCCGACAACGAAAAGCGGATAAACAATATTATCGATACTTATAATCGTCTCGCGCACCAGCCTACGTAAATTTTCGTTTTTTCTGAGCCGCCGCGGGCGGTAGTCAGGAAATTGCATGGCCTACTCCTTTTTTGCTATTTCTTTATCCGTTAAATAACAGGCGGGGTCATCTCCCCATATATCACCTACCGCTTCCGCCCGCGCGCGGAAATTTCCGCCGCAGACATTCAGCCACCCGCAATCCGCGCAGCGGCCGTGCAGATGTTCTTTCTTATTTTTTAATTTCATCAAAAATTCGTTGTGTTCATCCGTCCAGATTTTACTGAAGGGCTTCTGTCTGATATTTCCCAGCGGACGATTCCGCCAAAACTGATCCGGATATACTTCACCGTCCCAGCTTACGCAGCCGATGCCCACACCGGTTGAGTTGCCCTCGTTCATCTCCAGAAGTTCCAACACTTCTTTAGCGCGCTTAGGATTTTCTTTTTTCATTTTCAAATAAAGATAAGGCCCGTCGGCGTGATTATCCACGGTGAGGATTTCGGGCGCCAGCCCATCGTCAAACATCTCTTTTGTCCGGGCGGCAATTAAATCCAAAAGCGCGCGGGTTTCTTGATGTGTTAAATCTTCTTCGCGCAGTTTGGAACCACGGCCAGTATAAACCAGATGATAAAAACAAAGCCGCTCAATTTTTTCTTGTTTGAGCAAATCAAAAATCGCCGGCACGTCAGCGAGATTGCGCTTATTCACGGTAAATCGAATTCCCACCTTTATTCCCGCGTCGCGGCAGTTACGGATTCCTTCCATGGCTTTTTCGAACGCGCCTTTTGTGCCGCGGAAACGATCATGCGTTTTTTCCAGACCGTCCAGGCTCACCCCCACATAGGAAAGACCGATCTTCCGGAGTTTAGCGGCGATTTCTTTGGTAATTAGCGTGCCGTTGGTGGAGATAACCGCGCGCATGCCTTTATCTGTCGCGTATTTCGCCAGCTCCAGCAAATCCGGACGCATGAGCGGCTCGCCGCCGGAAAACAAAATCACCGGCGCGCCGAAGGCCGCCAGATCGTCAATCAGTTTTTTCCCTTCCTCCGTAGTCAATTCATCGGGGTAATCGACATCGGCGGAAGCCGAATAGCAGTGAACGCATTTCAGGTTGCAGCGGCGCGTCATATTCCAGACAACCACGGGTTTTTTGTCCGCGGAAAATTGCAGCAGGTGCGAAGGAAGTGCCTTGGAGTGGCGGCTGTAGCGCAGCACGTCGGATGGTTCCACCGCGCCGCAGTATAACTTGGAAATACCAATCATTTTTTATTTCACATCTTTCAAACAACTACTATTATTATCATAATTGATTAAGGACTGTACGAGGCCTTGCATGGTGTATTCTTTCTGCTCGATGTCAATCTGAAATCCAGCTTTTCTTGCCGTGGCTGCCGTCACCGGGCCGATGCAGGCAACGCGCACTTGCGGCGGCAGGACAAAATCCTTCCCCATTATTTCCGCAAAATTGGTCACGGTGGAGGAACTGGTAAAGGTAATTATATCCACCGCGCCTGCCTCAAGCAGCTCTGTCAGCTCTTCTTTTTTCCGGCCCGAATTTACCGTCTGATACGCGGTCACAACATCGACCGTTGCTCCCATTTTTCTTAGCCCTTCCGGCAGTATATCACGGGCTTTGGCTGCGCGCGGAATCAGGATATTTTTGCCTTGCAAATCCAATGCGGAAAAAGATTGCAAAATACCTTCAGCGATGAACTCTTCCGGCACCAGATCAACCTTTATATCTTTTTCCTCAATCTGGCGGGCGGTGGCCGGGCCGATGCAGCAGATTTTTATTCCTTTTAAATCACGGATATCTTTACCCTTATGCCGCAGGCGTTCAAAAAAGAAATGCACGCCGTTGGCGCTGGTGAAAATCAGCCACTGATAACTTTCCAGCTGATCAAGGGCTTTGTCCAAATCGCTCCAATCGTCAGGCGGCTCAATAGCTATGGTGGGGAAAGATATGGGATTGGCGCCCTGCTCCAAAAGCAGACGCGCCAGATCATCGGCCTGTCGTTCTGGGCGCGTAATCACCACACCCAGACCGAAAAGCGGCTTATTATCAAACCAGCTTAAAGTTTCGCGCAGGTCAACCACGTCACCCACCACCAGAATAGCCGGCGGACGAAAACCGTTGGTGTGCGCCAGGACGACAATGTTGGAAAGCGTGCCAACTAAAACCTGCTGCGTCGGCAGGCTGCCGTTCCGGATCATCGCAACGGGCGTTTCCGGATCTTTGCCGTTTTTGATGAGTTCCTTTGTAATTTCCGCGAGGTTTTTCACACCCATCAGAAAAACGAGCGTGCCGATTTTGGCAAGAGCTGACCAGTCGATATCGCTTTTTTCTTTGGTCGGATCTTCATGCCCGGTAACAAATGCCACTGTGGAAGTAAATCCCCTTTGCGTGAGAGGAATTCCCGCGTATGCCGGAACGGCAATGGCCGAGGTCACCCCGGGAATGATTTCAAATTCCACATTATTCTCTGCCAACTTTTTTGCTTCTTCTCCGCCGCGCCCGAAGATAAAGGGATCACCGCCCTTGAGGCGCGCCACGGTGTTGCCTGCCTGCGCTTCCTTGACCAGCAATTCGTTGATTTGCTCCTGCGATAACGTGTGATCGCCGCCTTTTTTGCCCGCGTAAATAAAGCGTGCCGGTGTTGGCGCGAACTTGAGCAGCTCTTCGTTAACCAGGTTATCGTAAATAAGTACATCAGCGGCAAGCAGCGCTTCCACGGCTTTGAGCGTAATCAGACCCGCGTCTCCCGGCCCTGCCCCAATGATGTATACTTTTCCTGTTTTTGTTTTTTGAACAGTCATTTCAGCACATCAACTCCAGCAGGCGCCTGCCGCCTTTTTCCAAAATTAAATCCGCCAATCTTTTTCCCAGCTCTTCGGCCGCGCCGATCTCTCCCCAGACTTTATCCCTGATTACCTCAGAGCCGTTGGGCGCGGCAATCAATCCCTCCAGCGTCAATCTTTTTCCTTCCAGCAACCCATAGGCCGCAATCGGCAGGCGACAGCCGCCACCCAGCGTCCGCAGATAGGAACGCTCCGCGCTGACTTCCGCAAACGTTTGCTGATGATTCAGCTTGCCGCAAAGTTCGGCCAATTCCGTATCGCCTTTCCTTGTCTGTAAACCCAGTGCGCCCTGGCCCACCGCCGGGAGCATCAATTCAATGGGCAGATACTGCGTTATTTTTTCGAGATATCCCATTCTCTTCATGCCTGCCGCCGCCAGGATAACCCCCGTGAGGTTTTCTGTCTCTATTTTTTTGAGCCTTGTGTCAATATTGCCGCGCAGCGAAAAAATATTAATATCGGGCAGCATCGCTTTAATCTGCGCGGCGCGCCTGAGCGACCCGGTGCCGATTTTAGCCCCTTTGGGCATAAATTCCATCTTCACATTTCCGCGTGAAACCAGAACATCGCGCGCATCTTCGCGCGGCATTAAAGCAGCAAAAGTTAACCCTTCCGGCGTTTCACCAGGCACATCCTTCATGCTGTGCACCGCCAGATCGATGCTTCCGGCAAGCAAGGCCTCTTCGATTTCCTTGACAAAAACCCCCTGACCGCCAATTTGCGCAAGCGAAACATCCTGCATAATATCGCCGCTGGTTTTAATCACGCAGATCTCAGCCTCTGTTTCCGGCGCGGCTTTTTTCAAGGCCTCGACAACATAATTTGTCTGTGTTAGTGCGAGCTTGCTGCCGCGCGTTCCTACTTTTATATGCACAATCTTCCTTTCTTACTCATCCAGACGGAAAAGCTGGCGAACCGCGGCCACAATATCCTGAGAATTAAACTCGGCGCTTTCCTCTTTCATCACCGCCACCGGAGCGTGCAGAATTTTATTGACAATGCCTTTGACCAGCACCTCGATTTTTTCTTTATCACCGTTTTCGATGCTGCTCATCCATCCTTGCGCTTTTTCCATCTCCGCGCGCACAATTCCTTCCGCTTTAGTACGCAGAGAAATAATCGTCGGCACGGCCTCCAGTTCCTTTAGCCAGTTACTATATAACGTTACTTCTTCATCAACAATCTTTTCCGCTTTCAGCGCCTCACGGCGGCGATTTTTTATGTTCTCATCAACAATATTCTGCAAGTTATCGATATTATAGAGATAAACATTTTCGATATTGTCCACAGAGGGGTCTATGTCGCGCGGGACAGCGATATCGATTAAAAAAAGCAGTCGGTTTTTTCTTTTGCTAAGCGCCCGCCGAATCATGCTCTCCGTTATTATATAGGAAGGCGCGCCAGTGGAACTAATCACGATATCCGCGTGAGAAAGAGCCTCGTCCAGAGTATCAAGGCCTGCCGCCCTGCCATGAAACTTTTCCGCCAGCGCCGCGGCCTGAACAAGAGACCGATTGACCACCGTAATGTCTTCCGCTTTGTTTCCGATCAGATGCGTTCCCGTCAATTCGGCCATCTCTCCCGCTCCGACCACCAAAATCTTTTTACCGGTCAGCGTTCCTAATATTTTTTTGGCCAATTCCACCGCCGCGAAGCTTACCGAAACCGGGTTTGCCGCAATTTCCGTTTCCGTGCGCACGCGCTTCGCCGTCCGAAAAGAGCGGTGCATCAAGCGATTGAGCGCAACGCCGGAGGAATTTTGAGCCAGCGCCTGGCGGTAAGCGTCTTTTACCTGGCCAAGAATCTGCGCCTCTCCCATTACCAGAGAATCAAGGCTTGCCGTAACTCGAAACAAATGTTTTATCGCCTCATCATCGCGGTAAATATACAGACAAGTTGCTTCGTCGCCCGTAAGGCCGCCTTTTTTCATCAGCGTTTTTTTCAGTTTATCCGCGGTTTCGGGATTATCGTCAATTACGGCAACTACCTCAACTCGGTTGCAGGTGGAAAGAAACAAAACTTCCGTAACTCCTTCGATGGCGAGAAATTCCGGCAGTAAATTATTTTCTTCTTCACAACCGGCAAAAAGTCTTTCCCGCACAGCCAGGGGAGCTGTTTTATGATTTAATCCAATAAGTATAATCATTTTCAAATAAAGTTATGTAAAGATGTAGAACAAAATTTCACTAAAATATATGTCAGCAGGAGCAACAAAAACGCCACACATGACAAAGCGGCGATGCGGAATCCCTTCCAGCCAAGGGCAAGGCGCTGGTGAAGCAGTACACCGTAGACGACCCATGCGATGAAAGACCAGATGACTTTCGGATCATATGTCCAGAGATCTTTCCAGACAAAAGCCGCGTAGAACGCGCCGGCCAGAATACCGATAGTCAATATCGGAAATCCCCAAAGCAGGCACAAATGATTAATTCTATCCAGCTCACCCAGTGAAGGAAGCAGCCGGCTCATGGAGGTAAGTTTTTTACTTTTGAGCAGAGAGTTTTGCATGATAAACATAGCGCCCGCGCACGATGCCAACACAAACAAAATTTCACCCACAATGGATAAAGCCAAATGCATGGTGGCAAGCCAGCTTTGCAGGCCCGGCGGCAAAATTGTTTTACCCGCCTCCTGTCCGGCGGCAATAATTACAAACAGCAAAACAAGAGGCCCGATAAACGCGCCCAGCAGCCTGGTTTTTGTTTTAAATTGCAGAACAAGATAAACAGCGCCTGCCGACCACGCGTAAAAGGCAAAAAGCGCGCGCGAACCGAGATTGGTAAATCCCGCGGCATTTATCGCGGCGGCAATCAAATAGCAAGTAAGCAGGAAAAACGCGCCCGTCAGAACCCAGGTGGATATTTTGGCTAGAGTTACTTTTTTAACGAGCAGAGAAAAAAGATAACCAGCCGCGCTTAAGGCGGCAAGAAAAAAAGCCAGCGCGAAGAAAATCAATTCGCCATTTTCAAAATTCAAATTCCACCTCCTCGCCGGTAATTTCCCTGATTATCTTTTTCACAAGTTTCTTATCTCGGCCGCGGATAGCTTCGAGCAATCCCGAATCCATTAATTTATCAAACCAAACTTTCCCCTGGCCGGAATTTTTTTCCATTTTGTCCCGCAGCTTTCCTAAAATATCAGCCAAAATGGCGTAATCTTCGCCGAAGGTTTCTTCAAGCTGTTCACGCAAATAACGCGCGAGCGCCGGAGATTTTCCGCCTGTTCCTATCGCTATCGTCAAATCGCCTCGCTCCAAAAGAGAAGGCAAAATAAAATCGCATTTTTGCGGGTCGTCAACAATATTTACGGGAATTCTTTTTTTAATCGCGTCGCGCGAAACAGCGGTGTTGATTACATCATCATCTGTCGCGCCAATTACCAGCGAGGCGCCGTTTATATCTTCTACTGAATATTCTCTCGCGTGATGAGTAATAATATTTTTATCTTTCAGCAATAAAAGCCCTTGGGTTAACACGGGGCTCACCACAGAAACTTTTGCACCGCAATCCAAAAGCCTTGTTACTTTTCTTTGGGCGACTTCACCACCCCCGACAACCACACATTTTTTGCCGGATATATTCCAGAAAACAGGGTAATATTTCAATATTTTCATTCCCTTTGCGTTATATATTATGCGTTTTAAATCTTTTTGAAAACTATCATGAAGGGGGGTAAAATTCAAGCAAGGTCATTCTTTCTAAAATACCCGACGCTCACGTCGCAATAAGGCAAAATTCAGCCGTGCGCGTATTATTCTCAATACCGAGGCTGCTTGAATTATTGCCAAAAACAGGTTATATAAAATGAAATTCAAAGGATAATTTTCATGGTAAAAAAGCAGCCGGAAAAATGGCTAAAAATGGAAATAGAAGCGGATGCCCAGGTCATGGACGCTTTGGGTAATTTTTTGACCGAAACAGGCGCCCAGGGAGTTTTCCAGGAAACGCTAGAGCCTCAATTGCCCGGTGATTTTCCCGAACAGTCGGATACGGAAAAGATCCAGGCTTATTTTCCTGATGACACACGCGTCGAAAAAAGAATCAGCTCCGTGCATAATTATCTGGACAGCCTTTCTCAAATATTCCCAGATTTCAAAAAACCTTTGCTAAAAACAGAAACCATAAGTGATCCGGATTGGGCCGAGCAGTGGAAAAAATATTTCAAGCCGATACGGGTCAGCGGCAATATCATTGTGAAACCAACCTGGGAACGTTATTCTCCTTCCAGTCGCGACATCGTCATTGAAATAGACCCGGGTATGGCTTTTGGCACCGGCCAGCACGCTTCGACAAGAATGTGCCTGCAGGCAGTGGAAGAAATTATCCTTAAAGACCGCTCGATTAAAAACTGGAAAGTTTTGGATGTCGGCTGCGGCACGGGAATATTAGGCATTACCGCCGCCAAGATGGGCGCGCGTGATGTGATCTGCGTGGATATCGACAAAAAAGCCGTGGAAATCGCCCGCGAAAACGCCGCGATCAATCAGGTGGAAGACTGCATAAAGTTTATCAATCGCGATGTCAAAACTATCAGCGAACAGCGTAATTTAATCATTGCCAACCTGACGGCTAAATTGCTTCTCGAACTGCGCGAGCATCTGAAAACTCTTCTTGTTCCTAACGGCTACATGATTATATCCGGCATTGTCGAACCAGACCGGCAGGCAATCGAAGAGATTTTTTGTGTCGCGCCATTTGTTCAGGAAGCGGTAATCACCGAAAAGGAATGGGTCTGTTACGTTCTAAAAAAAGAGAGCTTTGTTTTATAGTTCATTATATAAAACTGTGGTTGCAGCTTTATATAACACTCTTAACTTCGCTATTCCCGAGCAGAGCAAATGCAAAATTCTGGATTCCGGCTCGCGGTGCGCTTGCCCGGAATGACAAAAACACAAATCGCGATTACACTTTTGCCATGCATTAACCATTGAGGAAAAGATTTTGACCATTCCGCGCATATACAGCACAGAAATTCTGGAAAACAAAGAATCCATACAGCTGCCCGAAGATAACTTAAGATATTTAAAAACAGTAATGCGCTTGAAGCCCGGCGACAAAATTATCGTTTTCGACGGTTACGGATCTGAGTTTGAAGCAATTATTGAAGAATTCTCCATAAAGAACGTAGGCGTGAAACTGGGGAAAGAAGTCCCGCGAGAAAATAAAGAAATCAATATCACTTTGGCGCAGGCGCTGCCCAAAGCTTCCAAAATGGATTTAATCGTCAAAAGCGCGGCAGAGCTGGGTGTAGATTTAATTATTCCTCTTGCCGCGGAAAGATCCGTCAGCCGGATTGACGCGGATAAAGAGGTACAAAAAATTAAACGCTGGCAAAAAATCGCCATAGAAGCATCACGCGCCAGCAGATCCGGCACGATAACAAAAGTCGCAAACATAGCGTCGCTTGAAACAATAAAGAATCTTGCTTGCGGCAAATCGGCAAAAATGATTTTCTGGGAGGAAGAAGAAAAGACAACTATCAAAAGCGCGCTAACTGATAAAAACCTTGACGAGCTTAAAAATTATTTTATTATTGTGGGGCCGGAAGGAGGTTTTTCCAAAAACGAAATCGATCTGGCAAAAAAAGCCGGGTTTCAATCGGTCGGCCTGGGGAAACAGATATTAAAGGTGGAAACCGCGGCGGCCGCGATAATTTCCATAATCCAATATGAAAAAGGAATTTTCAGCCATAAGTAACAGGAGGTAAAAAAATGCCCGTTTATAAATTCGCCGGTTTCTGGCGGCGCTTTATCGCGTATCTAATCGACAACACCATCATCTGTATTGTTTTTTTCGTTTTGCTGATGATAGCCATGATGGCTTTTTTTATCGGCGCGGCTACCGGAGAAGAAAGCGCGTGGATTGCCGATTTGGCAAACCCGACAAAAATTTCTTCGATCATGATTTTTTTCTGGCTGTTTCTCTTTATAATCACCATTGGTTATTTTACTTA
>DHGA01000066.1:47478-47658 GCA_002402545.1 Syntrophaceae bacterium UBA4810
TTCTACCTGGGATTTATCTGGGCGGGCTTTGATAAGAAAAAACAAAGCTGGCACGATAAAATTGCTGGCACGGTCGTTATTATCCGCGAGGATCATAATCAAACCGGCGGAATTTCCATCTCCGATAGCCCTGCGGTTGCTCGCATCGCCCACGAGCAGAAAGACGAAACGCCGCAAGTT
>DHGA01000066.1:47758-50250 GCA_002402545.1 Syntrophaceae bacterium UBA4810
TCAATTCTGCCCTGACCCACCATGACACTCCTGGCCCTCTTTATTATTGCGATAGAGAGGGCTTTTTTTGTCACATTTATATTTATTTGGTAGCACATGGCCATACCTAAATTAAAAATCATGCTCGTTAATCCTCCCAACTGCGGGCGCTCCATACCGGAGGAAGAATACGGCATTACATCACTAAAACAGCTTTTCAAGGGAGAGCCTTTCAGTCTGGAAGTTCTGGCTGGGCCTCTGCTTGATCACGATGTGCTGATTTTTGACATGAAATGTGAAAGCGAGGAAGCTTTCTGGACGGAGTTTCACCATTTTAAACCGGACGTTGTTGGCTTTACCGCCGTCACCTGCGAGGCCAATACCGTTATCCGTCTGGCTGAAAACATCAAAGAAAAGAGCAAAGCCGTGGTAATCGTCGGTGGCAATCACGCCACCTACGATGCGGAATATTTCAACCGCCCGACTTTTGACTACATTGTCATCGGCTTGGGCAAAAAAAGTTTTGCCGAGCTGATCGAAAAGATTGCCGCAGGTAAAAAACCAAACGGCATCGCGGGCGTTGCCAAAACCACTCCCGGGAAACCGCTCACCTACCTGGTGCGCGATTATGATGAAACTGATTTAATGGCCGAATTTCCGCCACGCTACGAGCTCGTGGCCAAATACCGCGATAAATATTTTCTGGAACAGCTAGGTCTCTCGATGGGCTTTGTGCTGAGCGCCTACGGCTGCACGCATAAATGCTCTTTCTGCGCGATACCAAACATGGCCGGCGGCAAATACCTGAATTATGACACTGACGCCGTCGTGCGCGATATCGGCCTTTTGGGTGACACTTCCTTCATCCGCCTGGTGGACGCCAACACTTTCGGCAACGCGCGCCACTCACAGGAGCTCTGCGATAGAATCAGGGGCGCCGGCATCGCCAAAAAATATTTTGCTGACGTGCGCGCCGATACCATCGTCAAATATCCCGAGCTGATGAAAAACTGGAAAGAAGCCGGACTTTACGCTGTGATTGTGGGCTTTGAAGACGTATCCGACGAGCGGCTCTCTTCTTATAACAAAAAATATCAGGGGCGCGTCATCAGCCAAGCTATCGAGATACTGCATGCGCTGGGGATTGTCATTATCGGCGATTTTATCGCTTCGCCGCGCGATGATGAAGATGACTTTAAAAAGCTGGAGGATTTTATTCTGGCACACCAGATTGAAGTGCCGGTAATTTCCGTTTTAACGCCGCTGCCGGGAACGCCTCTTTACAAAATAATGAAAAAAGATATAATAATAGACGATTTTGATTATTACACTTTTACCAACGCGGTGACAGCCACCAAAATGCCGGAGAAATTGTTTTATCAGACCTACGCCGAATTAATGAAACGGCTGCATGAAAAGCCGCACCGGCCGCAGTAACATAAGGAGAATATTTAGTGGAAGTTTACGTAAATGATATCGCCGCTTTCCTGCCCAACGAACCGGTGGATAACAATGAAATTGAAGATGTACTGGGTAAGGTTCAGGGCAACCGATCGCGCATCAAAAATATGGTGCTCAAAAACAACGGCATACAAAAACGCTATTACGCCATTGACCGCAAAACGGGAAAACTTAATTACACCAACGCGGGCCTGGCCGCGGAAGCGGTGAAGAGATTGAATCCCTACGAAAATTTTAAAATAAACGACATCCAGTGTCTCTGTTCCGGCACGACGATTGCCGACGTGATCGCGCCCGGACACGGCCTGATGGTGGCGGGCGAACTGGGCATAGGCCCGTGTGAAGTCATCTCGACTTCCGGTATCTGCTTATCCGGTGTCACCTCTTTTAAAGCGGCCTGGGCCAATGTGGCGCTGGGTTTGAGCGAAAACGCCGTGGCTACCGCCTCGGAACTTGCCTCATCTTTAATACGGTCTGACTTTTTCGAGCACCTGCCGGGCGATCCGGATTTTAAAAATCATCCGGTGGTGGCTTTTGAATCGGATTTTCTGCGCTGGATGTTATCGGACGCCGGCGGAGCGATTTTCTTCTCCGGCAAAAAAAACGCGGGGAGAAACTCCCTGCGCGTGGAATGGATTGAGCATGTCTCCTATGCCGGGCAGATGGATGTCTGCATGTACGCCGGGGGTTTAAAGACACCGGAAGGCAAAGTGATCGGCTGGCGGGAACTTGATTCCCTACAGGAAGCGATAGACAAAAATTTTCTGGCGCTCAAGCAGGATACGGAGGTATTGGGCGATCACGTGGTGCGCCTGACCGTCAATGAGGCGCTCACCCGCACCGCGCAGAGAAGAAAAATAAAGCCGGAAGAAATCGACTGGTATCTGCCTCATTATTCCTCGGAATTTTTCCGCGATAAAATTCACGACGCGATGGCCGAAGTCAATTTTAAAATTCCATACGAGCGATGGTTTACCAATCTTGCCTACAAAGGCAACACCGGCGCCGCCTCCATCTACGTGATGCTGGAAGAAATATTTCACTCGGATAAA
>DHGA01000076.1 GCA_002402545.1 Syntrophaceae bacterium UBA4810
TCCTTCCCACATATTGGGGGATAGAGCGCCGAAAGACATCGAACCGATGACCAGCGGGTAAATTTCGCGCACCGGTGGCATCCAGCCTTCCTCTCTGCTCACTTTGAGCATTTCTTCCGGAGGAAGCACTCTGCCCAAAAGAGTCCGCAGTTCAAACTCATGCCGCCCCGCGTCGAGTGCCGGGTCAGTCAACATGGAAATACGGACAANNCGGACAAACTTGATTTTATCCAAAACACTATCGGCGGAATTACGGCGGCCGCCCCTGCGTCTGGGTTCACCGCCCTGATTTACATGAAAACGTAATTTGTCAATTTCGTCACCGCGCATCGGAAGGATAGCGCCGTTGGGGCAAACCATTGTACACATGCCGCAGCCAACGCAGGCATGCGCCGGATCGGCGCGCTGAACGATGCCGTGATACACGGAAAACAGATTTTGTGCTTTTTCTTCCAGTCCAATAGGAACCTGCAAAACGCGTTTGCGATGCACGCCCAGCTCAATCGCGCGCACGGGACACACAGAGGTGCAACTGCCGCAAAGGGTGCACTTATCCTTGCTCCAGTGAATCTGCCAGGGCAAATCCTTGATGCTCANNAAATTGTTTCATACTTCATGGGTTGGAAATCCAGATTAATATCCCGCTCGGGAATAGCCGCGTCCAAACCGCACATTTCCGAAGAAAAAGCGAAGATACCGGGACGCCCACCCACAATGCCGGGGCGCAGTTTTTTGGAATCCTGCACCATGAACATGGATTTATCCGGCAGGCATCCGATAACACAGTTAGGACCGTCGATAATCAGAGGACGGCAGCTTTGCTTTAATTTTTTCAGCCACAGCCCGTTCGGATGGCGTTCCAGTTCGTCATCCTTAAGCGGCGTGATAATATGCTTATACATTTCCATTCCCAACCCCAGCTGATTGCGCATATAATGCAGGATGTGCGTGAACACCTCGGAATCTGATTGGTATCCGACGTAACCGGGAAAATTACGCGAAGAAAGAAATTCGCGTATGGGGACAAACGCGGTATTTTCACCGTTGGTCATCGTGGAGATACCCTGAATAAAGAAAGGGTGACAGGCGTAAATGTTAATCACGTAATTCGTGTTTTGCCTGCCCTGGCTTAGAATGGTGCGCGCCACTATTTCTTTGCGGTCTAAACCGAGATACTCGGCTACCGCCAATGGATCACCAACTTCTTTAATCATGATCACGTCCGGCCAGAAACTGAAGATCAACATCGATTCGTCTTTTTCCCCCATCTGGCGCAGCTGCATTTGAATCATCATCAGCCGAAAGTTAATTTCTTCTTGAGCTAGTCCTTCCCAATCCGCCGGATATTCGTAAACGCGGATGACGTAGTTGTCTCTTTTAGGAGTTCCGGGCGGTGGATTTTTGGCCGGTTTAATAGAAAGCTTGTATTTAACCATAAAATCCTGATCAATCATAAAGCGGTCGAGCGTCTTAATTCCTTCGTTGGAAAATATTCCGGAAAGAATCGGCTCGTTTTTAAACTTTTCAAACTCCCCGCCCAGATCGGTAAGAAAAAGGCCTACGCCTGAGCCATCATGCCCCTCTTTCATAACATCGATAGCACGGATAGCCATCATCGGTGAAAGCGGTTCATTGGATGTTATCGCAAACAATCGGCACATTAGTTGTTTTCTCCTAAAACTTTGCTACACAAAATACACTGATTCAGTTGCTAAAGCCGTGCCAGTGTTCATTTTGATGATACATTTTTGTTTCTATTATGTTTTTAAGTCCTTAAGCGTTCCAGAAATATTTGTCGCTGTATTAAATAGAACAATTTTGGACTATTCTTATTTTTTGTAACATTTTTGTACTGTTATTAGGGCTTTTTATGTTCTTAAAACAATTACGATGATTCCTGTTTCTTTTTCCGAAATAATTTTACGTTGATACCCATTTTGGATATCTTATATTGAATGACCCTCTTGGTGGTTCCCAAAAGTTTTGCTGCTTTGGTCTGATTTCCCCCCGTTTCTTCCAGGGCATCAATGATCAACGTTCTTTCCTGAGCTTCAACAACAAAAGAGAGCTTACTTCGTTCTTTTTTAGCCAACTCTCCTTCCCGTATTTGCACTGATGGCGGCAAATGAGCGCAATCTATTGTGTCCGCCTTGGTCAGCAAGACTGCCCGCTCAATGCAGTTTTCCAGTTCCCGCACATTACCCGGCCAGGTGTAAGAAAGAAAAGACTCAACGGCTGGAGTGGAAATTCTCTTTACTCCTTTTTTCATCTCCTGGCCGTATTTCAAAACAAAATGATCAGCCAACAAAATTATGTCACTGCCTCTATCGCGCAGGGGAGGCAGATAAATGGGGAAAACATTTAATCTGTAAAACAAATCAGCGCGGAAACGGCCGCTTAAAATATCCTGCTCCAGATTACGGTTAGTGGCCGCGATAACACGAACATTAACACTGACCACACGCGACGAACCCAGCGGCTGAAAATGCTTTTCCTGTAAAATTCGCAAAAGCTTTACCTGCGCAGCGGCGGAAAGCTCGCCTACCTCATCCAGAAAAATAGTGCCGCCATGTGCTTCTTCAAAGCGGCCTCTTCTTTGATGTAGCGCGCCGGTAAACGCTCCTTTTTCATGGCCGAATAATTCGCTTTCTATCAGTGTATCCGGAATAGCCGCGCAATTTACTTGTATTAAAGGAGATTCCCGGCGTGAAGAGTTATTGTGTATCGCCCGGGCAATCAGTTCTTTTCCTGTTCCCGTCTCGCCGGTTATCAGAACTGTCGTGTTGGAATCAGCTACCTGGGCAACCAAACCGAACACTTCCTGCATAACCTTGGAATGACCGATTATATCCATGGATGGTGTGCGGTTCTGACCGACAATTTTACGCAGGCGCCTGTTTTCCTCCTCCAACACGCGCACATGAACAGGCTTAGCCATCAGTTCAGCGACAGAAGACAGTAACGCCAGTTCCTTATCCAGATTTTGTACCTCTACGGCTACCTTGTCCGCCGATAGAACCCCGACAACCTGATGATCATAAATGATGGGCACGCATAAAAAAGCAAGTTCCGAACGGTTTAAGTGCTTTCTCGCACCGGTACGGTCTAAAAAATGTGTTTCCTGCCCCAGATTGGCCACCGCCATCGGGCGGCCCGTTTCCGCCACCTTTCCGGTAATGCCTTCTCCGGATTTATAAATTACTTCCAGTCCGTTAATATTTACATCGTGAGCAACATCCAGCCAGACTTCTTTTTTTTGACGATCCACAAGAGATATCATTCCGCGTTGCATGCCTAATCGCAGATTCATTTCTTTGAGCACCTGCTCAAGCTGATCGCGTAAATCCGCCGGGCTCGCTAAAATCAGAGAAATAGAATAGAGCGCGGCAAGCTCATCATAGCTATGCGCGTTCAGGTTGCTTTCTGTTTCGATGGAAGTTTGTTTTGAAATTTTTGCCATAAAAAGCCAAGGCCTTTATACATAAATATTTTGTTACAAATTTGTTCTAATAGCAACTAATATTTATCAATTTGAATAAGATATAGCAAAGAACAAACCAAAATATAAACAATTTTGTAAATATTTAAAGATGCAAGACCATCTTTTGTTATTTAAGTATTTGAAATCTTTATTAATTAGACAAATTTATCTTAAAAACAAATTTGATTGCCGTAAAAATCAATAAATAATGAAATTTTATAAAAAGATTAATTAAGGTTAAAGATGTTTTTGATAAAGATATTGAGAACTTATTACGATTTGACGAATAACTTCAAATTTTATCAAGTTTTTATTATTTAAATCCTGATAGAAAAAAAAGAATATTATCCATAAAGTGATTTATTAATTTGTAAGTCTCCGGTCCAGCTGAGAGTATCTCATCGTCCGTTTGTATATATGCTGACGGAACTAATTCTTCGCGGCAGTTATGAACAATCGACCACGCTGATTCAGGTGTCGTCTCAAGATGAAACTGCAGTGCGATTACCTTTTTGCCCAGTTGAAATCCCTGATTTTTGCACGCGGCACTTGCCGCCAGGCGCGTTGCGCCTACCGGCAAGTCAAATGTTTCTCCATGCCAGTGAAATACTTTCAGTGATTCAGGAAAACAAAAAACAGATTTATCGTTTACCGGAATTCTGCAAACGGGAAACCAGCCGATCTCCTTCACGGGGTTTTTATAAACTCTCGCCCCCATTACACTGGCAATCAATTGGGCGCCGAGACAAATACCCAAAACAGCTTTACCGGATTTGATTGCCTCATATATAAATTTTTTTTCGTGAACAAGCCAAGGATATTTATCTTCGTCATTTACGCTCATCGGGCCGCCCATAATGACAAGAAGGTCAATATCTTTCAGAGAAGGAAACTCTGCCACTTCAAACAGCCTGGTATTTGTTATTTCATATCCGTTTATCTTCAGCCACGACTCAATGCTACCGATACCCTCAAAAGGAACATGCTGTAAGTAATGGGCGCGCATATTATTTCTTTTCCTTTATTTGATATTCTATATTGTTAAGGGCTTACTCAAACATTATTTATTAAAAATTTAACAGAGCCGTTACACAAAAAGCAGTGGCAATTTTTAAAAAATTGCCACTGCCCAAAATATTTATAAAGTATTTTTTAAAATGTGTAGCTCAAAACAATCCCCCCATAGAAATATGAGCTATCCCTGTCCGAAGGATTTGCTGTGCCTTTCAGGCCACGCCCTCTCATCTCGTATTTCGCGTCATCAGAAAGAGGAAAGACATAAGACAATGTTGGCGTAATGGTCAGCGTTTTGATAACGGCAACGGGCAGCGAAACAGAAAACACGCCATCGTGAAAATTATTAAACTTTTTATCAGTGGCCGCCGAGTTTTTGTCAAACTTCGGATAAGTTGTCGCGTCTTCGCTTTTTAAATAACTTACATTTGCCGCCAATTTTAAACCAATCTTTTCATGCAAGGAAAAAGTATGAGATATACCCAGCGTCGCGTACCACTGATGATAATGATCTATTTCCTTGTAAACGGTGAGAGTCGGAGACAAAAGTGTATCGAGCCCCAAACTGACAAATAATTCCTGAGAATCGAGCAGGTCTTCACCGCCCGCGGCTGAACCGGACAGGCCATAATAAATATAACCGACTCCCGCCTGCAAGATGCCAAATGCGCGGGAATAAGAAAGGGTAACATCCGTTTCCGTAAAATTTGAAGAGTTTTTATGGCCATCAACCGCGTAAGGTTTAGTATCCAGATTACCCCAAAGACTGGCGGCAAAGCCCCTGTAACTCACCATTATTGAAGGCTGAAGCACAACACTATGGCGCGTCAACTCCTGGCCTCTCCAAATATATGCTGAAAGAATACTCGCGGCAATTTCCCCGCTTATTTTTTCTTCTTGCGCTTCTTCAATTGCCTGAGGCTCATCGGCCGCCCAAGCAAACATCGATATAGATACGCTCAACACTACCAACAGAGATGTTATTACTAGTTTTTTCATTATTTTCTCCTTTTTTTTCTAATTAATAAACTTTAAACACTTCTTCCCTGTTAAAAGCGCAATGCTGAAAAAGCGCTTGGTCAAATATTTAATTTACAATGAATTTATCAGATGGCCGTACCTTCAGCCGATGGCCGTGCCGCCTCTTTCACCGCTGCTGATACGGATGCATTCCTGTAAATCAATAACAAATATTTTTCCGTCACCAAGGCTTCCCGTGCGCGCGCCTTTGTTGATGGCCGTGATCGCCGGTTCAACAAAACTTTCATTGACTGCAATATCCAATCTCACTTTATTTATGAGACCACCCGCTTCTTTGGCTCCGCGGTAAATTTCGGTGATGCCTTTTTGACGCCCCTGACCCAACACATTCGTGACGGTCATTAAATTTACATCCACAGCTTCAAGTTCTCTTTTCACCGCCTCAAGTTTATGAGGCTGAATAATAGCGATTATTAATTTCATGATATCCTCCTATTCAATCACAGTGTAAGCTGCTTCGCTTTGTTGAGTTAAATCCAGCCCGACGAGTTCATTTTCTTCTTCAACTCTCATGCCGATAATGGCGTCAACGATTTTGTAGAGAATAAAGGTCATCGCGGCGGCGAAGGCCATGGCAACGAGCACCAGCAAACCCTGAACGAGAAGCTGTTGAAAATTGCCGAATAAAAGACCGGTTTTACCGCCGAAAGCTTCTTGTGCGAAGATTCCGACCGCGATGGTGCCGAAGATACCGCCAATTCCATGCACACCGAAAGCGTCCAGAGAATCGTCGTATCCCAGTTTTCCCTTAATGACCGCCACCGCGAGATAGCACAAACCACCGGCCATGGCGCCGATTACAATAGCGCTGATGGGGCTGACGAATCCGCAAGCTGGAGTGATTGCGACCAAACCGCCGATCGCGCCGGTCACCGCGCCCAAAACAGTGGGCGACCCGTTGTGCCACCATTCCACGAGCATCCAGGTAAGCGCCGCCGCCGCAGTCGCGACTTGAGTGGCCACCATGGCCTGTGCCGCCAGGCCGTCCGCCGCAAGCGAGCTGCCCGCGTTAAATCCGAACCAGCCGAACCACAAAAGCGCTCCGCCCAAAACGGTAAAGGGAAGGTTATGCGGACGGATCGGCTTATGATTATAACCAATTCGTTTGCCTAAAAGTATTGCCAGTACCAAAGCGGAAATTCCTGAACTGACATGCACAACAATGCCTCCGGCAAAATCTAAAGCGCCCATCGCTAGCAGCCAACCGTCTTTATTCCAGACCCAGTGCGCGAGCGGATCATAAACAAATGTTGACCACAAAATAATGAACACCAAAAAGGCGGAAAACTTCATTCGTTCCGCGAAAGCGCCGATCATAAGCGCCGGTGTGATAATGGCAAACATCGCCTGGAAGCTCATAAAGGCGTAATGAGGAATGGTTGTGCCATAATCAGCACTGGGAGCGGCGCCGACTCCGGCAAGCCCCATCCAATCCAGATTCCCGATAATCCCATGGAACGAAGGACCAAAGGCCAGTGAATATCCAAACAATACCCACTGCAAACTTATGACGCAGACGATGACAAAGCATTGCATCAGAATAGATAGGACGTTTTTTCGCCTTACCAATCCCCCGTAAAAAAAAGCCAGTCCCGGTATGGTCATCAACAAAACCAACGCGGTGGCGGTTAAAACCCACGCTGTATCTCCTGAATTCATGACAATTACCTCCAAATTTTTTTTTGTATCGCTTTAGATATGAGCAAGGACAATGCCATGTTCATTTAAGTTGAATAAGTATTTGATTTTATTTTGATAATAGCAATAAACTGTTTTGCTTGAACCGCAACAATATTGTATCAATATGAAATATGGCGTCCTAAAATGTGCTCAAATACATATGTACAAACTAAAATTAATTGGCTAGAAATTCGGTAAGGATAAAGAAACATTTATGGCACAAAAATTGATAGAATTATGAATAGTGGTCTTTATATTTTTCATAAATATGATGGCTTGATATGATTGAATAGAATTTATTTTTGTAATATATTGATAATATTTAATTTTATTATAAAATAATTTTTAAGAATCACAGAAGGCAATTAATCGTTTAGTTTTTAAAAGTACAAATTTGTTCCATAAATTTTTGATGAGGGCAAAAAGATTATGACACAGTTCGCGCGCGTCAGCACTGGCATGAACGGCCTTGACGAAATTCTTAATTACCTGCAGATGGGTGATAATGTTGTCCTGCAGGTTGATGATATTGAAGACTACAAAAAATTTGTTGCTCCCTACGTCGAGGCCACCCTAAAAAATAATCATCGGCTTGTTTATATGCGCTTTGCCAATCATCCTCCGGTGCTGGAGCCGAATAACCAAATCCAAGTTTATAACCTCAACGCCAATAATGGTTTTGAGTCTTTTTCCACGGAAGTTCACAATATAATACGCGAGGAAGGACGTGACGTGTTTTATGTTTTTGATTGCCTGTCTGATCTGCTTATGGCCTGGGCCACTGATTTGATGATCGGCAATTTTTTTGTAATCACCTGTCCCTACCTTTTTGAATTAAACACAGTCGCCTATTTTGCCATTCTGCGCAGCAGCCATTCATTCAAAACCGTGGCGCGGATCAGGGAAACAACTCAGGTACTGTTGGACGTCTACAGCCACAACGAACAAATCTGTGTTCATCCGCTCAAGGCGTGGAAGCGTTACACCCCGACAATGTTTTTGCCGCACATTATGGAAGGCGATAAATTCGTCCCCATCTTAAGCAGCGCCGACACAGCAAGCGTTTTATCCTACATGGTGGATAAAAACACCACGAGCAGCGTGCGCAACCTCGATTATTGGGACCGCATTTTTCTTCAGGCTAACGACATCCTGGAAAAACCGGATACTGATAAGGAAAAACAGGAAATGGTGGAAACCCTTTCTCGCGTATTAATCGGGCGGGAAAAAAGAATGCTGTCTTTGGTCAAAGAATATTTTTCCCTGAAAGATCTGGTGGAAATCAAAAAAAGGCTTATCGGCACCGGCTTCATTGGCGGAAAATCCGTGGGAATGCTTTTGGCGCGCAATATTCTTCTGAAAGATCCAAGTTATGATTGGAATTCTGACCTGGAATTGCATGATTCTTTTTATATCGGCTCGGATATTTTCTATTCCTATATGGTGCAAAACGGCTGGTGGAAACTGCTGATGGCGCAAAAAAGCGATGAAGGCTATTTTGAAGTAGCCAAAGAACTTAAAAACAAAATGCTCCACGGCGTTTTCCCCGACGAAGTCAAGGAACAGTTTCAGCTCATGCTGGAGTACTTCGGACAATCGCCGATTATTGTCCGCTCCAGTTCTTTGCTGGAAGACGCTTTCGGCAATGCCTTTGCCGGCAAATATGAAAGTTATTTCTGCCCCAATCAGGGAACTCCCGAAGAACGCTATCGCAACTTTGAAGAAGCCGTGCGCAAAATTTTTGCCTCCACGATGAATGAAGACGCGCTGACCTACCGGTTGCAGCGCGGTATGGCCAAGCTCGATGAGCAAATGGCTCTTCTGGTGCAGCGTGTTTCCGGTTCGCATCGAGGCGCCTATTTCTTTCCCAGTTTGGCGGGTGTGGGATTGTCTTACAACACCTTTGTCTGGCAGAAAGATATGGATCCAAAAGCGGGAATGCTGCGCATTGTCTTCGGCTTGGGCACCAGAGCGGTCAATCGCGTGGAGAATGATTACCCCCGCATCGTCGCACTGGACGCGCCGCTTACCAAACCTTACTCCAAGCAGGAGGACATTAAGAGGTTCTCTCAAAATGAAGTGGATATTCTGAATCTTAAGGACAATGCATTCCAAACAGTTCCGGCAGAGGAATTAATCACCGATTCCATCGAGCCATATCTGGATTTGATCGCCACGCGGGACATCGCCGCCTCTGAATACATGCAGTCACTGGGAAGAAAGGCAAAAGATTCATGGATAGTAACTTTTGACCATCTGCTCGAAAATACCGACTTTGCCAAGACAATGGAGAATATGCTCAAAAAGCTGGAGCAGGTATATCGCTATCCGGTGGATATTGAATTCACGGTGAATTTCAGCATCAGCGGAAAACCTCAAATCAATCTTCTGCAGTGCCGTCCGTTCCAAACCAAAGGACATTACAGCCGTGTAGAGCTTCCGGAAAAAATTAATAAGTCTAAAATTCTATTGCAGCAGGAAGCCAACTTCATGGGCGGCAGCGTCTACCAGGCTATATCCCGCATTGTCTATATTGATCCTCAGGAATACGCGAAATTAAATATTTCTGAAAAACACGAAGTAGCCAGGCTTACGGGCAAATTGAACAGACAGATCGGAAAGCGCGATAAAATGCCGACAATTCTGCTGGGGCCGGGGCGATGGGGAACCACCACGCCGGCAATGGGCGTTCCTGTTACCTTTTCCGAAATCAACAATATCACGGCAATCGGCGAGATAGCTTATTTTGACGGCTCTCTGATACCCGATTTGTCTTTTGGCACACATTTTTTTCAGGATATGGTGGAAATGGATATTTTTTATATGGCCATTTATCCCGAAAAAGATGACGTTATTTTCAATACCGCATGGATGAAAAAACAACCAAACATCCTGGAGCATTTGATGCCGGATGACACGCGCTTCGGAAATGTCGTGCATGTTTATGACGTGCGCGCGAAGGATTTACGACTAATGTCAGATATCGTTACACAGAAAATGATTTGTTTTTTTGGGAAATAACGTGTATTGCGATAACCCGTAAATCATCAATAAAAAATGAATTTATGACTCATAAAAAACTATTTTATATTTTGAACAAATATTTGTCTTTCGTTTTGCGTTGCCGTGTCTATATAGGCGTTCGGCCGGAAAATGTCAGCGCGCCGGCCATTGTTTTTTTTCCGATTCTTTCCAATCAGATAAATTGCGGTTTTGCCGGCTTAATGACCTGCCGCCCGCAAAAAGATGCCAAAGCCAATGCCGATCTTGACATTGCGGCGCTGTGGAACAAAATCAAAACAGCGAAAAAAAAGGAAGATTATTATTTAAATGACACAGAAAGTGTTTCCGCTCTGAATAGGGTAGTAACGGAACTTAAGCGCGAAGATATGCAGGAGTTTCTTTTTTACCAAACAGATCGTGTTGATAATTTGCATAGTGTCGTTAAAGAGATAAAACAATTTATCACGGAAGAAGAAAAATGGCTGGAAGAGCAACCGCTTCTTATTGACTCATCCCAGCTGGAAATAGTCAACAGCTGTATTCTGCTGTTAAAAGACATCTGCTGGGCGCTGGAAAAAGATATTCTCGCCAATCTGCAAAAAGTGATGATTCTCGCCGGCGCTAAAAACAATGCCGACATCAATCCGGCCGCCTTTAAAAAATACCGCAAGCTAAACTTGCTGTTAAACGCTTTGGACCGTCTGGAAGTACGGGGACGTGATTCGGCGGGGATTCAACTTACTTTTTCCATAAAACATAAAAAGCAAGCGCTTGATATAATCGATAAAATCAAAGAAAATAATTTATTTGAAGATTATCAGAGGCGGACACAAAAAAACGATCTTATTAATTCTTCCATTTCCATTTCACCGGATCAGGATTCTTCGTCAAATAATTTCAGCATCACATTTACTTATAAAACCTTCTCTATTGTTGGTGAACTGGGGCGCAATGTCGCCGAGCTGAGAAACTTTATTGAGCATGATAAACTTCTACAAATTTATGCCGGTGCCGAAACATATTGCGAAACTGCTCTGACGCACACCCGCTGGGCCTCCGTCGGCGCAATAACTGAAGAAAACTGTCACCCGCTAAACAATTATTATCCGGGCTATTCCTCGCCTTGCGCTTATCCGTTATATCCTGGCGCTCAGGCGCAAATCAACGTGGTCCTCAACGGAGATATCGATAACTATACGGCGCTAAAACAATCTCTGGAAGAGCAAGGAGGACTAATCGCCCCACAGGTCACAACCGATACGAAAATAATACCCCCGCAGATAGAAAAATATTTGAAAGCAGGAAAAAATCTGCCGGACGCGTTTTTACTGGCCGTTAATGATTTTGAAGGATCACATGCTATCGCCATGACCAGCAATCTGGAACCAGGAAAAATGTTTTTAGCGCTTAAAGGGAGCGGCCAGTCCATTTACGTGGGGATCGGCGCCGGCCAATACATGTTTTCTTCTGAACTTTACGGCCTGGTGGAAGTAACGCCCCGCTTCCTTAATATGAACGGCGAAAGAGGCGGTGGTCAAATATTTATACTGGATCAAAACAGCGGCGGCATCGAAGGCGTCAGCGCCAGTTTCTATGATGGAACACCTGTTGAGTTGAAAAACGAGGCCCTACAGGAAGCGGAGATTACCACGCGGGATATAGATCGCGGCAGCTATCCGCATTATTTCTTAAAAGAAATTTCCGAATCCTCACTGTCCATTAAAAGGACTCTGCGTGGAAAATACCGTATTTCTCCGGGCGGCAAAAATAGCGCAAAGGTCACTTTTAACCTGGGCACGGATATAATACCCTTAGATGTTCGCTTGGGCTTAAAAAACGGCGCGATTAAAAACATTGTTATTATCGGCCATGGAACTGCTGCCGTGGCGGGAAAGTCCGTGGCTGACGCTCTTAAGCATTATCTTGAGGGCGCATTCTTAAACATCTCTGCCTGCGTTGCTTCGGAACTAAGCGGATTCGGGCTGAGGGACGATCTGTCCGACACGCTTATTATCCCGATAACGCAATCAGGAACCACTACCGACACCAACCGAACAGTAGCCATGGCCCAAGAACGCGGCGCGCGTATCATTGCCATCGTCAACCGCCGGCAATCGGACATTACCGCCAAAGCACACGGCGTATTTTATACCAGTGACGGACGCGATATCGAAATGTCCGTCGCTTCAACCAAAGCTTTTTATGCCCAGATTGTCGCGGGGCAGGTTTTGGCGCTTTTTTTCGCCCAGCTTCTGAAAACAAGAACCGATGACAATATTGTCACCGAACTGCGTAATCTTGAATCCGCACCGCGTCTGATGGACCAACTTTTTGCCACCCGCGACGCTATTGCCAAGTCGGTAAAAAAAGCCATCAGTAAAAAATACTGGGCCGTGGTGGGCAGCGGCCCGAACAAAATCGCCGCTGACGAAATCCGTATTAAATTAAGCGAACTTTGCTACAAAACGATTTCTTCCGATATCGTGGAAAACAAAAAACATATCGATTTGTCGGCGGAACCCCTCATTCTGGCCTGCGTTTCCGGAAACCCCCAGAATGTCATAGAAGATATCGCCAAAGATGTGGCGATTTTTAAAGCGCATAAAGCGTCCGTCATTGTTTTTGCCGATGAAAGCGATCATCATTTTGATAAAATTGCCGACTCCGTTATTTATATACCTGCAGCTCCTTCACCGCTCCCGGTTATTCTGAACACCATGGCCGGTCATTTGTGGGGCTATTACGCGGCGCGCGCCATTGATGAAGAAGCGCAGGCTTTTCGTGAATTCCGTGGCCGTCTGACGCGGGAATTGGCGCAAAGGGCGCAAAATAAGTTATCTCTTTTTGAAACGCTCTCCGATATTTCGCTGCGCGGTGTCATCAACGATTTCTATTTGCTTTTCAATTCTCGCCGTCAAAACGGCGCGTTTGGGGGGCTAATGAGCAAAACGATTGCTGATCTGACTCTTCTTTTAAAATACGCGGCGGGAAAACTTCCGCTTCAGGAAATTAATCAGGACTTTCCAGGCGAAAAAGAAATATTTTCCCCCTATGAACTGCTGGACGCAACGCTGGGGGCGGCCATCGATGAGCTTACCCGCCCGATCGATGCGATACGCCATCAGGCTAAAACGGTTACCGTGGGCACCAGCAGAAAGGAAAAAGAAATTGAAGGAATTATTTTCGATCTGCTGAAAAACATCAAATTTACGATGAAGAATTTACCCTATCGAGAAATCATGACCATCAGCCGCATTCAGCCCGCTATCGAAAAAATAAAGGGACACACCCTTTACGAAGTCAATCATCTTGATGAGCAGGGTAATCCGGCGGATAATTCCACTATTGCTGTTTGTGCCAAAGGCGGTATGGCCACCAAAATGAAATCGCGCGCCGATAATCCTACGGCGCTGATGGGCGTAAAAAGAACTATCGTCAGCACCGGCCATGTTTATCTGGGACGCGGCAAAACAGACAACGCCTCTATCATAATCATTCCTCTGCGCGGAGAAAAAACTACTGTAAGTAATTTGCTGTTAATTCATGTTCAGTTTAATGAAAGCTTAAAACTCCCTGATAAAATAGCGTCTCTGGGGTATCGCTACAATGATATCCGTAATCTTATTGATGAATACAACCTCCAGTGGAATGACCGCTACCTGGAAGATATCCCACTGGAATCGCTTTTCAGCGAACCAATCGAGGCTATCGTCGGTTTGATAAAGTCGCGTTTTTCTCTGTAATATATCAATATTAACAAGCTGTTAAGTAGTTCAAGCTGCTAATTTTAAGCCAAATTACTAAATATCAGGGCTCATTTCATCACTGTCATAAAAATGCAATTTCCTTGACACTATTTTCTTCTTCATGTAAATAATTAAACTAATTTGCATTTTTCGTATATTTATTTTGTCCGATTCTTATGAAGGCGATTTAGCGCGCAATCAAATAGTTGATTTGGACAAATTTAATATTTTGTACCAGTTTAAATATTAAACAGTTTAGGAATTTGTGGAATGCCAGAACAAAAGACCAAAAAAAAATCTTCACAGCAGGTTTTTTCATTTGAACTTACTGAAAATATCACCTCCAATATAGGTGTCGGCATTTATATCGTTCAAAACTCTAAATTTGTTTACATCAGCCCTCTGTATAAAAAACTCACCGGTTATTCAGATCCCGACCTCATCGGCAAAGATTCCCTGGAGCGGGTTCATCCTGATGATAGAGCAATGGTCAGAGAAAAGGCCATTAAAAATCTTAAAGGGGAATCACAGGAAAACTATGAATACAGGTATATCCGTAGAGATGGTTCTTTAATGTGGATTCTGGAAACAATTAGCCCTATTACACACAACAAAAAGCGTGCCGCGCTAGGCAGCTTCATGGATATCACCGAGCACAAAAAAACGGAAGAGGAATTAGGCATATCCGAGAAAAGATATCGAACTGTTTTAGAAGAAATTGAAGAAGGTTATTACGAGCTGGACCTAAAAGGCAATTATACTTTCGTCAATGATGCGATTTGTAAGGTCTTGGGATATTCACCGGATGATATAATAGGCATGAATTTTAAAGTTATTTTGGCCGAAGAGCAAGTAGAGGAAGCTTATAAAATATGGGGCGATGTTTATCAAAAAGGCCAGATAGTCAAATACCATTTGTTAACTAACATTTGCAAAGATGGAACCCGCATTGATGTCGTAAATTCAATAGCTCCTCTTTATGACAAGTTTGGGAAAATTATCGGCTTTAAAGGAATTGCCCGTGACATAACAGAGCAAAAGCAAATAGAAGAGAGGCTCACTCACTCGGAACTGAAATACATAAACATTCTGGAAGAAATTCAGGACGGATATTTTGAAACAGACCTGGATGGCAATTTCACGTTCGTTAACAGGGCGGAATGCGAAAAAATCGGGTATTCCAAGGAAGAATTTCTCAAACTAAATTACCGCCATATCCAGGATGAAAAAGTAGCCGATAAAATGCGCCAAGAATTCATCAAAATGTACAAAATGGGCATTTCCGTTCAGTTACTGAATACGGAAATATTCAGAAAAGACGGGGCGAAATTATTTAGTGAAATTTCTGTATCTCTCATAAGAGATTCAGCGGGAAAACCTGCCGGATTCAGAGGAATCAGCCGGGACGTAACTAAACGCAGGCAGATGGAAGAAACGATACGACAGTCCGAAGAAAGGTATCGGACAATTATCGAAGAGATGGATGAATGGTACCTGGAAACTGATCTGGCCGGAAATCTTCTTTTTTTCAATGACTCTATTGTGCGCGCCATGAGATATTCTGAAAAAATACTGGACGGCACGAACTATAAAGCTTTCATGAGAAAGGAGCAAGCAGACGATATCTACAGGCTGTTCAATCAGGTTCATCAGACGTTGACGCCGATTAAAAATCATCCTTATAAATTCGTTTGGCCGGATGGAGAAATAGCTTACACGGAAATTTCTATCTTCCCCAAACTCGACAGCGAAAACAATGTCTTCGGATTTCGGGCAGTCGGGCATGAGATCACTGAACGCCGGAAAATGGACGAGGCAATCCGTCAATCGGAAGAAAAGTATCGGGCTATCGTTAATGAAGTTGATGAATGGTACTTTGAATTTGATCTTGAAGGCAATCTGGTTTTTATCAACGATGCAATTGTGCGCAGCGTCGGCGAACCAAAAGAAAGATTAATCGGTCTCAACTATAAATCACTTATCAATAAAGATCAGCCAAATGATATCATCAAAGTATTTCGCGATGTTTACGAAACGGGAGAACCCATAAAAAACTTTCCATATGAATTTGTCCTCCCAAACGGAACAGTAAATTTTTTCGAGCTTTCTATTTTTCCCAAAAAGGATCACGATGACAGAATCATTGGTTTCCGCGGCGTCGGCCATGATATAACGGAACGTAAACGCTCAGAAGAAAAATTAAATTATATAGCCACACATGATTTGCTCACCGGACTGCCTAACCGGATGCTCATGATGGACCGTTTAAAAATGGCCACGGCTCAGACCAAAAGAACCGAACAGAAACTGGCGATGATGATGCTCGATCTTGATAATTTTAAAGCCGTCAATGATTCTCTGGGGCATATGGTCGGCGATGAATTGCTCAAGGAAATCGCGCTTCGCCTAAGTGGGCGCCTGCGCCAGAATGATACTATTTCCCGCCTCGGCGGTGACGAATTTATTATCCTTCTCCCGGCAATAGACCAGGCCGAAGACGCGGTAGAAGTGGCAAAAATAGTCTTGGAATCTTTTGAACAGCCTTTTGTCTGCAACGAGCATTTGATATCGTGCACGATAAGCATCGGCATCGCGATTTACCCTGATGACGCTCAGGACATGGAAGTGCTATTGAAAAATGCCGATGCCGCGATGTATTACGTCAAGGCTCACGGAAAAAAAAGCTATCACCTTTTTGCCCTTACCAATAACAACAATGATCATGCCGGGCAAAGCGTTCAGTAATTTGCAGGGCTCATCCTAAAACAATCAAAGCATCGACAACAACTGGTTTCCTTTGGCGAACTATCACCGGATTTATATCAATTTCCTGCACTCGGTCATATTCCAAACCGATACGACCGATTTCTATGAGCATTCCGGCCAGTGTTTTTATATCCGCGGCTTCCGTACCGCGAAACGCGTCAATGATTTTATTTCCCTTAATATCACGCATCATTTCCATCGCGTCGCTTTCCTTAAGCGGCGCCCTACGGAAAGAAACATCTTTTAGGACTTCAGTAAAAATTCCTCCCAGTCCAAACATCACACAGGGACCAAATTGATCATCGCGCGTTAAACCCATGACAAGTTCGCGTCGACCTTGAACCATTTCCTGCAGCAAAACAGCTCCTTGATAGCCCTCAAGTTTTTTATTGATTTCATCAAAAGCTTCCAAAGCTTCGATATTGTTACGAATATCAATGCGAATCAGCCCTTTCTCTGTTTTATGGGCTATCTCATGAGAGCATCCCTTGACAACCAGAGGATATCCTATCTGCTTTGCCGCTTCTTGCACTTCATCTCTGTGTTCAACGAGAATTTCGCGAACCACGGGAAAATTATAAGAAGATAAAACCAGCTTGGCCTCATATTCAGATAATGAGCGTCGATTTTCGCGCAAGGCATTTTCAATAATTTTTGCCGCCGAAGTTCTATTCATGCCTGTTCCTTTTTGTCCAATAAGTATTCACATGCCCCAAAGCGCGAATCGCATCATGCAGTTCATCAAAAACCGGAAGGCCGCGGGAAATAAATTCCTGCCGTGCCAAAGCCAGCATCTCGACAATATCCAGATCATCCACTCCCCTTTTGGGATTAGCCAGAACAACAACAACCGGTTTTTTAGTTTCTTTCACCACATCGCTAATGGCCTCGGCCAGTTCCCGATAAGGCGCGACCTGCGCCACTGGTTTACCCATCATGCGCGCCATTGTTTTATAATGATACAGAAGGGAAATTATTATTTGCAGATCTATTTGCTCATCGAGAGCGGCCGCTTGCAGCACTTCCTTTAATATTTTCGGCTTGACAAAAGGATTGGCCACATCTATTGGGTTTGTTCCACTGGAGCCGGGTTTCGGCAATAAATTTTCGACGCTCTCTCTTATATTTTTTGTAAGCGGCGGAACTTCCATTCCGAAATTTTCCGCCGCATCGCAAGCGGTAACACCAAGCGCGCCGCCGCCGCCAACAATGGATAAACGCTTAAAAACTTTTTTAGGGAGAAAACAAAAAGCCAGGCACGCTTCGGCCAATTCTTCCAGATCCTGAACCTGAATCGCGTTAACCTGCCTTAACACCGACCGCCAGATAAGGCGGCTGCCGCCCATCGAAGCTGTGTGGCTCACCACCATTCTTTGCCCCGCGGCGGAAAGCCCTCCCTTGCAGACAACAACAGGTTTTTTATCTGTTGTTTTTTTAATCGCCTNNAAAAAAAGCGTCACCGTCTTTAATGCCCTCCGCATACATGCCGACAACGCCAGTTTCCACATCATCGGCAAGGTAGTTAAGGAGGTCCACTTCCCGAAGATCAGCGCCGTTTCCAAAACTTACAACTTTGCTGAATTTCAGACCCATCCATTTTCCTTTATGCGCCAAATCGATGGCCATGCCGCCGCTTTGCGAAAGAAAAGCCACGGGGCCACTCTGACGCGAAAGATCAGGCCCCGGAAGCAGCGTCAGTCCGCTGCGGGGACAGTAAATGCCAAAACAATTCGGCCCTACAACACGAATGCCTTTTGCCGCGACTTCCCGTATTTTATTTTCCAGGATTTTGCCATCTTCCGTGCCCAGTTCGCTGAAGCCGGCGGAAAGAATTTCCGCGCCCGCCGCTCCTTTTTTCCTGCACGCCTCCAGCGCTTCCGGCACGTCTTTGGCGGACACGGCAATAATAGCAAAATCAATTTTGCCCGGAATATCTTCAATTTTTTTGTAAAAAGTCACACCGGCAAATTCACCGCCTTTGGGATTAACCGGAAATATTTCTCCTGAAAAATTCATTGCTTTTAAACTAGTGAACATGCCGATGCCAAAACCGTGCGCACCACCTTCAGCGGAAACGCCGACAATCGCCATCCTTCGCGGATGAAATATTCTTTCGAAAGCTGTTGTTGTTTGCTGTTCTTTTGCGCTCATAATTAAGGTTTATATTTCTACGCAAATTAATCGCTGTTTTGCAAGAAAATGTTTATTGAATACGCGTAAAAGTTAACAGCCTGATTTCCCGCGAGTATTCTTTGACGCTGCTTCAATAAATTTTTTAAACAGTGGATGGGGTTTTGTCGGTTTGGATTTGAATTCCGGATGGAATTGACATCCTAAAAACCACGGATGATCTTTTATTTCCACAATTTCCGCCAGGCTGCCATCCGGCGAAATTCCTGTTATGCGTAATCCTTTATCCGTTAATTTTTTCTTATACTCATTATTGAATTCGTAGCGATGGCGGTGTCTTTCCGAAATTTCTTTCTGCCCATAAGCTTCGTGAGCAAAAGAGTTCGACTCAACAGCGCAAGGCCACGCGCCTAATCTCATGGAAGCGCCTTTTTCTTTTACTTTCCGTTGTTCAGGAAGCAAATCAATTACCGGATAGGGAGTTTTCGCGTTAAACTCCGAGCTGTTGGCATCTTTGAATCCGCACACATTCCTCGCGTAATCCACCACGGCCATCTGCATGCCTAAACAAATACCGAAATAGGGGATTTTATTTTCCCGCGCGTAACGGGCGGCCATAATCATGCCTTCAATACCGCGATCGCCAAACCCTCCCGGCACCAGTATAGCGTCAACATCGGCAAGATATTTATCCGTTCCTTCTATTTCTATTTTTTCGGAATCAACAAATTTTAAATTTACGCGGCAATTATTGGCAATGCCTCCGTGAACCAGCGCTTCGTTAAGGCTTTTATATGAATCAGTGAGATTAATATACTTACCGACAACAGCCACGCAAACCTGCCGAGAAGGATTATGAAATTTATTAACAACATCTTCCCACTCCTCCAGACGCGGCCTGCCTGTCCACATGTTAAGCAATTCAATAATTTTTGCGTCCAATCCCTCGCGATGAAAAACCAGCGGCACTTCATAAATACAGCTGACATCCTTTGCCGTGAAAACAGAAGACACCTCCACATTGCAGAACAAAGCTATTTTGGCTTTGATATCCTCAGACAGGAAATTTTCTGTCCGGCAAAGCAGGATATCCGGTTGGATTCCGATTTCGCGCAGCGCTTTTACGCTATGCTGAGTAGGTTTTGTTTTTACCTCTCCGGCTGTTTTAATGAAAGGAACCCAGGTTAAATGAATGAATATCGCGTTTTGCTTTCCTGCTTCATTACGAAACTGGCGGATTGCTTCCAGAAAAGGAAGGCTCTCAATATCACCGACAGTGCCGCCAATCTCCACAATCGAAACATCATACCCTTCAGCAGTTTTATAAATAAAGTCCTTGATTTCATTGGTAATATGAGGAATTACCTGCACGGTTTTACCCAAATAATCGCCGCGCCTTTCCTTGGTTATAACGGAATAATAAACCTGTCCGGTGGTAAGATTATTGCACTTTCCCATAGAGGTGGAAGTGAATCTTTCATAGTGCCCCAAATCCAAGTCGGTTTCCGCGCCGTCATCGGTGACAAATACTTCACCATGCTGAAAAGGGCTCATCGTTCCGGGATCAACATTGATATAAGGATCAAGTTTCTGATTGGTAACTTTAAGACCGCAACATTCAAGCAGAGCTCCGATGGAAGCAGCGGCCAAACCCTTCCCCAGAGAAGAAAGAACGCCGCCGGTAATAAAAATAAACTTTGTATTTTTCACTCTAACTCTCCTCTGGTTTCTTATGCTCGCGTCTAAAACGCTGATTAAGTCAGGTTTTTTAAAACAATTCCCCGACCCTTTAATTCTTCGGGATTGCCCAGAAGGCCTTGTGCGGCAACATGATCGAGAACATAAATTAATTCACCGCCCTGTTCGGCATATTGCTGGCCGTAGGATATGGGGATTTCGTACGTAACTTCGCCCAAAAGCGAACGCGTGACAGATTGGGTCTTGCGCGCGCCGCTGGCGAGCAAAACAACAGTTTTTGCGTTATAAACCAACTCCGCCCCCATGCTTATTGCATACTGCGGCGAATCTTTTCTGTCACGAAAATGTCCATCCGCAACAGCGTTAGCAATAGTATTATCATCAAGCTTTACCAGAAGCACCTTGCTGCCCTTAAAGGGTATGCCTGATTCGTGAAAAGCCACATGCCCGCGTCCTCCCACGCCGATAATCTGCAAATCAATTCCTCCTGCCGCTTTGATTTTCCGCGCGTATCCTTCCAGAATTTCTTTGCGAATCCAGGCCAGGTATTTTGATTTTGGCTTGGCTTTGATGACAATGGACTTGCCCGCGTCCGTGCCTTTGAATTCCCAGTCTTTTTTATGTTTTTTTAATTCTTCAATCAGCGTTTTCTGATCGATCAGCGAGCCGTAAGGAACACGGGTTTCCAAAAATTTTTTATCGAGATGACTGAAAAGTTCCTGAATCATAAAATAAGCGTAACTTTCCGGATGAAGAACGCGCTGCTGAATGTTATCGCCCGGCAATCCAATATACTCATCCAGGTTAAAACTGAGGATGCGGCCAGCATCAAACTTTCCGTTATTTGCCGCGCGGGCTAGCTGTCTATAGAGTCCCGTGGGGGAATTACCTGTGGCCAGCCCCAAAACGGCTTTGTCTTTAGTTTTAAGAATGTCAATGGTTTTATCAATAACAATTTCCGCCGAGATTTCACTCATTTGCGCAAAATTTTTCGTAACAAATACCGTAATACTCATATAGAATTTCTTCCTTAGTTTATCCGATTTCGCTTTTCACAATATCAGCGAGTTCGCGACTATATTTTTCCGTCACGGCATCAGACGGCCCTTCCACCATAACGCGGCACATATTCTGCGTTCCGGAATAACGCACCAGGACACGCCCTTCTTCGCCAAGTTCTTTTTCTACCTGTTTGATCGCTGCCGCGAGCTTCGGCACCTTATCAATATCCGGTTTGCTTTTCACGTCCACATTAATCAGCTTCTGCGGATAAATATCCATCATGCGCGCCAGTTCCGAAAGAGGCTTGCCTTCCTTGAGCATAGCCGCAACCAACTGCAGAGCGGCGATAATCCCGTCACCTGTCGTATGATGCCGCAGGAAAATCATGTGCCCGGCTTCTTCCCCGCCGATTACAGAACCCATTCGCAGCATATCTTCCAGGACGTAACGGTCTCCCACTTTGGAAGCGTGATGCTTGAAACCGTATTTTTTGCACGCCACTTTCAGGCCAAGATTGCTCATCACCGTGCTGACCAGCAAATCATTTTTCAGCTTGCCTTCCTTTTTGAGTATATTGGCGCAAATAATAAGAATTTGATCACCGGTTATTTCTTTGCCTTTTTCATCTATAGCGATAAGGCGATCTCCGTCTCCATCAAACGCCAGCCCGATAGCGGCTCCTGTTTGCAAAACCCTGGCTTTTAAACGTTCCGTGTGCTGCGAGCCGCATTGATCGTTGATATTTATTCCGTTGGGCGTTTTGTGAATCACATCGACATCGGCG
This sequence comes from Syntrophaceae bacterium UBA4810, assembly GCA_002402545.1. GTDB lineage: Bacteria > Desulfobacterota > Syntrophia > Syntrophales > Smithellaceae > UBA4810. The sequence goes on from DHGA01000076.1 coordinate 22,346, forward strand.
CCCAATTCATGAAACGTATCCGGAGCCACCCGATACGTCGCGCCGTTAGCCGTGTCCAAAACAATTTTCATTCCTTCCATGGACAGATTTCGGGGGAAAGTGTTTTTCACGAAAACGATGTATCGTCCGTTCACACCCTCGGGACGGAAAGCCTTTCCTATATCTTGCCCAGTGGACATCAGGTCAGAAAGTTTATTGTTTAGAATCAAATCTTCGATGACTTCTTCCTTTTCATCCGTTAGTTTATAGCCGTCGCCGCCGAAGATTTTCAGTCCATTATCCTGGAACGGGTTATGGGATGCGGAAATCACAATGCCCGCATCGGCCCGCATACTCTGTGTAACAAAAGCAATACCCGGCGTCGGCATAACGCCGACCAGATAAGAATATCCTCCCATGGAGGTAATGCCGGCCTGTAGTGAACTTTCCAGCATATATCCGGAAAGCCTGGTATCTTTTCCAATAATAATTGAGGCACGGTGACCCTCCTTTTTAAATAAATGCGCTATTGCCCTTCCGACACCAAAGGCAATTTCCGGCATCATGGGATAGCGGTTTGCCTCTCCGCGAATCCCGTCCGTTCCAAATAATTTGCCCATTAATTTTCTCCTTTTATGAACTCTATCTTCTTAAGACATTTATTAAAATATCGTTCGTCTTTTATTTAACAAAAAGATTAAGCGAAAGCGTCGCTTTCGCCACCTTTGCGCTCAGATCTTCGACTAAAGCGCTAAGCCAGGCAACGCCTTTTGAGGAAATTTCCGCGGAAAGACCCTGAATAACCTCTATGTATTTTGCCCGGTTTTTTCCCGCTACTTTCTCAAAATCATCAAGGAAATTTTCGCGTATTATTTTTATGTGCGATGTATCCGGTGTTTGCCCGCTGAAAACTTCCGCCACATAGTCCATCTGGTCATTAAGATCCTTTTTCCCTCGTTCGGATGGATCTTTTTGTTCTTTGCTGGAAGAAGCAGCCACTTTTTGCGCCATTGCTTTGAGCCTTTTCAGACGTTCCTTTTTCGCCGAAGAAAGCTGCTCCAGCGCTCCGGCATACAGCAGATTCCCAAATTGCTGAGCTTCCAAAAATGGTTTTCGGACATGCGCATACCAGGCTTCCAGGGCGACGAGATTTGCCAGATAGAAAATATTATTTTCAACAATCCTGGTGAGATTCGGATAATCAGAGGGAAGGTAATCCCTCACACTGCTTGCCGGAAATTTTTCAAAAATAAGCTGATTGTCCTGCGGATAATCATGCCGGAGGATGGAACCGGCCGCCACGACATTTCCGTATCCCAGACGCGTCGGCCCGATAATGCCTCCCTGCCCCCCCAGAAAAATAGGCGGCTGATTGAGCATCACCCCGCGCGGGACATCGCCCAGTAAAGACGGAGTTGTCTTATCCGCGTCAGGCGTAAAATTAAAATGTATATAGGAACTACCCACTTCGGAATGATTGGAACGGCTAGTGCCACCGGCCATAAAGCAATCACAAAAATTAATCAGGCTACCGAGCGTGACAAAGGGGAAAAGAATGGTCTGTTTTAATCCGACACAATGCGCGCCGTTGGCTTCCTCTTCCAGAATACATCCTTCGCGGACATGCGCGCCCATGCCCATACTTGCCTTTTCCAAAAAAACCGACTTGCTGAAGAAACCGCCCTTAAGTTCCACCGCCGAACCAAGCTGGCAATCATTAATTGTTACCGGCGCTTCGTAGCCCAGTTTGCACCCCGATGAAATAACAGTTTTCTTGCCGTAGATCCGGCAACCCGGATAAATGGTAACATCCTTTGCCGCAATCTGTTCTATATTGACATCTTCTCCTATATCGAGCGTCATAGGATTGGGAATATTCACGCCCTTACTGAGCAGTTGGCGAATTTTTTCATGGGATTTCGGTTGATAGTCCATAATTTCTCCCTAAAACTGCCTGAAGTTTATTCTAAGCAGCAATACGGCAAACGGTTGCCGTTCTACTACTTTTAAATCATTTTTTTGTCAAATATAAAATTTTACCGCTTTCTTCGCAAATACTTAATTTATCAAAAGTTACGCCGTATGCTTAGCTTATTTTGAATCTTTTTTCTGCTCATTTTATTGCCCGGCGAATAACCCACTATTTTGTTTATTTTTCGTAGAATCGCCATAAAAAAAGGGGCAGTGATCCCCGCCCCTTTTGGTTTAAATTTTTTTTAGGTGTTTTTTCTTTTCCACTTTTTAATCACAGACTTTATTTCCGTGTTTATTTTTTCTTCTCACATTTGATACCCAGCTTAGCCATTTTATCAGTAAAGGTGTTGCGGTTGATTCCCAAAAACTCCGCCGCTGAACTTTTTACATAATCACACCGGCGCAGAGCGATTTTAAACAAACCTTTTTCCACTATCGACATGACATCTTCATAAACTTTACTCTTGCGCCCGCCGGAAGCGGACACTATCGTGGCAATGTCTTCAAGTTTCTTTTCCATAATTTCTTCGACAGCCGCGAAAGAGGTTTCCTTTACCTTGAGAACTACTTTTGATTTTTTCTGTTTCTTAGCCTTTGCTTGCATAAATTTCCCTCTACAAATAAATAACCAAAAATTATTATGACGCGCTCCGGCGCGAAAACATTTTTTTCTTAACTAAACCTGCAAAAATTTCATGATGATAATAGCCGCGATAACCAGAGCGGCAACGTAACTCATAACAATCAAAGAAAGCCTTTCCACAGGACGCTCCATATATTCCCTTACCTGCGGCTCGACCCTTTCTTCATCTATTTTTTTCACAAGCAGACCGAGCAGCTCAGAGTGTCTTTCCGTCATATTGGAAAAGAAATAAAGCCCCCGGGCCGCGCTGATCAAAAAATAAACTTTTTTCCCCAATTCGACAATGCCCAGATTGGTAACTTTTTCCCAGTCAAATTCCTTTTGACGGAAAAACTTTTTGATTTTAAGTTTATCTTCGGTCATAATGATCGCTCTTTCTGAGGCTTCAATAGCTATTGCCAGAAGCACCGCGAAGAAAATAGCCGAAACTATTATTTCCCATAACTGCCCGATAAAAAGGCTCTGCACAAAAAGTGCGAAAAAAAGGACAACCATCGCCCAAAGCGGAATCAAAAACGCCCGGCGGATTTTAAAAATATTTTCCTGCATTTTTTATTTGTCCTGATTAATTATTATTAATATTGCTATTGAGTTCTTTTGAAAGTTCCGCTTTTGCCGCCGGTTTTTTCGACAAGCATTATTTCTCCGATTACCATTTTCTTGTCTGCCACCTTGCACATATCATATATAGTCAATGCCGCCACGCTGACCGCGGTGAGCGCTTCCATTTCCACGCCTGTTTTTCCCGTGGTTTTTACCTCAGACTCAATAACAACGCGCGATTTTTTCCGGTCAATTTCCAGATCCAGGCGAACGGATGTAATCTCGAGCGGATGACAAAGAGGAATAAGCTCTCCGGTTTTTTTTGCCGCCATGATGCCCGCTATTTTTGCCGCACCCAAAACATTGCCCTTAGTCATTTGCCCTTTTTCAATTAAATTCAGCGTGGCCTTTTCCATCGTTACCGAGCCGCGGGCTTTTGCTTGGCGATTAGTTATGGCTTTTGCCGTGACATCAACCATTTCCACCTGTTGATTGTTGTTGATATGAGACAGCTTTCGCATGGCAGTTACTTAATCGTATTTTATTATTCTTTTGTTTGGGCGGACTGTAGCATAGGGTTATTAATGAGTCAAGAACAGCAAAATATTTTAATTTTACTAAAATTTCTTGATATAAATATACTTATTAGCTAGTATTTTTGACATTATTTTACGCGGAGAGCCACGCAGTGTTTGTTAAAATATCCAGCATGAGCATTATCGGCATGGAATCCTATCCTGTTTTTGTTGAAGTGGACATATCGCAGGGATTGCCGCAATTCAATACCGTCGGATTGCCTGACGCTTCCGTTAAGGAAAGCCGCGACAGAATCAAAGCCGCGATAAAAAATTCCGGTTACCGTTTTCCGCGTTCTCACGTAACAGTCAACCTTGCACCCGCCGACATAAAAAAAGAAGGCACGGCGTTTGATTTGCCCATTGCCGTCGGAATTCTCACCGCGGAAGAATTAATCAAGGAATCCTCCGTGCGGGATTGTTTTTTTATGGGCGAGCTTTCGCTCGACGGCAGCATCAAAAGAGTCAACGGTGTTTTAACCGCGACCTTCAAAGCCAAGGAAATGGGCATCAAGTCCGCTTTCGTTCCGGAAGAGAATGCCGCGGAAGCCGCCATGGTCGAAGGCATAAATGTTTACGCGGTGAAAAACCTGCCTGATGTTGTGGAATTTTTGGGCGGACGCAAAAATATCGAACCGATTAATATTGACATGAACAGCATTTTCCAACGAACGCGACAATATGAAATTGATTTCAGCGAAATCAAGGGGCAGAAACAGGCAATGCGGGCGCTGGAAATCGCGGCGGCAGGCGGCCATAATGTTTTGATGATCGGCCCGCCCGGTTCGGGCAAAAGCATGCTGGCCAAGAGACTACCGACAATTTTGCCGGATCTTTCCTTTGAAGAAGCTATTGAAGCAACTAAGGTTTTTTCCGTGGCCGGCTCTTTAAATAAAGAAGAAATGATGATTTCCACCAGGCCGTTTCGCTCTCCGCATCACACGATATCCGATG
>DHGA01000050.1 GCA_002402545.1 Syntrophaceae bacterium UBA4810
CCCATAAATATTATCTGCCATTATTAGGATAAAGTGCATAAAAAAGATGACGGAAAATTACATAGAAAAGCTAAGGTGTCAATATTTTTTAAAACTAATAATTATTGGAGCGGGCTATTTTAAAGCCTGCAGATAGACACTGGCTTTTTGGCCGAACGCGGATTGCGGAGCCAAATCAACAACCGCCTGAAAAGCTTTTCGGGCATTGGTTTTGTCGTTTATTTTCAGATAGCTTTCGCCCAATAAAAAGTGGGAGTCAACAAAATTGGGGTTAAGTTCAACGGCTTTTCTAAAATGGCTTATAGCGGTTGGAAAGTCGTGCTGGTCAAAATAAATAAGCCCCATGTTTTTTTCAACCTGCGGACGTAACCTTTTAAAGTTATCTACACGGACAGTGTCCTGATATTTGTTTAAAGCTGTTTTGTAATCTTTCTTTTTATAATAAGCCCAAGCCATATTGTAAAGGACCATCTCAGGTGTATTGTACAAAGGATTGCTTAGGGCTTTTTCAAATTCCTCGATAGCTTTATCCCAAAGCCCACGGTCTGAATATAATGTGCCAAGGTAATTATGTGCCTCGGAATAATTTTTATCCAGAGAAATTGCTTTTTGCAGTTCTTCCATGGCCTTATCATTCATATTTTTGCCATGGTAAGACATGGCCAAATAATAATAAATTTTGGGATTGCGGGAATTATATTTTTCCGCTTCCAGTAATTCTTTTAACGCATTGGTGTAAAGTCCAGATTGAATATAGGCTATGCCTTTGTTCAAAAAAATTTCCGCTTGCTCCTCGTGCCAGGGGGTATAAGTGCACGCGGAACAAATAAATATTACTAAGTAAATAAGAAAAAATGATGTTTTATTTATGATTGGTTTCATTTTGTTAAGAACCACTCTTTGATGAAAACTTAATGGTCTGAATATATAAGCGCCGGCTATATTTAAACCGGCGCCTTGTTAATTTCAATTTATTCTATTGTATTCGTTCTGGGCAATACTGTCACCATCGACTATCCTGGGTGTCACAAAAATCAATAACTGTCGCTTAGTACTGCTTTTTATCTCGGTTTTAAATAAATAACCCAAAATAGGGATTTTCTGAAGCCATGGTAAACCTGAGTCGCTCTTATCATCTTGATCTACGGAAACTCCACCGATAACAATTGTATCGCTGTCATTGACCAGAAGCTGCGATTTAACTTCATTTTTGTTGATGGGAGGATTTTCGTTGCGAGTATTAGTTCTTGACCATTCAGGATAATCATTGGAAGCGATAATATCCATGGTAATTTTACCCTCTTCTGTTATTCTTGGTGTTACCTCCAATTTGAGGAGTGCCTCTTTAAACTCAACTTTTGCTCTACCATTATCATCATAGGTTATATAGGGAACTTCCTGGCCTTGCTTAATGGAAGCCTTCATGCCTTCCATGGTAACAATTTTCGGCGATGAAATTATTTTCCCCGTGCCATTTTCTTCCAGTGCGCTGAGCTGTGCGTCGATAACCGCATTCAATCCTCCATAGACAAGGCCAATGGCAGGACCTGTTAACAAAGGAGACACGTTTATTAATGGTGCTGCCGTGCCACCTGACCAAACAGATCCTCCTCCTGAGCCAGTTCCGCCGCTAGAACCGAAAAATCTATCTTCAGAACCAGCACTGTAGTCCGCAAAACCAACACGCCACTCTATTCCTAGGGTTCTGGCAAAAGTTTCGGTTACCTCAACAATTTTTGCCTCAATCATGATTTGTTTCAATAAACCCTTTTCCGACAGGATTTTTTGATCAACCTCTCTTTGCTTTTCCCTGTCCGCGGCGTCTTTTCTGCTTTTGGCCATAGTTGTTACCGTGATAACATTATATTCTTGTCTTTTTGATAGGCTGTTTATGTCGAGTATTGTATCTAATGCTTGTTCCCAGGGCACATTTTTCATGGACAGGGTTACTTTGCCTTTTACGTCGTCACCGGCAACGATATTTACATCGCCATATTCCGCCATGAGTCGTAAAACGCTCTTTATCTCCGCGTCCTGAAAATCAATAGATATTCTTGTCTGTGTATATTTGGCGGGGTCTTCTTTGATTATCGGTTTTGTTTTTTTCTCTTCAGCAACCGCGGTTGCAACGGGTTTTTTTGCTTCTGCCGCAGGAGCTGTTGCTGCTTTGACCGGCACAGCAGCGACAGGTGGCGCCGGTGTGACAGGCTTTCTTTCAGCCAGGCCGGCGACGTTAAAATCAATTAATATATTTTTGCCTTCTTGTTTTATCGAATAAGGAACCAATTCTCTGATATCAATCATCAAATTTGTCCATTGCTTGCCATCAACGTTTTGCTGAGAAGGTGTTACTCTCAAGATGTTGTTTAATTGTCCTTCTCCCAGGCTGCGGCGTAAATTTTCAGCGGCAATCGTATCTTCCAGCTTTATCAGCAGACTCCCGTTGGTCTGGCCCTCCGCTTTGATTGCCGGTTGCTGTGAAACAACCAGGGATATTCTTTCTTTACCGGGCAGCTTTTCAAAAATAACGCTTTCCAGATTTTTTATAACAGCGTCGGCTGCCTGCGATGATGATTTAGCCATTGGTAAAGACAGCGCGATGGCAATCATAATTATCACAGCAATTAATTTTGATGCATGTTTTTTCATAGTTTTAACCTCATTTTAATCTTTGCGAAGCTTTAAAATTACTCTTTTTACTTTATTGTCTTCACGTTCTTCCACGATAACGCGGTCAGCCATGATCTCTATAACTCTACCGCTTTTTGTTCCAATATGGGTTCCCTTAAATAAGGGGTAAAACTTTTTTGCTGAATCCTCGACGATGGCCACGCGGCGCGCCGGATCACCGGCAATTCCTACAACGCGGAAGTTCTCGGTGCCCACCCGCTGCAACGGAAAAATGGAAAAGTCTTGTTCCTTTTTTACATCTTTTTTAGGCGCTTCCTTTTTTTTGTCTATTTCTACAAAGGGGAGGAAAGGATCGGGTTTACCCGCCGGATTGTACCTGTAAATGCCATCCGCCGTTTGCGCGATTGATGCCAGTTTCTGCTGTATCTGGGCTTGCGTTTCTTCAACTTTAGATTCAATAGAAGTGGCAGTCGCAGCAGTATCGGATGAAGTATTCTCTTCAGTTTTTTCAGCGTCCTGCGCGAAAGTGAAAAAAGCGGGCATCGCAAGAGTTACGAAAAAAATTAGTGTTATCCATTTTGCTTTTGTCATTTGCTTTTTCCGTCCGTCTTCGCTTTTTTGTCTATAAACATGTATGTTTTGACCGTACATGTTGAGTTGATAAAATATCCCCGTCCTTTTATCTCTTTTCGGTCACCCATGGTAATTTCGGAAACGTTGACAATGCGCGGCAGTTTGGCTATTTTTTCAAAAAAATGTAAAATATTCTGGTAATTGCCGACTACCGTAACTTTAACGGGAATTTCCTCATAAAACGGTTCGGGTGGTTTAGGGGCTTTTTTACCTTTCTGCGCGGGCGCGGGTTTATCAGGAATTGTTTCTCCCGTCATCGATTTGGGGACTGCTTTCAGTGGCTGAAACAACAAAAAATCGATGCTTGTTTCCTTACCCGAGGACGCCACAGAGTGAAAAAGGCCGGGGATTTCCCGCTGGTCGGGAAGTTTTTCCAGTGCTGTTTTATAGTTTTCTTTTAGAGCTTCAACCTCAGCTATATATTTATCAAGCTGAAGAGCAATCTTTTCCTTTTCCGAAATTTGCACGTTCAATTCGTTTATTTTGGTTTCAATAAAACTTTTTTTACTCCATAAATCACCGAATATTAAAAAATAATAAGCCATAGCAATCAGGAAAATGATTACAAGAACACTTAAGGCTTTGGCCTGGGGAGGCATTTTTTTAATGTAATCTGCATCAATAGCCATATTAAAATCCTTTTTTCATAACGCAGGAAAAGTTGAAATGCTGGAAGGTAATACCCGCAACTTCTGTTTTTTTCGATGATATTAAATCTACCGATTTTATCGGTTCAAAATTTTCGATTGTTTTCATGAAATTAGCCACGACAATATTATCTCTGCCGTTTCCTTCAATGGTAAAACGATCATCTTTCTGTGTAATTTTTGTAAGCCATATATCTTTCGAGGGGACCAGCATAGCCAGGTCATCCAGCATCTTAACCGGCGCCAGGCGGTTTTCCTCCAGCGTCACAATAATATTCAGTTTTTGCTCCAGTTCCGCTTTATCGCGTTTATATCTTTCCAGGTCACCAATTTTTTTATCTAAAACAGCCAAAGTTGCCTCAGCATCTTTTTGCTGTGATTCCAAGCTACTGATTTTTGAGCTAATCCACATATGTGCCATGACAAGAAAAAGAAAAAAGATGATCAAAGAGCCGACAGCCATAAATATTTGTCGGGACAGATTTTCTTTCTTTTCTTTTTCGCGATAAGGTAAAAGGTTAATTTTAATCATTTGTCGCCCATTCTCCTTAAACCCAAGCCGATTGCCACGGCGGCAACTGGTTTAATGCTTTCCAGTTTTCTTGTGTCAATGTTTCTTTTGTTAAATCCGATTTTTAAGAGAGGGTTGATCAGTTCCGTGTCAACATTTAATCTTTGCGATAAATTCGCGGCCAACCCCGGTATTCTGGAAGATCCTCCGGAAATAAGCACTTTCTTAATATATTCACCGCCGAAAGTTGAACGAAAATAATCTATGGATCTTTCGATTTCAGAACAAATTGGATCGGCGAAATCAAGAATACTGTTTTTTAAATCCATGTTGTCCTGATCGCTTCCCGGCAGCCCTTCAACTTTAAGGGTTTCGGCCTCATCAAATGATACGCCGTATCTTTCCTGCAGGCTCTCCGTTATAGCATTGCCGCCCATAGTAAAATCTCTGGTAAAAATGGACATGCCGCCCTTGATAACGTTGATGTTGGTCAGATCCGCGCCGATGCGGACAATAACAGCAATATCGTTGTCATCATATTCGTAATTGGCCTCATACATTGTTTCCAGGGCAAAAGAATCAACATCCATGATGGCGACATTGAGACCGGCCGCGGTTATCGCTGACAAGTAGGTATCCACAATATCTTTTTTGGCGGCTACAATGATGACATCCATTTGGTTGGGGTTATATTCATTATCGCCAAGAATCTGGAAATCGTAATTGACATCATCCATGTTATCAAAGGGCAGATACTTGCCTGCCTCATCCCGGATTAGTTCCCGTAATTCTGCTTCGTCCATTTGCGCGAAGGTAACTTTTTTAATAACAACGGAATTCCCTGACAAAGCGGTAACTATGCCTCTGCCGCGACAACCTGAATTCCAAAAAAGCTCTTTGATTTTTAGAGAAAGCGCGCGCGGATCATTTACTACACCTTCCGTGATAATGCCTTTAGGCAGGGGAAGCTGAAGAAAACGGTTAAGAACGTAGCCGCTCGACGTGGTTAAAACCTCGGCAAGTTTTAAAGAAGCGGAGCCAATATCCAGACCGACAAGTTTTTTAGTTTTGGAAAATAAGTCAGTGTTTAACATTTAAATGCCTTACAGAACGAAAGTTAATTTAATTTATTAAAGTTAATTACTTTGCCAACCGGTAAATAATATCTCCTTCTTTAACCATTCCCAGTTCGCTGCGGGCTATGTATTCCAAGTAGCCCGTGTTATCGCGCAGCAGAGTAATTTTCCTTTTTAATTCGTTATTTTCGGCCGCGTTTTCATTATTTTGCGCTTTCAATTCGGTTAGCTTCTTGCTCATCAAATAGCTGTCAACAAGTCCTCTATTGCCAAAAGTTATCAAAAGAGCCATGACCATTAAAAAAGCAATCAGATACCTGCCTATTTTCACGTGTCAAATTCCTCCCGTCTTCAATGGGCAGAAATCTATCTTTAGGGAAAAACTTCCTCATACGGCTTTTGTAGCGCTTTAGCCACTTTCAGCTCTGAGTTTTTCCTTGTGGACAATCCCTTTTCCATTTTAGCGATCGTTTGAGGTGTCAGACCGGATTTTCTCGCCAGTTCAGCCATGCTCAGAGGAATTGTTTCCCTTATCTTTTTTACTCTATTTTTCTTGATATTGTCTACCATAGATTAAAGCTTCACCTCATTATGATTGCTAAAAAAACAATAATTTTTAATAAATGTCAAGAAAAAAGTGTAATATTAATTAATATTCACCAATATTGAATAATATGATTAATAATTACATGCAATTACGAATTTTAAAAAATTAAAATTATTTTTATAAGAAAAGCGCAAAACAAAAAAAATTAACGAGAAATAAATTTTTCGGAATGTATTTTAAATAAGAATACGAAAAGCAAATGTACGTTAAAATTTGATGGAAGGCAAAACCAGTTGCGGTTCTCCAAGAAAGAATTTACCTTTTTCGATCCATTCTTTTAAAGTATCGGCGATTTGTCTTGCCTTGTAATAGCTGGATAGGGGGGCGGTGATAATTTTTTTATCGTCGATAATTATTGTTCCGCTGCGTAATTCTTTGTAGCTGACTTCCGCTATAGGTTTGGCCTGACCCTTGGGGTAATCCATGCTGTAGTCATAAACCTGAGTATAAATATCTTCATCTTTTACCGCTGTAAAGCGCGCCATTTCTTCATCCAGGACGGGTATGGGAATACCGATACCGACAAACAAAGATACACCGTAGCCCAGCATGCTTGCTCCCGCGAGCCATTCTCTATTCATTTCTTTTAAATTACCCACTACGGCGATAGTGCCTGACCCTTGCTTGGGAACGCCACCAGGTGTACGCGGCACATTGGGATTGTGTTGCGTGCCCGGCCAGGCGATAAAGCCTTGCGCTCCGCCCAAAAATATTCGTGTGCCTACACCAATTGTTCGGAAATATGGGTCGTTAAAAAGAGGACTTAGTTGACCTGATGTCGAATATGAAGCGTTTGCCATCCGCGGTCTAAGCATCCCCATATAAGTGTAAATCGTCGTGTCGGATAAATTTACGGCGCAATTATAGTTTTGATAAGCGTTGCGCGGATTAAACAAAATGGCGTCATTTAAATCAGTTATCGTAATATTTCTTTCATATTTACGAGCCGGATAACAGTCCGTGCCGTATCCTTCCGCGCGCAGCTTGACCACGTTTCCGTTGACAAAATCCTCGATAACATGGCCGCCCCCGTAATTAAACTCTCCGGGATAGACACTGTTTAAGGGATCGCCTTCGACAACTTCGGTAGCGCCGATATAACAATCCACAGCGGCAATGCCGCCGTATGCCGGAACATCGTTTAGCCATACTTTGGACGCGCGAATGCGCGGAGAAGTATGACCAAAATTGAGAAAAGCGCCCGACGAGCACATGGGTCCAAAAGTTCCTGTTGTCACGACATCAATTTTTTTTGCTGCTTCTACTTCCCCGTGCCGGGTGACGATATCAATCATTTCTTCGGCGGTAACGACAACAGCTTTTCCGCTTTTGATTTTTTCGTTAATTTCCTTGATTGTTTTATTGACTTTTAATTTTTTCATGCATCAAAATTATGTAAGCTTTTTCGCCTTAATACCACTGTTCGATGGCAATTGCAAAAAATTAATAAGCTTTTTGTAAAGCAGACCGATTACTTCTTGGTGTGTCCAAAACCGCCGCCGCCTCTTGATGTCTCATCAAGCTCAGTGGTTTCCACCCATTGCAGGCGGCAGATTTTCTGCACAACCATTTGGGCCAGGCGCATTCCTCTTTTTACCACGAACGGTTCCTGGCCGTGATTAATAACAATCAGAGCTATTTCTCCGCGGTAATCGGCGTCAATTGTGCCTGGTGAGTTAAGAAGGGTTATCCCCTGATGCAGCGCCAGTCCGCTGCGTGGTCTGATTTGAGCCTCATAACCTTCAGGAACAGATATTTGAATTCCTGTGGGGATTTTTTTTCTTTGTCCCGGTTCAATGATTTCATCATCATTAACCGCGGCAAAAATGTCCATGCCGGAAGCCAGAGCGCTCATATATTGGGGAAGGGGGATGTCGTCATTTCCGGGAGTTTTTTTGATAAACGCTTTTAAATTAGTATCCATAAAAAGATATAACCATACGCGCTTTTTAAATTATTTTTGTTTATTATGAAAAAGATCCTTTTTGTGATTATAAAAATAATCACAAAAAGGTTTTAAAATAATTGACTTAAATTATTTAGTGGGTTCCTGCCCTAAAGCGTCCTTGCGGCTGAGGCGAATTTTTCCAGACTTGTCGACTTCCAGTACTTTTACCATGACCTCGTCGCCTTCCTGAAGGACGTCGGTAACCTTATTAATTCTTTCTTTGGCAATTTGCGAGATATGCAGTAAGCCTTCCGTGCCCGGTAAAATTTCCACAAAAGCGCCGAAATCAACAATTTTTTTCACCGTGCCGCGATAGATTTTCCCGATTTCCGCTTCCTCGGTCAGCCATTTCACCATCGCCACCGCGCGTGCAGCCGCTTCTGCGTCAGCAGAAGCAATCGTCACGGTGCCGTCATCTTCCACGTCAATGGTCACGCCGGTCTCACTGATGATCTGACGGATATTCTTGCCGCCGGAACCGATAACCGTGCGCACCTGCTCCGCCTTCACTTTAACCGTGGTAATGCGCGGCGCGTAGAGGGAAATATCTCCACGAGGCGCAGTCATCGTCTCACGAATCTTGCCGATGATATGAATACGACCTTCTCTGGCCTGCGCCAGCGCTTTGCGCAGAATGTCCTCGGTCAATCCATCAATCTTGATATCCATCTGCAGGGCGGTCACGCCTTTTTCCGTGCCGCAGACCTTGAAATCCATGTCGCCTGCGTGGTCTTCATCGCCCAGAATATCGGACAAAACCACCACTTCGTCTCCTTCTTTTAAAAGCCCCATAGCAATACCGGCCACAATATCCTTGACCGGAACACCGCCGTCCATCATGCTCAGAATGCCGCCGCAGACCGTCGCCATGGAAGACGATCCGTTAGAAGAAAGCACTTCCGATACAATACGGATGGTATAGGGAAACTCTTCCGCAGAGGGCAGGACGGGAACCAGAGCCTTGCGGGCCAGGGCACCGTGACCTATTTCCCTTCTGCCGGGACTGCGCAGGAATTTCGCCTCACCCACGCTGTAAGGAGGAAAGTTATAGTGCAGCATGAACGAGCGCATCTCTTCGCCACCCACATAGTCCATTCGCTGTTCATCGGAGGAAGTCCCCAGGGTGAGCACAGCGAGGGCCTGCGTTTCCCCGCGGGAAAACAGGGCGGAACCATGGGCGCGCGGCAGCACACCGACTTCGGAGCTGATCGGGCGGATTTCTGTGGAAGACCGTCCGTCGATTCTTTTCTTTTTCTGGATAATCATGTCACGAAGAATTCGGGATTCCAGATGCTCGATGATCGCGGCCACTTTCTTGGCAAGCACCGCGTCGCCGTCGCTGATTTCTTTAATTACAGCTGCGCGGACATCACCGAGCTTGCTGTACCGTTCCAGCTTACGCGGCATGCCGTAACCTTCCTGCAACCCGGGCAGCGCCGCCGCACTTACCTTTGCGAGAAGTTCCGCATCTGTCGCGACTTCTTCAACGATCCTTTTAGCTTTGCCGATGGCGGCGCGCATTTCATCTTGAAGATCGATCACCGGCCGGATTGCTTCGAGACCAAACTTAATGGCATCCACAATAATGTTTTCCGGCACTTCCTTGGCTTCGCCTTCCATCATGACCAGTTCCACATCATAGGGACGGCCCGCTGTTCCGGGCGTTACTTTACGTCCAACCAGGAAGAGATTCATCTCGCTTTCCTTCATCATTTCCGGTGTCGCGTTCGCGATCAACTCGCCGTTGATGCGGCCGACGCGCGCGCCGGCAATCGGGCCCTTAAACGGAATATCGGATATTTCCAGAGCGGCGGACGCGCCGATCAGTGCCGCGATATCCGCGTCGTTTTCCCGGTCCACGGAAAGCACCGTGGCCACAATTTGCGTTTCAGAATAATATCCCTTGGGAAAAAGGGGACGAATCGAGCGGTCAATGATACGCGACGTTAATGTTTCACGTTCATTGGGACGCCCTTCTCTTTTAAAAAATCCGCCGGGAATTTTTCCGGCCGCGTAAGTCATTTCCTGATAATCCACCGTCAGCGGCAGAAAATCCAAGCCTTCTCTCACGGTCTTTAAAGATACCGCCGTCACCAGCACAACGGTGTCGCCGTAATAAACCAGCATGGCCCCATCCGCCTGCGCGGCCACGTAATTGGCCTTCAGTGAAAACTTACGTCCGGCAAAATCTTTACTAAATATGTTATTACTCATTTACTTTCCTCCATTTTTGATCCTCAACGGAAATCAACATGATATTAAAAATAAAGCGCACCGCGTCATTAGCGCTCGCATTTGAAGCGGTGCTGATAAAAATTTTACGACGTTGTACCGTTGAGTGTTGTTATTTTCTGAGTCCAAGACTTTTAACTAATTTTCGATATCGTTCGATATCATTGTCCTTAATGTAGTTAAGGAGCCTTCTTCGCTGGCCTACCAGTTTGAGCAATCCTCGACGAGAATGATGATCTTTCTTATGCGCTTTAAAATGTTCAGTCAGATATTCAATTCTGGCGCTCAAAAGTGCTATCTGGACTTCCGGTGATCCGGTATCCTTTTCGTGAAGACGGTAGTTTTCAATCAATGACTTTCTTTTTTCCAAATTTAACACGCTCTTTCCTCCTAAATGATTAATTCCATGTATATTTAAAAAATGATTTTAGTTATTAATATTATTAAACACTCTGATTATTTTGGCAACGGGGAATTTATCGTCTAGTTGAGAGATTTTATCAGACGCGACAGTTATTTCCGCCAAAGCGATCAGCTTTCCTTCATTGTTTATGAACTTTATCATATCTCCCTGATCAAGAAAAGGAAGAACATGAGCTTTCATCACTGCCACGGAAGGCTGCAGGCCGTTTCGTAGTTTATCGGCAAAATTCTCTTCAACTTCAATTACTTTCCACGAAGGCATGAGTCTTTCCATGGGCAATATACTTTTTATTAGCTCCTCTTTTTTGCTCGCGTATGAATGGTTTCCTTTTAGGTCATTTGTTAATGATACCGCCATTTCTTCGGAAAAAAACCCACTGCGCACGCGGCGCAAATCCGATAAACACGCTCCGCAACCGAGCTGTTCACCGATCTCTGAACAAAGTGTCCTGATATAAGTTCCTTTAGAACAGGTCACTCGGAAAGTCACATAGTTGTAAGCAATATTTTCGATGCTAATATCAAAAATTTCTATCTCGCGTGAGGGTGTTTCTGGGAAAATACCTTTTCTGGCCCATTTATATAAAGGTTTACCCTGATGCTTGACCGCCGAATAAGCAGGCGGAACCTGTTTTTTTCTTCCGGTCATCTGCGACATTAATAACCGTATCTCTTCTTCGCTTACGATTTTATCTGAAGTCGCGATGATTTTACCTTTTATGTCCATGGTGTCTGTTTTTACGCCCAGCCGCATTGTTGCCAGATATTCTTTATCTTCTCCTGAAAGAAAACCGGCCAGTTTGGTGGCTTCGTTCAGGCAAACAGGAAGAACACCTGTGGCCATCGGATCAAGCGTTCCTGTGTGCCCCGCCTTTTTTGCCCCAAGTATTTTTTTAACTTCCGATACGACATCATGGGAAGTTTTATCCGCGGGTTTGTCGATTATCACCACGCCGTTCATAAATCACCGTGTTTCTTTAATTGCTTCGAGAACTTCTTCCTTAACGACTTCAATATTTCCTTTTATTCGACAAGCCGCCGCGTTGGCGTGTCCCCCTCCGCCGAATTTCTTTGCTATTTTTTCCACGCTTATTTTGCCTTTGGAGCGTAAACTTAGCTTATAATAGTTATCTTCCAGCTGTGTGTATAAAATCGATACGGAAATTCCTTTAACTGAACGGGGGATTTCGACAAATCCTTCCGTATGTTCATATGTGGCTCCGGATTCTTTTAGCGCGCTTTTTGTGACCACGAGAGAACCAACCTGGTTCTGAAAATCAAGCGATAGTGTTTCGAGCGCTTTTTTCATCAATATTATTTTTACCGGAGAATCGTTTTCGTAAATATTTTCAGAAATCCACTGCGGGTCCGCTCCGTTTTCCACCAGTTTGCCCGCGGCATAGAGCGTGTCTTTTGTTGTATTGGTGTAACGGAACCCCCCCGTGTCCGTGAGAATTGCCGCGTATAAATTGGTGCAGATTTCCGGTGACATTTTCGCGCGCATTTTTTCAAAAAGGCGGAAGATAAGCTCTCCCGTGGAACTTGCCTGGCCGTCCCATAATTTTAAAGGAGAAAACCCGTTGTTCGATATATGATGATCGATGTTGATCAGCGTCTTGATTCTAGCGATTTCTTTCGCTTTTTCTCCCACGCGTTCCAGCTCGCTGCAATCCAATATGAAAGCCACGTCAAATTTGCTTACATCGTCTAGTTTGTTTGCTATTTTCTCCGCTGACGGCAGGAAGCTATAATGGTCAGGAGTTTTATCTTCATTATAGATAACCGCTTTTTTACCCAGATCGCTCAGCATGCAGTAAAGAGCCAGCTCTGATCCGAGAGCGTCTCCGTCTAATTTTGTGTGGGACGTGATCAAAAAATGCTGTCCCTCTTTTATTTTTTTAATAATTTTATTAATCATTCTTCCGCTTCTGTTTTATTTTCTTCGCTTGCGATATTTGCCAAAATTTTCTCGATACGGCTACTGTAGCCGAAAGACTTGTCATGAATAAACATTATTTCCGGTACAAAACGCAGTTGCAGGCGCCTGCCCAGCTCCCGCCGAACAAAACTGGTAGCTTTGTCCAGGCCGATGCGCGTTTCTTCGGAGCATTCATCTTTGCCTATTTCCACGAAATAAATTTTTGCGTTCCTTAAATCATCACTTACTTTCACGGCGGTGACAGTCAGGGCGTGCACGCGCGGGTCTTTTACCTCCGCGGAAAAGATCGCGGCGATTTCAGCCATAATCTGTTCGGCTACCCTGTCCGCTCTTTTAAAAGTCATCGTATTTTATTTCACTGTCCACGGCTGTTTCCGGAAAACTGGAGACAGCCATTATTTCAATTTTAGTGTTTAATATTTCGGCCGCGCGCATGTTATCTATGAATTTGAGCAGATGATCAACTTTTCCGTTTATGTAACGGGAATCATTTCCCACACAGGCAAAACCGATTTCTGCATATTTATAACTATCGAGTTTCCCGATTTGGGCAATGGACACGTTAAATTCATTCTGCGTCCTTTTCAGAATCTTGTTCATGACGCTTCTTTTATCTTTTAAAGAGCCGCTTTCGCCGAGGCGTAAATTAATTATGCCGTAGCCGATAACCATAAAATGTATTTTAAATCTTACTTTATAGTTTTCTTTCTATTTTTTCGCTTATGTAAGCCTCAATAACGTCACCTACATGAATATCGTTGAACCCTTCAATGCCGATACCGCATTCAAAACCGGCGAGCACTTCCTTGGCGTCATCTTTGAAACGCCTCAACGATAATATTTTACCGTCGAAGACAACTACACTGTCGCGCAGTAATTTTAAGTTGGCGCTGCGCGGTATTTTGCCATCGGTAACGTGGCAGCCGGCAATTGTGCCGATTTTAGGAACCTTGAAGAGTTCGCGCACTTCGGCGCGCCCCTGAACAACTTCCTTGTATTCCGGTTCCAGCAAGCCCTCCATTGCGGCACGGACGTCAGAAATAACATTGTAAATAATGTCATAGAGCTTTATTTCCACACCTTCCTGTTCGGCTATTTCGGTAACGCGAGCGTCAGGGCGGACATTGAATCCAATAATTATGGCATTAGACGCGGAAGCCAGCAGGACATCCGTTTCACTGATGGCGCCGGCGGAGCTGTGAATTATTTTCAGCCTTACATCATCGGTAGAAAGCTTGTTTAAAGTGTCGGTGATGGCCTCAATGGAACCGCGCACGTCAGCCTTGATAATTACATTGAAGTCCTTCACTCCCTCTTTTATTTTCTGGTAGAGCTGTTCCAGGGTAATTTTTGATGAGGCGGAAAGTTCTTTTTCTCTGACTTTTCTTATCCAGTAATCCGCGATTTCACGCGCTTTTTTATCGTCATCGACGCCGAAAAATTCCGCGCCAACCTGCGGGACGCTGGAAAAACCGATAACTTCCACCGGCATGGCTGGCCCGGCTTCCTTCACGCGCTTGCCCTGATCGTTGACCATTGCCCGCACGCGGCCGTATTCTGTTTTGGAAACGAAAGAATCGCTTTCTTTGAGCGTTCCCTCCTGGATGAGAACTGTCGCTACCGGGCCGCGGCCACGGTCCAGTTTGGATTCGATGATAATGCCGTGTGCCGGAAGGTTCGGATCGGCCTTCAGTTCCATAACGTCAGCCTGCAGCAGAATCATTTCCAGTAATTCCTCGATTCCCTGTTTCTTCTTCGCGGAAACTTCGCAGAAAATCGTATCACCACCCCATTTTTCGGATAAAAGGCCATGTTCGGAAAGACCCTGTTTTATTTTATCCGGTTCCGCCCCGGGTTTATCAATTTTATTCACAGCGACAATTATGGGCACACCGGCGACTTTGGAATGGTTGATTGCTTCGATTGTCTGTTCCATTACGCCGTCATCGGCCGCGACAACCAGAACGACGATATCTGTTACTTTGGCTCCGCGCGCCCGCATCGCGGTAAAAGCTTCGTGGCCGGGAGTGTCCAGAAAAACGATATCGCGGTTATTGATATTTACATGATAAGCTCCGATAGCCTGCGTAATGCCGCCAGCTTCTCCGTCAATCACGTTGGATTGTCTTATCGCGTCCAGAAGCGATGTTTTTCCGTGATCGACATGACCCATAATGGTCACGACAGGAGCGCGGGGTTTGAGGTTTTCCGGCGATGCCGCGACTTTCAATGTGGATTCGTCAAAATCCAGTTCCGCTTTTTCCACCTGGAAGCTGAATTCCGAAGTAACCAGTGAAGCGATGTCATAGTCAATGGACTGATTGATGGTGGCCATAACGCCCATGCCGATCAGCTTGTTAATTACTTCGCTGGCTTTAACACCCATTCTTTTAGCCAGTTCACCAACCGATATCGTATCGCCTATTTTGATTCGCCTTTTTATCGCCTTGGGAACGGTGATTTCCGTTTTTTTCATTTTTACCGGCGCGGCTTTTTTCTCATCCCGCCATTTGATAAAACTTACTTCCCGGTCATCGTCTTGCTTTCTTAATTTCTTATCTATCTTTTTTTCCAGGACTTTTCGGCGCGGCACTACTTTTTCTTCTTCGATGAAAACTTCAACCGGCGCTTTGCCTTTTCTCTTTGTTTTATCAAATTCTTTTTTTACGGATTTTTCCGGTGGCGGAACAATTATTTTTTCACCGGGTTTCTGCGGCTTTTCCGGTTTGGGGGCTTTTTTAATTTCCGGCTTGGTGATCTTGTGTTTAACAAAAACAATAGGCTTGGGGGTTGCCGCTGTCGGCTGTTTTACTTTCTCCGCGTCCGCGGTCTCCGGGCCGGCAGGCGTTTTTGCCTCTTCTTTTTTTGACAATTTCTTTTTTGCTTCGGCTGTTTCCGCGATGCTAGCCGCCGCCGCTTTTTCCGGAGCCCCCTTTTTTTCTTTAACTTCCTTTTCCGTAGGAGCCGCGGCCGCTTCTTCCGCGGCAGTTTCCTCTTCCTGCGCGGGCTGTTCTTCCGCGGGAGCGCGAACGGTACGGCGGCGAATTACCGTTGATTTTATTCTCTCTTCTACAACTTGGCGGGAATCGCCAGAGAGCAAAGACTCTCTTATTTTTTCTACATCATCGTCTTCCAGGGTACTGGAATGAGATTTAACAGAGATGCCCATTTTTTCCAGACGAGCTATCAGGTCTTTGCTTTCCAGGTTTAATTCCTTGGCTAATTCATGAACTCGCTTTTTCGCCATTAACAAAACTCCCTAAATTAAATGTTGGGTCCCGAAACCGGTTTTTTTTGCGCCGCTTCTTCTTCCAGAATTTTACCGGCTTCTTCCATCCAGTGTTGAGCGGTTTTTTCGCCAATGCCGGGAATGGAAGATAGCAATTCCGGTTCTACTGCCGCGAGCATGGCGATGCTCTTAATGCCCTGTTCCATAAGTTTCTGCGCCATCGCCGGTCCTACGCCGGAGAGTTTTATCAGATCAGTTTCTCCTTCCGGTTTTTCGGCGGCCATTGTTTCGCTTTTCACGTCAATTTTCCAGCCGGTAAGTTTTACCGCCAAACGGACATTTTGCCCGTTTTTGCCTATGGCCAGCGAAAGCTGATCATCGGGAACAATCACGACCATTGTGCGGTTTTCTTCGTCAATCAATACACGGTTTACTTTAGCCGGTGACAGGGCGCTGCTCACATATTTGGCGGCGTCATTGGTATAGGGAATAATGTCGATTTTCTCCCCCCGGAGTTCCTGAACCACACTCTGCACGCGTGAACCTCTCATGCCCACGCAGGCACCCACCGGATCAATGTCCTTATCCTTGGCCTGAACCGCTATTTTGCCGCGTTTCCCCGGCTCGCGGGCCACGCTGACAATTTCTATAAGGCCTTCGGAAATTTCCGGCACTTCCACTTCAAACAGCGCTTTCAGAAAAGAAGGATGGGTGCGCGATAATATTATCTGCGAGCCTTTGGTGTTCTTTTTGACATCGACGATGTAAGAACGGATTCTTTCACCTCGTTTATAAGTTTCGCGGTGAATTTGTTCCGCCGGAGGCACTACTCCTTCGGCGCGTCCCAGATTTACAATAATGCTTCCGCCTTCGAAGCGCTGAACAAAACCGGTTAAAATCTCGCCTTTGCGGTCTTTATATTCTTCATAAATAATATCTCTTTCCGCGTCCTTGACCCGTTGAATAATGATCTGCTTGGCCATCTGCACGGCGATGCGGCCGAAAGAACTTGTTTCGATTTTTATGCCCAGGCTGTCACCCGGCTCCGCTCCTTCATCGAGATTTTTTCTCGCTTCTTCTTTGGAAATCTGCGTTTCCGGATCGAGCACTTTATCCACAACTGTTTTGAATTGAAAAACTTCAATCTCGCCTATCTCGTCGTTGTAATGGGCTTCCAGATCCACGTCCTGGCCTAACTTCTTACGCGCCGCTGTGAGCATGGCCGCTTCTAGGGCTTCCGTAATAGTTTCTTTTTCCATGCCTCTATCCTTGCCCATCTGTTCAATCAGACGTTTAAGTTCTGGCAACATTTACAAGTTCCTCCCTTTATGTTCCGGGGAACGCCGCGCCAGCTTTTCTCTGCGGGCGTTGATTCCCTAATTTTTATTTTACATCGGCAAGATTCGCCTTGATTATGTCTTTCCGGAAAATACGATAAGTTTTTCCCGAAACTTCCAGCAACACGACTTTCTCGCCTTTTTCTTCAATGTAATCCAAAAGAACACCGTGAAAATTTTTAATGCCGTCTATTTTTACGCCCGTTTTAATATTCACGCGGGCATTTTTCAATTTTATAAAATCCGCGTCGCGCGATATCGGCCGGTCAAGACCGGGCGAAGAAACCTCCAGCGTGTAGGCGCCGGGAACCACATCATGGACATCGAGGATATCCCCCAGCTGATTGCTGATGTTGGTGCAGTCATCAAGCGTAACGCCATTTTCCTTATCCAGGTAGAGCCTGATGATCCAGCGCGTCTGCATCTTGACGCATTCAACGTGAATCAGCTCCATTCCTTCCGAGGCGGCCACCGGTTCGGCCAACTGCCATATTTTTTCTTTTAAAGCATCGTTCATAAGTACATAAAATGACCGGAAAATAAAAAAGTGGGCGAAGGCCCACTCATCAATACACAATCATCGATGGTTCGGCATTTTTCTAGCATACCGTGTTTTTTAATGCAAGGGGAAATAATAAGGGGTAGGGAACGCCTTAAAGTAAAAATGGAGCGGGCGATGGGGCTCGAACCCACGACGTCCAGCNNCTACCACTGAATTACGCCCGCTCGGTGAAGGAAATCTTATTCAAGCGCTGCAGTTTGTCAAGGTGTTTTTGCCGTTTGGGTAATTTTCTGATAAGGTGTCCTGCAGTAGAAAGGGGACTGTAACGGTTTGCACCTTTCGGGAGGTTTATCTTGACGCTCAATGAGTTGTTTGCGGCGATGGTTATTCTGGGGCTTCTTATGCTTGCCGGCAAGTGGCTGCGCGTGCGCGTGGCANNTTTTTACCGAGTGCTATTTTAGGCGGCTTGCTGGGTCTTGTGCTCGGGCCGCAGGGTATCGGGTGGGTTGTTTCGCGTATATTAGGCAGTGATACTTTTTTTGCGCAGGGACTTTTTCCCCAAAGCGCCTTGGACATCTGGTTGGGACTTCCGGGGTTGTTGATCAGCGTGGTTTTTGCCGGTCTTTTTTTAGGGAAAATCATTCCCGGCCCCCGCGCTATATGGAAGCGCGCCGGTCCCATGGTTGCCCACGGTCAAACACTGGCCTGGGGACAGTATGTCATTGGACTGTCTCTCGCTTTGTTGATTCTTACGCCGTTTTTTGGAATCAGCCCTCTATCCGGGGCGCTCATCGAAATCGGATTTGAAGGCGGCCATGGCACAGCGGCGGGGCTGGCGGAAACTTTCCGTTCGCTGGGTTTTGAAAAAGGCGCGGATATCGCGCTGGCTCTGGCTACCGTGGGTGTGGTGGCCGGGGTAGTGCTGGGTACGATACTGGTGAATTGGGGAGTGCGCACCGGCCGTTTGAGTCTGGCCGCGGTCATGGAGATTGATACGGAACGACTCAGTGAGCATGATGAGCGCGAGCCGGCGCCTAGACTTTCCCGAGTCAGCTCCATTGACCCACTGTCTATTCATTTAAGCTTTTTTGCCCTGGCGATAGCCATTGGCTGGCTGATGCTGAAGTGCCTTATTTGGTTTGAATCGGTCACCTGGAATGCTGGCGGTGACGGTCTGGCGCTGATGGAACATATTCCGCTTTTTCCGCTGGCTATGGTGGGCGGCGTGCTTGTGCAGGTGGCGCTTGCGCGTATCGGGCATGCTCATTCTCTNNCGGCGGCTGGTTAACCGTATTTCCGGCGCGGCATTGGATGTATTGATTGTCTCCGCTCTGGCAACACTATCGCTATCCGCCGTGGGGACCCATATCTGGACATTTCTAATTTTGGCAACTGCCGGTATCGCCTGGGGCCTTTTCGGCTTTCTGGTGCTGGCGCCGCGTATGTTTCCCAAGAACTGGTTCCCCATGGGCCTGGCCAATTTTGGCCAGGGAATCGGTATGACCGTAATCGGATTGTTATTAGTCCGTATGGCTGATCCGGAAAACCGCTCCGNNTATAAGCAGCTTTTATTTGAGCCGATAGTTGGCGGCGGATTGTTTACTGCCGCCTCGATGCCTCTGGTTTTGCACTTTGGGCCGCTGCCGGTACTCATCGGCTGCTCTGTTTTAATGATCGGATGGCTGGTTTTCGGATTGTGGAATTTACGGCGCGGCGAATAGATTTTGCGTCAGGCAAAATGATTTTTGATCAGTCCTTTTTCCCGCAAAATTCTGATGACAGCATCTGAATCTTCCACGGTAAAACC
>DHGA01000101.1 GCA_002402545.1 Syntrophaceae bacterium UBA4810
ACCTATTGTCAATGGATACTTCGTTATATCAATTACTTCGGTGGGAAAACCCATCCCAAGCTTCTCGGGGCCAAAAATATTGTAACTTCCTACTTCCGGGGACATCATACTAGTTTTGAGCACGCTTGTCAGGCAATTGGCTATATTTTTTAGAGTTTATTAGGGGCAACGCTCCGATTTTTAAATATTATAAGTGATAATTTTTTTAAAACCATGTGCTTAAATATACTCGCAATTCAATTAGGCTTCAAATGATTTTTTAGAGGTTAAAGGCGGAAGACTGAAGGTGGAGTCCCGCTGTAACGCGGCGGAATCCGGCTTATCCGGCATTCGCCGGGCAAGCGCAACGGTAATGATAGCAGTAAAGCGTATTCAATCTTTTTCCGAAGATATTTGTGTTTCAATCAAATTTAAAATCTCTTTATTCGATGGTATATCCGACATGGAATGGCCATAATGCACAAAACGAACCTTCCCGGATTTATCAATCAGCATCTGCGCAGGGAGTCTCCCCAGCTTGAAAAGCTTTACCTGCTGGCCGTATAATTTCAAAACTTTGTGTTCGGGATCGGGCAGGCCGATAAACGGTAAATTTTCCTTTGTCCAGTATTCCCGAAAAGCCTCGGGTTTCTCCGGCCCGGCAACGATAATTTCCGTATCCAGTTTTACAAATCGCTGATAATCCCGGCGCAACTGCGCCATGTGCGCGCGGCAGAAAGGTCAGAAAAAACCGCGATTAAAAACCACCAGAACATTCTTTTTATTGCGAAAATCAGCAAGGGAAACGCTTTTGCCGGTGAAGTCGGTCATAGTAAAATCCGGAGCGGCCGTGTTGAGTTCTACTCGGGACATGATTTGTGTACTCCTGTAAAAATAATTGAGATAAATATACTAATAATGGTTATACAGTTCAAGCTTTAAAAAGACCGAAGGCTTAAGGCCAAAGACCGAAGGTTAGACCAAAAAGAATTGTGAGGAAAATTTTAAACTAAAAAATTTCTTTAGAAAAAGATGTTGTAAAAATAATGTCGGCAGATTATTAATAAGCAGTTTATAATCTGTTGAGGATTTTTTTGGCAAACAAACCAACTACTACTCATGACATTTTTTCCCGCGAGGCGTATCCACGCGGCCTGTATCGCTGGATTCCGCTTCTCGCCGTATTGCGTGATTACAAAGCGGCATGGCTGGGACGGGATATATTTGCTGGTCTGGTACTGACGGCGATGCTTGTACCCGTGGGCATGGGTTACGCGCAGGCGGCGGGAATGCCGGCAATTTACGGATTGTACGCCACTATCGTTCCGCTTATCGCTTACGCGGTATTCGGGCCGAGCCGCATTATGATTTTGGGTCCTGATTCGGCTTTAGCCGCGTTAATTGCCGCGACGATTTTGCCGCTGGCCGCGGGTGATGAAAGCAAAGCGGTGGCGCTTGCCGGTATGTTGGCCATTCTTACAGGCTTCTTATGTGTTGCGGCGGGAGTGGCACGATTCGGTTTTATTACCGAACTTCTTTCCAAGCCGATCCGTTACGGTTATCTCAATGGTATCGCGCTGACAGTAATTATCAGTCAGCTGCCGAAAGTTTTCGGATTCTCCGTAAACGGCAGTTCTTCCTTGCAGGAAATTAGGTTGCTTGCCGAAGGCATATTCAGCGGTCAAATAAACTGGACGGCTTTCGCCATCGGTTTTTTCTGTTTGGTTGTTATTTTCGGCTGTCGACGCTGGTTTTCCCGAATCCCGGGCATTTTGATTGCTGTGATCGTGACAACAATCGCCGTCACGTATTTTGAGCTTTCTGCTACAGCGGGCATTGCTGTTGTTGGCGCGATGCCTCAAGGGTTGCCCGTGTTTCAGATTCCGAGCGTTTCGTATGCCGAATTAGGTTATCTTTTTGCAGGAGCCGTGGCCGTTGCGCTTGTTTCTTTTGCCGATATGAGCACGCTGTCGCACGCTTTTGCTTTGCGCGGCGGTTATGAAGTGGACAGCAATCAGGAGAGTATCGCCCTGGGCGCGGCCAATATTGCGGCCGGATTTTTTCAGGGTTTTCCCATCACCAGCAGCGCCTCGCGCACGCCGGTGGCCGAATCAGCCGGGGCGAAAACGCAAATCACCGGCGTAGTCGGCGCTTTATGCATCGCGCTTTTGCTGATATTTGCTCCTTCTCTTCTGAAAAATCTTCCCCAGGCGGCGCTTGGCGCTATCGTCATTTTTGCCTGCATCAGACTGGCGGAAATAAAGGGTGTTACGCGTCTGTACAAATTGCGCCGTGGCGAATTTGTGCTGTCCCTTGTTTGTTTTTCAGGCGTTTTGTTATTGGGGGTAATTAAAGGAATTTTTATTGCGGTAGGAATTGCCTTGTTTGCTTTTATCTGGCGGGCATGGAAACCTTATAATGCCGTGCTGGGTCATGTTGACGGTCTGAAAAGTTATCATGATATTACGCGTCATCCGGAGGCGCGGCTGATTGACGGCCTGGTGCTTTTCCGTTGGGACGCGCCGCTGTTTTTTGCCAACGCGGAAACTTTCCGTGATCAGGTTCTGCGCGCGGTGGCACAGGCGCCGACGCCGACCAGATGGGTAGTGGTCACGGCGGAGCCGATTACCGATGTGGATATTACCGCCGCCGATATGCTTGAGGATCTCGATGGAAAACTATATGCTGCCGGCATAGAATTGTGTTTCGCGGAAATGAAGGATCCGGTGAAAGACACGCTCAAATGTTACGGTCTTTTTGCAAGATTCGGGACAGATAATTTTTTTCCGACCATCGAGCATGCCGTGGAGCGTTATATCGAAATCTATGGTACAAATAAAACAGATGTAAAAAAACAATGATAAAAAACAAGATTCAAAATAAAAGAGTTTATTGAAATGAAAAAAGTTGTTTATCACGGTATCCGCGATATCAGGGTGGAAGATAAGCCGGAAGAAAATTCGGGCAGGGGAGAAGTCAAAATCAAAATAAAATACTGCGGCATCTGCGGCTCGGATCTGCATGAATATGAATCAAACCAGGCTGGAACTTGTTGTCGGAAAACACCGCCAGAATATTTTTATTTAACGGGAAACCCCTTACCGCTGAAATCATCAAGGTAAAATACCGACGCTCCTGTATTGCTGCTCCTTCAGGAAGTCATTTGTTTATTGCGACAATGCGGTATTTGCTTTATGTCCAGAGATCTTTTGCCGCCTGGTCGAGCCCTAACTCGATAAGTTTTTCTTTTTTTGGTTTACCGCTCTCCCAGTCCCAGCTACTCACTTCATAAAATTCCTTCAGCATGAGGTCCATATCAGGTTCCATTCCCGCGGTTGCTCCTTCTTTAAGTGCCTGCCGGGCAATCTTCGGCAGCTTGTCGTCTTGTCTGGTGACGCCAAGTTTGTTGTTGATTGCTCTCTTTAGGTTTAAGGAACGTTCCCCGAAAGTCAGCAGGTCTATAGTGCTAAGCTCAGCGCCGGTAATAGCGTTTAATGCGCGCGCGATCATTCCGGCGGTCATGGGGGAAAATTGACAAAGAGTGAAGCTGTTGTAAAGTTCACAAAAATGAAGCGATTTTGCCGTCAGCGCGCCCTTTTGTGCGGGGTTATTCTTGTCAGAAAAAGTTATTCCTAATTCCTGGGCGGATTCATTTCCCGGGGCATCAAGGTGATAAAAAGCGCCTTTCAGGTGGCAGGCGCCTCGGGGGCCGACCGCGTAAGATAAGGCAGCGCCTTGATAAGCGCGCGAATCGTGCATCGGGAATTCCAGTCCCTTCACATGAGCTGCCTCCTCGGGATCTGCTCCCAGAGCCGCGGCCATCTCTTTAACACCCTTGGATAAGATAACTCCAATGCCTTCCTGTTTAATAATCATGTCCAACAGTTTGAGAATAACTTTTGAATCCCCCCATTTGATTTCCATGCCTGCCTTTTCTTTGGTGATAATTCCTTTTTCATACAGATACATGGCAAAGGCGATGGATACGCCGGCGGATATCGTATCAATTCCGTGAGCATTACATAAGTGATTGGCTCTGACCACGGAGTCAATATCAAAATTCATGCAGAGGGGGCCAAAAGCGGCAACGGTTTCGTATTCAGGCCCGTCAACTTTTTTAATATCTTCGCTGAAATCTTTAATAACCCTGCCGCAGCCGATGAGGCACCCGGTGCACGAGTAATTTGTCATGGTGTAGCGCTTTCTGAACGCGGGGCCGTGAAGTTTTTCCACGGGGAAAATACTTTTTGTAAAATATTTTGTGGGCACATCGCCCAAGCGCATTCCCAAATCAATATACATATTCGTTCCGTATAATTTATATGCATTAGTGTTAGGATAATTTCTGATGCAGTCACGAGCTTCTTCGATTAGGGATTTCAGCGTATGGCTGTCGGCAATTTCCGCTTTCAGATTTCCGGATACGGTTACGGCTTTGAGGTTTTTTGAGCCCATAAGCGCTCCCAAACCGCATCTTCCGGCGGTTCGGCCCTCATCGTTCATTATGCCGGCGTATTTTATTAATTTTTCTCCTCCCGTGCCGATACAGGCAGTCGAATTTTTTTCACCTGCTTCTTGATCGATTATCTCCTGCGTCTGATAGGAATCCTTGCCCCAGAGATGAGAGGCGTCTTTAATTTCCGCCTTGTCTGCCTTAATCAGCAAATAAACAGGTGTATCCGCCTTGCCGGTTATGATTATTCCGTCGTAACCGGTGCCTTTAAGGCGCATGGGAAAGCTACCTGCCGTTGTTGCTTCACCCCAGAGTCCGCTTCCTGGAGCGATGCCGCAAATAGCCGCTCTGCTAACCATGGGAATGCCGGAGCCGACAAAAGGCCCGGTGGCAAATACCAGCGGATTTTCCGGCGCCAGCGGGTTCATAGCCGGTTTTACGTAATTATATATAATGCTCGCGGCCAAGGTTGAACCACCGACATATTTTTTCAAATCATCATCATTTATCGGAAAATCTTCAATTTTTTTATCCGTCAGGTTCACCTTCAGAAATTTACCGAAATAGCCCTTCATAAAATCACCTCCAAATATCGGAATCCATGTCTAGCAATTTACCATCGTAGGCGCACATAAAGACGTCCATTAACTGCGCGCGTGTCAAATCAAACCACCCAAAGTAGAAGGCTGGATCAGTGGGAGTCTGGTCCAGGATAAAATCAAGGTTTTTTTCAAAGTCGGCCCTAGAAACACCCGCCTCTTTCAGGCTAACGGCAAGATGAAGCTCAGACATTAGCCCGCGAATCTTGCCGATGAGATTAGAGAGGCTTTTTGTATCAGAGTTAGTGTCTCTGACGTCCAGCACATTACATATCTCCAAATACCGATCCGTCGCTTTTGAATATACCTGAAGTTCGTAAGGAATGAATAACAGGACCATGGCGCCGTGATGAATGTGATAGAGGCCTCCGATTGTATGCCCCAAAGCATGCGAAATTCCCGAGCCGACATTGCTAAGAGGAATTCCCGCCATCATTGCCGCCTGCTGCATCTTGATTCGGGGCATGAGGTCGTTGCCGTCCCTGTATGCCCGGGGAAGCCATTCAAAAACCATTTTTATGGTTTTCAGAGCAATAGCCTGGTTCAGCTCATCAGATCTTGGGACCATGAAGCCATCGATAGCATGAGCCAGCGCGTCTCCTCCGGTTCCCGCAGTGAGTTGCGGCGGCATGCCAACGGTCAGTGTAGGATCAAGCAGAGCAAAGTCGGGAACAAGTTCAGGCAACGCCCCGCCTACTCCTAGTTTTACGCCATCGGGAAAAGAGATTACGGCAACTCCGGACACTTCAGAACCCGTTCCGCTTGTTGTGGGAATGGCTACCAGCTTAGCTTTATTGCGTAAATTCAAGGGTATAATAGGGCTCAATATTTCAATATTGACATCTGGATGTTCATATAAAATCCACGCTCCTTTGGCCGTATCAATAGATGATCCGCCGCCCAGGGCAAAAATGAGATCGGGGCCGAATCTCCGCATCTTATCCGCGCATTCTTTCACGGTTTCAATCGGCGCATCCGGCTTTGCTTCTTTCCATACTTCGAATTTTATGCCGTGCCTTTTTTCATAGGGGGCCATGACCTTTGCGGCAAAGCGAACCGCGTACTCATCAGTCACCAGAAAAGCTTTTTTTGTTTTGCATTCTTTCGCCACCAGGTCGACAACGTCGGGGAGAAAACCGGCTTTATCCAGAAAAAGATTCAGCCCGGAAAATATTCGCGGCACAAAAAAAGGCTTTTGAGCTTCCTTTAAAAATTCGGCCTGTACCATCGGCCCACCCCATGTTCTCAACAAATATTCGTGCGACCAGTAACTCATGACTTCTCCCTCCCTGCAATTTAGGCAATCATTTCCATTGTTGCCGTCCGGATGTCGCGCAATTTTTGGTCAGTTTCATCAGGTTGTGACGAACTTCAAGGCGGCTCCAAACCAGGTAAAAGAATGAACCTGGCCATCAATGCTGACCTGGTGATTTTGAAGCGCCCTTTTGATGCCGTCTTCTCCCTCTTTCATGCTTCTAAAGGCGGTTTTCGCGTCGCTCCAGATCATCGCCGCGTCATAGTCGCCCAGCGCGTTGTCCGATGAGAAACCGCCATTTTCAAAAATGAATCGTTTTCCCTTTTTGCCGTCCTTGGTTTTAATTACTATCCTGCATTCATGGCCCATAAGAAATTTTTTAAAGCCCTTGTTCGTTTTTAAAATCCTTTTAAATTTCCAGACCAGCAATTTTAAAAAAATTGAAAATCCCATAACCTGCTCCTTATATATGTGCTTTCTGGTAAATTGAAGTAATTATTTTATTCAATATACAGTTAACCACCATTTATTTCAAGCATGTAAAACTTGAGCGCCATAACGTTTATCATTTCGAATATGCTTTAGCCAGGTAAGGTGATGATCATTTTTATATTTTCCATCTCGTTATACATTTCAAGGCGTGACAATGTTGAAAAAGGGTTCGGGGTCATCCAGAAGCGCCATCAGCTCACTGAGTTTTTTGATGCTTCCCTGATATTTAATTTGGCCGAGCAAAATCCGGGCAGGAAAAGTGGTTTGACCGGCTATGACCTTGTTGAAAAGATCTCGTCTAATTTCAATTGAGCAGTCAGCGATTTTTGACTGTCTTCCTGCTATGTGGTTAAGGACAGAATTATCCAGATATAAAATGTAGCGCTCATTTGTATCCGAAAAATACCAGTTAATCGTGATTGCTTTTCCTTTGGCTTTTGGTCCGTTCAGGCGCACGGCCATGCTGTCAAAGATCATGTCCGGCGTAAGCGCTTGCACAACATCAAGTGGCGGGGACATTTTTCCCCGAGGTTTCTTGATGCCATGTCTTAGTTCTTGCGCTCCGAAGAGATAGAAATTTCTGAATACGGCTGATTCGGATTGATAGCCTAGCTGTTCCAGGGCATCAGCCTGCAGGAGGCGCGCCCTCTCGTTTTCGGGTTCAGCAAAGACCACATGGTTTAGCACCTGGGCTACCCAGCGGTATTCACCTTTCTCGAAGGCCTCGCTTGCTTTGGAGAGGACTAGGTCGGCGCCTCCCATGTATTCCACATATTTTTTGCTCGCTTCTACCGGAGGCAGAGGATTAAAGTTGGCAGGGTTGCCGTCATACCACCCCAGGTAATACTGATAAACAGCCTTGGCGTTCCATCCTACCGTGGCGTAGTAATCACGATTAAACCATTCATTGGCTAATGTTTCCGGAAGCTGTAATTGCTCGGCAATTTCTGCCATAGTGTAGCCTTGGTTAGCCAGACGCAGAGTTTGGTCATGAATATATTTATAAGCGGCAGCTTGTTTGCTCAGAAAATTGATGATCCTCTCTTTTCCCCAGCGGGGCCATGTATGCCCGAGGATAACGACATCGGATTCATCGGCAAATAAATCTAGCGCTTCATAAATAAAGCCAGCCCAGGCTTTAGCATCGCGTATCTGAGAACCTCGCGGGGTAAGCAGGTTGTGAAGAGTGGCGACGCAATTGTCGGCCATAAAAAGAGTTCGCAGTTGTGGAAAGTGAAAATTCATGTTTGCGGGCGCTTCAGTGCCCGGCGTGAGCTGAAAGACGATTCTTACGCCGTCAACGGTTATTTCCTGTCCGCTCTTCAACACGCTGTTGGTCGGAGATATCAGGCTGCTGGATATAACCGAAGGCAAAGATTTTCCCAGGCCGGCGTCCACCTGTCCTTTGGCCCCCCGAGGCAACAGCGCGCCGTACATGTACTGGGCACGTCGCATCATCGCGTTGCCGGCATAAACATTTTCACTTACCGCGTCTTTCATAAAGCCCGCCGGGGCAATCACCTTAACCTTGCCCGTCTTGACATCTTGTTCAGAAATGATTCCCTTTACTCCAGACCAGTGATCGGCATGGCTATGGGAATAGATGACAGCAGTTATTGGTTTTTTGCCCAAGTGGTCATATGCAAGTTGCATGACCGCCCGGGCAGTATCAACAGAAGTAAGGGGATCTATTATAATATATCCTCTGTTACCGATAATGATCCCCATGTTGGCAAGGTCATAACCTCGAACCTGATAGACCCGGTCAGTTACTTTGAACAGCCCATGCAAGTTGTTGAGTGTTGCTTGTCGCTGCAGGCTGGGATTTATTGTTTCTAGCGGGCCATCACTTTTGAGAAAATCATATTTCGTCATATTCCAGACAATACGACCCTCGGAATCACGGATAATCGCGGCGGTTGCCGGCGTAACTAAACCGCGGGCGGCATCTTCGAAATCCTGACGGTCCCAGAAAGGCAACTTTTGGGAAATAGCGGTGTTTAATTGTCGTGTTAACTCCGTGGCATCACCGGGTTGAACTGCCGCAGCTTCAACTGAAAAGTGTACCGTGATGGTCAAAGCGAACAGCGCAAGTTTGACAAAGTGTGATAAAAATGATTTTCTTCTACTTCTCTTCATAACGCCTCCTTCGTAAAATAAGGGCTTTTATTGTTGAAAAAATTAAAGCAATATTACATAAATAGAAAGTCTTGTTCCCGTATTAAATTTTAAAACTTCAGCGTCTGCCAAATTCCAAGGATCTTTCGCCGACAAGTACTTGCATATAGGACAAATTATAAAATTTTCTTTATCGGTAATCAATTTGTATTTGGAAATTTTATTGAAGCACTGCTAGTGGCCGATTTGCCGGAAAGGCAATAATTTATTATTGCCATACGATAAGCGCTTGTATCTTAGTCAAGACAGACTAAAAGTTCGTTTTTCAATTATTCATTTTATGGTAAATCTTTATTAATAATAAGCCGAAGGAATATTTATGTTCACCTGGTTTACGGATCGCCGCCGCAGAAAACTCATTCAAGAGCCGTTTTCTTCCGCATGGGAGGAGATTGTCCGACGCAATTTCGCGCATTATCGGCTGCTCAATGAAAAAGAACGAGCCCACCTGCAAAAGCTGATGCAGATATTCATCGCGGAAAAGAATTGGGAAGGCGCGGGCGGGCTGGAATTAACCGATGAAATACGTGTGACGATTGCCGCCCAGGCCTGCCTGCTGATCCTTAATATGCCGCATAATTATTACCGCAATGTGGAATCAATAATTATTTATCCTTCGGAAGTTGTGCCGCCCCAACGCAAACCCGGTTTTTTTGAAACAACTCTTCATCCGCTGGAGCCGACCTATCCGATTGTCGGGCAAGCTTTTCGGCAGGGGCCGCTCATCTTAGTATGGGACGCGGTTTTGCGTGACAGTCTTTATCCTGGTTCCGGCTATAATGTTGTTCATCATGAATTCGCGCATAAACTGGATATGCTAGACGGCGCCGCCGACGGCACGCCGCCGCTGAAAGTCCGCGGGGAATACAGGGATTGGGTAAAAGTATTTTCACGCGAATATATTCGCCTGCACGATGATCTTGAAAAAGGTCGGAGGACATTTATCGATGATTACGGAGCCACAGACGAGGCGGAGTTTTTTGCCGTAGCCACGGAGCAGTTTTTTGATCAGCCGCTTTTGATGGAAAAACATGCGCAGGAAATTTACCGTATTCTTAAAGAATATTACCGTCAGGATCCGGCAAAACGCGTGACAGAGAATAAATAAAATATAATAATTTTTATTTGTTTATGATTAATTTGTAGTGTAAATGATATAGTTGAAACTTAATTTATTTAAAAGGAGATTATATGAATCAAGACCAATTTAATGGAACGATAAGCGCTTCCGGGTGTAAACAATTTGTAAAAATATCAACCATTATCTTATTTTTATTATACGCGGCTATTGCCATCGCTGAAAGTGGAAATGTTAACGCGTATAAAGGAAAATTTTCGGGAGAATGGAGCGGTGAAGTCAGCGGCGTGCCGGTAAATGGAATATTTTCCGTAAGTATTTTGGATGAGGGAAAAGTAGCGGGTTCGTTCTCCGGTTTTGAAGAAGGAACTATTTCTGGAACAGTAAGCGCCGACGGACTAATTAACGCTAAAGGTTCAGCCGGTTTATCTGAATGGACTGGCAAAGTATCCGTTGCGGAAGAAAAACTGTCGGGCAGCGGTTCTTGGAAAGGTTATGGCGGCGGTGGCACGTGGAGCAGTAAATGATTAGCAAAAATAGAATCAGCCGAAAACCAAGAACAAGATGAAGCAAATATTTCGCTATGAATTGAATGTTTCAGACGACACCATCGACGAAAACGGACATGTAAATAATGTGGAATATCTGCGCTGGATGCTGGATGCCGCGGTAATGCACTCGGGGATATTGGGATGCACCGCCGCGATAAAAGAAATCGGCGCGACCTGGGTTGTGCGCACGCACCATATTACATATTTGTTGCCCGCTTTTGCCGGCGAGAAAATTGTTGTTCTGACGTGGGTATCAAATTTGCGGCGCGTGCTTTCTTTGCGCAAATATAAAGTCGTGCGCATGGCCGATAAAGCGGTGTTGGCCGAAGGCGAAACGGACTGGGTTTTTGTTCACGCTGAAACGGGGAAGCTGCGTTTTATGCCCAAGGATATTATGGCGCTGTTTGAAGTTTTGCCTCAAGAAAAAGAGGCGGAAGTCATGAAGCATGTTCTTGGCTGAATGCTGTTGGCGACATTAAATTATACAGGGGGTGATTTATGGGTTTAAGAAAAAAGTGGATTAAAATTATATATACTGTAGCTACGGGCAGCAGAAAACTCCGGCTAATCCTGACCCCTGTTGTTGCGTTATCCTATATATTGTTTGCCGCATTGTTCGTAATTGTTTCTTTGTTTGTTGATAAAATGTTTGGTATCCCCCGTTTTCCTGAACCACCCGCGGATTTATACTTTTCTGTCCCCTTGATTATTGCCGGCCTGTTTTTAATTGGTTGGTCGCAGTTTAATTTTTTTAAAGTCAAGGGAACGCCTGTTCCTTTCAATCCGCCGCCCAAACTTGTTACTTCCGGCCCGTATGCTTACGTACGCAATCCCATGCTCAGCGGCATATTCATTCTCCTTTTCGGTCTGGGGTTTGCGCTAAAGTCGCTTTCCCTACTCCTTATATTTACGCCGCTTTTTATTCTTATTAATGTGATGGAGATAAAAACTGTCGAAGAACCGGAACTTGAAATGAGATTGGGTAAAGATTATATTGAATACAGGAAAAAGACGCCTATGTTTTTTCCTAAAACTAAAATAGGATAAGCTAAAAATAGTATGGGCGGCGAGTATATATGATCGGTTACATGAAAAAACATGAACTCTTTGTGCGTGAGATGTTGAGTAAAAAACCTGGCAGTGAAAAACTGCGGGAGCTTCTCGCGTATCACGATAAGCAGATTCAGTGGATGCAGCACGAAAGGTTGGTTCATCTAATTGTCACGCTTTTTGTGTGCCTTTTTATGTTGCTTTCCTGGGGATTTGCCATTATAAACACATCAATACCGGCGATTGCTCTTTCTGCTCTTCTTTTGATTTTATCGGTTGCGTATATTGTTCACTATTATCGGCTCGAAAACAGCGTGCAAAGATGGTACTTGCTTTCAGGTGAGATTGAGGAACGCCTAAAATCATAAGCGCGGTATTTTTTTATTTGCCGCATGATAAAATTTAATAGATGGGAGAAAAGCGATGATCCAGAATAAGATAGTGGTTCGTTATATGGACGGTCAGTTATTGAAAGGCGTCACCAACGATTTTTTCCCCAATAAAGAAGTTTTTCACGTTATTTCGGCCGAGGCTCCTCAGGGAAGCAGGCGGCTGGAATTATCAGATTCTAATTTAAAAGCAATTTTTTTTGTCAAAGGCTACGACGGTAATTCTGGCTATGACGACAAAAAAGAGTTCGATCCAGAAAAATCGGCAATCGGACGGAAGATAAAAGTAGTGTTCAGAGACGGGGAGTTGATGATTGGTACTACCAATGGCTACCATCATGGACGCACCGGTTTTTTTATCGTTCCTGCAGATCCCAATTCCAATATTGAACGCTGCTATGTGTTAACCGCCGCGACTCAGGAAATCATATTTATCTGAGGCGATTTTTATAATCTTGCCCGGTTAAATTTGAAAGGAAAGAGTATCGGGACGTCTTTCTGATATTTACGGTAAATATCGCCGAATTGGCTGACAAGATCCCTTTCTTCCAAAATTGTGCCGACAATAATCCACACAGACCAGATGATGTTGAAGAGCAATCTGTCCGAAGTCAGATCCGGGCATGACCAGATCATTATCAGTATAAAGAAATATAGCGGATGGCGCACCAAAAGGTAAGGGCCTTTTACCGTGAATACCGGCCGCGCAGGTTTTTTGCCTCTTTGGTAGTCCAATATTTTTTTAATCCCGAAGGGATCAAAAAAACCCAGTGATTTTGCCGCCCAGAAAAATCCGACGATAGGCAGAATAAACATTACACGCAAAATTACGCGGGTTAAATCTTGGGCTTCCAAGAGCGGCGATGTGCTCTGCCAGAAGATAATTACTATTAATAAAAAGATTCCTGAGGTTATGGAATAAACGGTGCCGCCGAACTCTTCGGGCAAAAATCGGCATAAAATATTATTAAAAGATTTGCGCACCATTAAGCTATGCTGAATAAAAAAAAGAAACGACAATCCTGCGTTGAATAAGAGAGCCCAATGTTGCTTCCAGCTAAAGCTGATCAGATTCAGGTTTCCCGCGAAAAGAAAAACGGCGAAGAGTAACAGCGAGGAAGCGCCCAGCAAATATGACAATAAGATTATTACATTTGCCGCAATTTTTTTCTTGTCAGCAGGATCCATCAGCAGCATCCGGTTCTTTGATCTTTTCTTGCGCCTCCGGTCTCAGCAACGCAAGAACAGCCGGCATTATTTGTGCCTAGCATGGAATTTATTACGGCGGCAGCACAGCCGACGCCGGATTGAACGAAAATGGCAGCCGCGGGGCAATTTTTAGTGCAGGCGCCGCATTCCATACAGGCATCACGGTCTTGAATGACGGCATGTTTTCCAGTAGTTTTAAAAACCTGATGAGGACAAACTTCGAGGCACATACCGCAGCCGTTGCATTTATTTTCATCAAGTTTGAGGGTGACGACATCCTTTAAATAAGTTAAGTTTTTCATTCAAGCCTCCTAAGTGATCAGGCGAGATATCAGCCAGATTAATATGCCGCAAATAGCCATCGAAATTTGCACGGGCAGGGCCAAGCGCATTTCCTTTTTTACTCCGGATAATGACGTATAAGTCGAACAGCCGGTAAAATTCATTGCCAGGTATGCGGCGACTGCTGGAATAATCAACAACCATGCAAATGCCTCAACCCTGGCAGGCCATGCCTGTAAATCTAACCCTCGTAAATATAAAAGCGTTAAGGCAACAATAATGCCGGTGAAAAAACCTTTTATGGAAAAAGCCCGGCCGGGCAGGTATGGTAAAAGCAGAGGATTAATCACCGCTCCCGCTAGAACGGCGCCGGATAGTGCCAGGACCGCAAATGATCCATAACTTAAGGAGTTTTCCAAAAATCCGCCGGGGCCGCCAATGCCTCCAAGCAAAAATAAAACAGACGCTAAAAACATGAACGGTTTAATTATTTCGACAAGCTCAACAGGAATAAGGACAGCTCTATCCTTCAGGGGAAATGTCATTAATCTCATTTTGGCGGTTGCTTTAAGGCCGGCATCAAGATAAGCAGGTATATCTTCAGCCCTTATCGGTCCGTAATAAACTTTAAATCCGGTGCGTTGCCGGACCTCATGCGCGGCAATGCCGGGGGCTCCCAGCTGAGGAAGAATTATTTTTTTATGATTGACTGCTTCTTTGAGTCTGCTCGATTCTGTTTTGTTGATTAATTCTTGAGTGCCGAATGTCCCTTTTCCGGCGGCGCACCAGACGTTTATTCCCTTTGTATCCAATACGAGAAGCCAAACGCTTCTGCCGGGCAGAGCTTCCCGCAATTTGTCAAAGCTTATTTTGTAATTAGCGGAAACTAAAACTGGAGAATTATTATCGGGATTGCCCAGGGCATAAAGTCCCGGATCAACGGCATAATTCATTCTGCCGATTCCCCAGCGGGCCTTGAAAGTTGCCCAGTGGTCATGCCAACGCAATGCCGAAGATACTTGCGGAAATGTACCTGCGCCTGTGAAGATGACGCCGGTAACAAAAGGCTGGTTTAAATTTGGGGCAGTACCCGCGGAGTCTTTTGTTTCGCCGCAGCGGCATGAACCCGCCTCAATTACGGGCAGTGTAATCATTTTCGCTGAAGCAGAAACATTTTTGTCTATATTCATAAAAATCAACTTCTCCTGATTTATTTGCAGCAGGTGCTTTGCTTCGCGTATGCTTTTATCGCCCCAATAAAAAGATTAACGGAGGTCAAAACGATTTCCGCTTTTTTTTCGGGAATATTGCCCATTATTTTATGAAAAAAATCCATCATACACAGCCGTACACTTTTGTGAACTTCTTCTCCCTTTTTTGTCAGATTCAGATACGCGGCGCGCAGGTCATCAGGGTCTGTACGCCGCTGCAACAGCTTTTTTTTGATCAGGGGATTCACCAGTCTGGTCGTCGTGCTTTTTTCCACGGCAAGGTGCCGGTGCAAATCTGCCATTTTCAGCTCTCTGTTTTTGGCGATCACATCCAAAACGAGGAACTGGTGAAAGGTAACTCCTTCACAAAAAGCATCATCCTGCCGTAGGCAGCGCGTGGCCTGGGCCAAGCCGGTGAATACTTCCAGCAATTGATGGTAATTGGTATTCGTTTCCTTTAACATAGTTGTATTATACAACCACTTTGCTATTTGTCAATAAAATTATTTTGCCCAAATTATTAAGCCGCAAGGGAGGGCTGGTCAGCTATCTTATTATTGGCGCGCTCGTTCTATACTTGAAATGTTTCAGGAATTCTGATTAATTCGCCACAGTAAAGGATGTTTGTATTTTTATGGCACAAAACGACGAATCTATGGAAAAAAGTGAAGAATGGGTGTCCTCCGCGCT
This sequence comes from Syntrophaceae bacterium UBA4810, assembly GCA_002402545.1. Taxonomy (GTDB): domain Bacteria; phylum Desulfobacterota; class Syntrophia; order Syntrophales; family Smithellaceae; genus UBA4810. Next base: position 15,417 of record DHGA01000101.1, read on the forward strand.
TAAAGTCAATCTGGAGCGGACTTCCGTTGCCATTGCTATTCCTCCCAAGTACGAACCCCTGCTTAAAGTTGTGGAAGGACATTACGGACTGCAGCGTAAGACGCGGGAGATGCTCACCGAGCTGTATCATCCGTTTGTGAACTGGGAGCATGTTCTCGGAGAGCTTAAATCCATATCCATTGGCGACTTTTATGAATATAACCATCATCCGGATGGATTTACGGCTCTTTCCATCCTGATGAGAATATATTTTGACGTTATTAAACACGCGGCAAGCGAAGAAGTAAAAGACAGCGCGCTTAGATATCTTTTTGACTTTATCGATACGGTGCTTGCTAAAAGTGGTGAAAACTATGCCCGCAATTTATCACTGCTGGATGACTCCATAGAATTTTTCGACGGTTTTTCAGGAGAAGATAAATCAATACTCAAAAAATGTTCTTCCTATCTGAAAAGAACGCTAAGTTATCTTTTGGACAAAGATACTGATGTTTTGAATGACAAGGTCAATTCTGTTCTGGATAAGATGTTCAGGATTACTTATGAATTTTGGCTGACCCAACCCGACCCTTATTCCTGGTTCGCTGATGATAAAGAAAAAACAAAAGAAGAGATAAAGGAATATCAGTGTATTATTCAGCCGTTGAGCCATGAGCATTTGCGCGAGCTTATAAGCAAGCTCGATAAACTGCGCTCCTTAATAAAAACGCGGGGTAAAGAGCGCATAAAAGCTTATTTGGACATGCCGGACTATTTTCAGATCGTAAACGCGTATTTTTTGGTTGCTGATGAACTGGAAAAATCGCCTGTATATTTAGGGCGCCAATACTTGTTTAAACTTGACTTTCTTTTCTCTAGCATGAGCGTTTCCGGATTGTCTGATATCCACGCCAACGCTTTGCGCGAGATCAATCGCTGTTTAAAGCTGGTATTTGACCAGGAAAAAAAGGAGCACCTTGAGTATTTTGTGCGCAAGGTATTCGGTTTTTTGAAAAAAAGCCGTTCGCGCCATGAACACCGCGGGACGATAATAGATTGTATTACTACGGCGGCAAAAGAAGTGTTCGCCCGTGATTCTCAGCCGCTCGCTGAGATATTTATTGATGAATTGATTTCCTATGGTTTTCAATATCCTGAGGTTAAAGGCATAACAACGGAGTGGCAGGTTCAGGTCAACCCGCTTCATGTCGTGAGCATCAGGGCGTGGCTGGAAATTATTGCCATGAAGCCGGCCTGGACAAAAAAACTTATTTCCGCGTTGATCATTAACCTACATATCGGCGGTATTTTTGTGCGCGACACTGATCTTCTGCAAAAAGATATTTCCGCGCTGCTTAACGCTGATATTGCTCCCGTTTATAATCTGGTGAAACAGCTTCTGCGGGTTTTTCCTGTTTATTTCAGAGAAATCGGCGCCGAAGGAGAACTGCGTGACATAACGACGGAAGTGGATGAGTTATCTTACCGCAATGACAAACTGGTAAACTTCCTGCGCAAGCAGTCGCACGTCGAAAGCAACAGTTTAATGGTACAGTTTATGGAAAACATTTTCCATTTCTGGAACTCGGGAGATAAAACCTATTTAAAAAAACACCTGCCCGATGAAGTTTATGAAGAGGTAAATAACTCCGGCGAATATTTTGATGGAATGCACAAAGCGTTCATTCATTTGTTTTCCGTAGCGGGGAATAATCCCAAAGAATTTATATCCTGGTCAGAAGAAACATTAAAAAAAGAAACTGTTGGACTCGCAGATGTAAGCTCAAGGGATCAAGACCGCGCGCGAATGATGATCCGTATTTATCAGCTGATTTACAAAAAATATTTTCCGCAGTACGTTGATTTGCTTGACGATTTGGAATCCGTTTATCTTTTTCCTAAATCTGATATTGCGTTACTCAAACGGTCTTTGAGCAGCAATAACCATTACAACAGCCTCGGCGTTATTGTAAAATTTTTATCTATATTAAAAGACAGGATTCTTTCCGAAAGGAAGACGGAGCCTTATGAAAATATATATTACAAAAGGCATATCGCGGCAGGCATTCCTTCCATGTACGGCACCTATAGCGAAGAAAAGTTTGAGGCATTGGGATTAACTCTACGCCTGGAGAGTCTGGCCACGATGCACTTTGAAGAATTAGCCAAATCTTTAAACCTGAAATTTATTACCAAGAAAACGATCGTTAAAGTTCATACTTATCTGTGGCTTTTTTTAAAGGCGCTGGAGCTGGACGGAATCGCCACGGAAGGCCTGGCATCAAAGGTCAGATACGTAAGCAGCGCGTTGGCGATTAAACAGTTTTCCATGGAACAATATGTGGATATCTTCCGTTTTATTTCTAAAGGAATTCAGGATATTATCCGCGATTATTATATTGACGCCCATAGCTATAATTTACCCGTGATCATCGGGCAGGTTCTTGAAAAGAAGAATGAAAACACGGCAAGTATTTCACCAAACGGCGAAGAGTTGATTTATCAGCAGTCAGAAAATTTCATCCGCGGCCTCATGTCTTCAGCTTTTGGCCTGCAGGGCGTCGATAATTTTGTGAACACGGTGATCAACACCATGAACTCGGAGATGGAAAAATTCAAGGATAATAAACAAATTTTGAAAACAGTCATGTCCTATAATCCTGAACTTTCCGTGTCTTCGTTTTATAAAAAGAACAGAAGAATTGATAATCAGATACTTCTCGGGAACAAGGGATATTTTCTCAAAGAGCTTGTCTCTTATGGATTTAATGTGCCTCCGGGATTCATCATTACCACGGAAGTTTTCAGAGGATATGACGCGGTTATCGGGTATAAGTATATTTTTAATGATCTCATTATCCGGGTAAACAAAGAAATCGCGGCGCTTGAAAAAATGACCGGCAGAAGATTTGGAGATCCGGAAAATCCTCTGCTTTTATCGGTAAGAAGCGGCGCCACAGTGTCTCTGCCCGGGATGATGAATTCTTTTTTGAACGTCGGTATCAATGAGGAAATAGCGGAAAATTTAAGCAGGAAAAAAGATTTTCAATGGGCGGCATGGGATTGCTACAGGCGTTTTTTGCAGACATGGGGAATGTTTCAAGGATTAAACCGCGATTATTTTGACGCGATTATCGATGGGTTCAAGCACCGTTATGGCGTGGATAAGAAAATACAATTTCCCCCTGAGCAGATGAAGCAAATAGCGTTTGCTTATAAGAAGGGAATTTTAGACAAAGGCATCGAACTTAAGGAAGAGCCTGTCGAACAGCTGCGCAACGCGATTATGAAAGTTTTTGATTCCTGGTATTCCCAGCAGGCGCAAATTTATCGCCACCAGATGCATTTATCCGATAAATGGGGCACGGCGGTTATCGTTCAGACCATGGTTTTCGGCAATCTCAATGAAGGTTCCGGTTCCGGGGTAATATTTACACGCGAGCCGAAAAGCACTTCTGCTGACGTAACTATTTATGGAGATTTTATTTTTGGCGTTCAGGGCGACGATATAGTTTCCGGCCTGGTGGAAACATATCCGGTTTCGGAAAAACAGAGATTATCGGAGAGAAGAGATTCGGAAATTTCGCTGGAGATAAAGTTTCCGGAAATTTATGCCGAATTGGTGAACATCGCCAAAAAGCTGATTTACGAAAGGGGACTTAATCATCAGGAGATTGAATTCACTTTTGAAGGAGCAAACAAAGATAAACTATTTTTATTGCAGACGCGGGATATGGATCAGGTGACCGCGAAAAGATATAAACGCTTCAAGGACACCGTTATATTGCAGTCCGCGGTTTTGGGAACAGGTATCGGAGTCAGCGGCGGGTCTCTTTGCGGCCGAGCCGTTTATACGGAAGAAAATATCAAGAAATTCCGCGAAAAGGAACCACAGACGCCTCTTATTTTATTGCGCCGAGACACGGTTCCCGATGATGTCGGAATCCTGCTACAGGTCGAGGGTCTTTTAACGGCGAAAGGCGGAGGGACTTCACACGCGGCGGTAACGATTCCTCAATTGGACAAGGTAGGTGTTGTCGGGTTTAGTAAACTGAAAGTACATGAAACGCAGGGCTTCGCGACAATAGACGAGTGTAAAATAAAAGCCGGAGACTTTATTTGCATTGATGGCTGGAGCGGCATGGTCTACCTGGGCAAACACGAATATGAGTCGACGCCTTCGCGCAACATTAAACTTTGATATTGTTAATGTCTTAAGTTTCAAAATAAATTGATACATCTAAATATAGATGTAAAAAAAGCCGTAGCGATTTTTCACTACGGCTTTTTTCTTTTTCCGGATTGCTCCGAAAAATCATAAAAGATTCTTATGGAGGTAAACGGTTAAATCGCCCATCCGGTTGGTGTAGCTGCCGTATTCGTTGTCATACCAGCCGAAAAGCTTGGCGTGGACGACCGGCAGTTGCAGTGTTTTCTCGCCGATGTTCGCCAGAATGTCCGCCGGGACATTGGGAATCTGAGACAGGTCAACCGGAATGAACGCCGTGCGGGTGTGGTTAAACTGCCCTTCAATAATTATTGCCGCGTCCTCGCCGATCAGATCGGTGGACACATTCTGATGCATGGAGAAGCGCACCAGCGGATTGTTTTGCGCGGTCTTCGCGTAAATATCGTTAAGCGTTTTTGTGTCAATGTTTGCCGCCTCGCCTTTGCTGTTTCGTTTGGCCTGGAATGTCATGTTGAGCACAATGAGTGACAGAGTGTTGGTCGGAACACGGATAGAATCTCCCATGAAGCCGATATTTTTAACTTCCGGAATGACTTCAACCAGAGCTTTCGCGGCGCCGGTAGATGTCAGAATAATATTGTTCAGAATGCTGCGCGTTTTGCGGATATCCTTTTCGCCCGCTTTGGGCAGTTTATCCAGAACGCTCTGGGTATTCGTCACGGCGTGAATCGTGGACATGGAAGCCGTGAGAATTGTGCTGGTCTCCTCGTTATCCAAAAGCGGTTTCACCATGTGCGCCAATCCCGTGGTGGTGCACGATGCCGCGGAAACAAGAAGATGCTTTTTGGGATTGAAAACGGTGTGGTTGATGCCGTAGATAAGCGTCACTGTATCGTCCGGTGTTGAAAGAGCCTTGTTTTTTATCTTGAAGGGCGCGGAGTGAATGACCAACTTTGCCCCGCCATTTAAATGCCCCCTGATTGACCCCTTATTGTCATCAGCCAAAACGGTCGGGTCTTTGAATGATCCGCTGCAATCAACGACAATGTCCGCGCCGTACTGGCGCCAGGGAATGTTCATCGGATTTCTCTGCTCGCGCAGGACAGTTACCGGCACGCCGTCAATGAGCATTTTACCGTTTTTGTCATCTGTGATTTGTATGCAGGGTTGCGCTTTGTAACCGTAAAGAAAGCGGTGGAGCAAACCGTAAGTAGCGTCCGTTTCGATCAGACGGGCGATAGTCTCCATACCCATGCCCACGTCACGGCCCTGATTGATGACGATTTCTTTAAAATACTTTCTGCCGACATGATGCCAGAGGGTCAGCTTGCCGATTCGTCCCAGACTGTTAATGCCCAGAACCGGCGCTTTGTTTTCGAATGCCTGATTTTTTGCCATGATGATTTGCCTCCTTGAAACCTGCTTATGGCGGTCTGGTGTTAGTGCGGTCAGAAGACCGCCACTTTATTACTAGAAAGAAACTTTAAAGTCAATAATGATAAAGCGCTTGGGTTTCTTTAAAGGATATAAATACTCCATGATATTAAAGAATATTTTAGTAATTAATTTAAAGTTTTAAAAATTCAGGGAATTGGTTTTAAAAGTATGCTAATCATTCAGGTAAAGTTAAAAATATGTCAAAAAGGAGGGTGGCGTATGAAAAAAGAATATTTTCTTGCGATATTTATTATCGTTTTTCTTGCGGGATGTTCTATGCCGAAAGTAGGTCTGCTTAAGGAAACTCCGGACCCGCTTAAAGAATATACTCTGGAGGGAACCGCCGCGGATAAGATTTTGCTTATCGGGGTAAACGGCATGATTTCCGACAAGCCGAAAAAAGGTTTTTTGAGCGAATCTCCGAGCCTTGTTGAGCAGGTGGTTGTGCAGCTCAACAGAGCGCAAAAAGACAGGAAAATCAAGGCGGTTTTGTTAAAAATAAATTCGCCGGGCGGAACAATCACCGCGAGTGATATTCTCTATCATGAAATTTCTTCTTACCGGGAGAAAACAGGCAATAAAATTACTGTGTGCATGATGGATGTGGCCGCATCGGGCGCTTATTATATGTCTTTGCCCGCGGACGTGATTCTGGCCCATCCGACGACAATAACCGGTTCTGTGGGGGTGATTTCTCTTCAGCCCAAAATAAAAGGATTGATGGATAAAATTGGCGTAGGCGTTGATGTGCAAAAAACAGGAAAATACAAAGATATGGGCTCGCCTTACCGTGAAACTGGTGATGAAGAAAAAAAGCTGATGCAAAAAGCGATGGAAAGTTTCGGCGGCCGCTTTATCGATTTGGTAAAAAAACATCGTAAGCTTTCCAAAGAGGCGCTGGCGGAAGTTTCCACGGCGCGCATTTTTCTTTCTGATGAAGCGCTGAAGATTGGCCTGATTGATAAAATCGGCTATATAAGCGACGCGGTCAAAGAAACGAAGAAACTGGCCGGGCTGCCCGATGATGCTAAAGTTGTTGTCTATCGCCGCGCGGAATTCCCGGAAGATAATTATTATAATATAGCTGGCGCGGCAGCAGGCACTTTAAATCCTTCGCTGATAAACTTAGAGTTGCTGGAGATTCTCAACGCCAAGGCGGGATTTTACTATTTATGGCCCGGCGCGATTGCCGCCGACCGGTAATTTTTATCTATTATTTATATGATGATAATACAGACCAGCGCACTGAGAAAATGTTTCGGTAAAATAGAAGCGGTTGCCGGTATCGACATGAACATTGAAAAAGGAGAAATATTCGGCCTGCTGGGTCCCAACGGTGCCGGCAAAACCACGACGATCGGCATGCTTTGCACTATCGTCAGGCCTTCATCAGGCGCGGCGTCAATTGCCGGTTACAATGTCGTCAAAGAACCGGCGCTGGTGAGACGTCAGGTCGGCATTGTCTTCCAGGATCCCACACTCGATACAGTTCTTACCGGGCGGGAAAATCTCGAACTGCACGCACGTCTTTATAATTTTCCTTCACGGATAAGAAAAGAAAGAATCGACCAGATGCTCGAGTTAGTTGATCTCAAGCAGCGCGCCGATGATATCACGCGCACTTATTCCGGCGGCATGCGCCGTCGTCTGGAACTGGCGCGCGGTCTTTTGCACCGCCCGGCGGTGCTATTTCTGGATGAGCCGACGCTGGGGCTTGATCCGCAGACAAGGGCGCGCTTGTGGGAATACATAAAAAAAACGGCGCAGGCCGAGCAAACCACAATTGTGCTGACTACCCATTATATGGAAGAGGCGGAGAAGGTTTGCGACCGTGTGGGTATCATTGATCACGGGCGGATAATCGCGCTGGATACGCCGCAAAAGCTCAAAGAAACAATGGGCGGTGAGATGATTGTTGTTAGAGCCGAAAAGCAGCCGCTCGAAAAAATCCTGGCGCTTCCCTATGTTTCCGAAATCCGGGAAAACGACGGCGCATTGGAAATAATCACCAAAGAAGCCCACCGGCGCCTGCCCAAAATTTTATCATTGCTGAAAGATGTTCACTGTGTGGAAATGAGAGTGCCCACACTCAACGATGTTTTTATCAAGCTGACCGGCCGGGATATTCGCGATGATACGGTGGATGATTCCGGCAGCTGGGTGGATTCTGTCGCCCGCTACCGCCAGAGGGGGTCTTAAAAAATTATGGATAACGGTTTTATCCGCAGAGAATTGATGGGAGTTTATGCGGTTTGGTGGCGTGAGTTCAAAGTGTTCCAGCGCGAAAAAAGCAGGATTGTCTCGAGCATCGTGCAGCCTTTGATGTGGCTGTTTCTTTTCGGCAGCGGTATTGGGGCAAGCGTGACAATAGGTTCTTTTGCTTATCGTGATTATATTTATCCGGGAATTCTGTCCATGTTGGTGCTGTTTGGCTCCGTTTATTTCGGCCTCTATATTGTCTGGGATCGCAAGCTTGATGTGCTTAAGGCAATCCTCGTGGCGCCGGTATCGCGTATCAGCATTTTCCTGGGGAAAGTTCTCGGCGGCTGCACCGATGTCATTTTGCAGATTCTTGTCCTCTTTTCCCTTTCGTTTTTGTTTCCGGCGGTTAATCCGTGGGGGATACCGCTCGCGCTGCTCTTGTTGCTGATTACGGCAATAGGTATGGTTTCGCTGGGTCTGGCGCTGGGTTCGCTTTTCGAAAGCCTGGAAGGATTCCAGGTAGTTTCCGCGTTTCTTATTTTTCCGCTTTTTTTCCTGTCCGGCGCGCTTTTTCCGATTACGGAAAAGCTTCCTCTCTGGCTGCGGGGCCTGGTGAAGCTCAATCCTCTGACCTATACCGTGGACGGAGTCCGCGGCGCGCTGCTCAATGTGAATGTTTTTCCTCTGTATGTTGATTTTCTGGTTATAATTATTTTTGCGGCAGGGATGCTGTTTTTGGGGAGTGTTCTTTTCAGCCGGATGAAATAATATTGATAAATAAACAAGGAGAATTCCATGAAACTTAATTTATTCAGGTTTATTTTAGCCGCGCTTTTTGTGCTTATCTCCGTAAGCTCTTGGGCGCAGACTTCCGTTTGGATGGTGAAATCCGGAAACACTGCCGTTTACCTTGCTGGATCTATACACATGCTTCGCGCCTCAGACCATCCATTACCCGCTGAGTTTTTCCGCGCTTATGAAAATTCCCGCCAAATTATTTTTGAAACATCGCCCGGCGAGATGGAAAAAACGGAAAATATGGAAAAATTCATGCGCGCCTCCGTTTACAACGATGGCACCACTCTGCGGGACCATATTTCACCGGAGGCATACGCCAGGGCGGAGGCTTTTTGCAAAGAAAATAATTATCCGATGAATAGGTTTGCCTATTTACGCCCGATATTTTTTTTGATGACACTTACGGTTTTGCAGACGAATAAATTAGGCGCGGACGCGAAAAGAGGCGTTGACGCGTTTTTTAAAGAAAAAGCGCTCAATGACGGAAAAAAAATCACCGGTTTGGAAACGGCTGGCCAACAGATATATTTTTTAACTTCGCTCGATTCCGCTATGGAAGGAAAACAAATTCTAGAGTCGCTCGATGAGCTCAAGAAAATTGACGCCCTCTTCTTAAATGCGGTGAACGCGTGGAGAAAAGGGGACGAAGCTTTGATTGCCAGAAGTTACCTGGAGAGGATGAAAGATTTCCCCCAGGTATATAAAAACATAATCATAGACAGAAACAAGCAATGGGTAAAAACCATAGAAAAATGTTTAAAAGAACAGGAAAGCACAATGCTGATCGTTGGACTGGCGCATTTTGCGGGCGAAGAAGGGTTGTTAAATTTATTGCGCCAGCGCGGGTATAGCGTGATTAAGTTAATTAGATAATGATTAGAAGGGTTGTCACGCCCGGGAAGGGCTAATAGAGGATTATTTAGGAGGTAAACAATGAATCTTGCAGAATTTCGCGATAAGAAAGTTCTGTCCGAAGGGGAACGAATAGCCATTTATTTCAAGGACAGAGAGCTGACAAACATGCAAATGCAGAAAAATTCCAGAAAGCTGACCGGTGCGCTAAAGGAGCTGGGCATCAAAAGAGGCGACAGGGTGATAATTCAAATGCCGAATTGCCCCGAGGTTCTGGAATCCTTTTATGCGTGCTGGATGATGGGAGCGGTTATTGTGCCAATCAATTTTTTAATGAATGATGAAGAGATAGCCTATATCTATAAGGATTCCGGCGCCAAAACGGTGATCAGCAGTATGGATTTTCTTCCGAAAGTACGCGCGGCTCAGGAAAAGGCGCCCGACATGAAAACGGTGATTCTTATAGACAAGGAGGTCCCGGAAGGGACCATCGCTTACCATCCGCTTGTAGAAAACGCCGAGGAAGATTATCTGTTTGCGGACATGAAAGAAGATGAACTTGCCGCGCTGATTTATACCGCGGGTACTACCGGAAATTCGAAAGGGGTTATGCACACGCATCACTCACTTTACGCCAACGCAAAAATGCAATTCGAAAGCATGGCCTTCCCTGATGAGATGATTAACATAAGTGTTCTTCCCCTTTGCCATTCCTTTGGTATTGCGACCATAAATAACGGCATGTTCAGGACGGCACCCACCGTTTTGCTCGATTCTTTCGATCTGGAATTGATTTTGTCCTCCATAGAAAAATATCGCGGCAATGTAATGGCCGCCGTTCCCACAATGTACGTTTATCTGCTTTTGTATCCGGAGCCGAAAAAATACGATGTCAGTTCCATGCAGTTTTGGATATCCGGATCCGCGCCGCTGGCAATGGAGACATGGAAAAAATTCAAAGAGATTTACGGCGGTGAAATCATTGAAGGTTGGGGGCTCACGGAAGCGGGAGCGAATAATTCCACTAATCCCATTTACGGTGAGAAGAAAGTCGGCTCCATCGGCATTCCGATGAAAGGTACCGAGATGAAGATTATGGATGACGACGGGAAATTTCTGCCGCGCGGCGAGCAGGGGGAAATCGTCATACGCGGACCCCAACTGATGAAAGGATATTGGAACAAGCCCGAAGAGACGGCGCAGGCCATGCGCGAAGGCTGGCTGCATACGGGTGATGTTGGCTACGAAGATGAAGACGGCTACTTCTGGATTACCGACCGCAAGAAAGATTTAATCATCAAGGGAGGGGAAAATATATCACCGCGCGCGATAGAAGAAGCGCTGTTCGCTCACCCTCAAATATCGGAAGCGGCAGTGGTGGGCATGAAGGATGATATTTACGGCGAAAACATCAAGGCGTTTGTTGTTTTGAACCCCGGGCAGAAGGCTAGTGCCGAAGAAATTATCGAGTATTGCAAAACAACCCTGACGAATTTCCTGGCGCCCAAGGAAGTGGTTTTTATGGATGCCCTGCCGAAGAGCCTGGTGGGGAAAGTTCTGAAAAAGGAACTCCGGAAAATTGCGTAAGACGATATTGCAAAAATAAATATAGAGGAAGGAAAAAATTATGGCCATTCGCACTGTGGATGAATATAAGAAGAGTTTGCGCGACGGCCGGCGAGTATCATGAGTTCATCAAGCTGATTCAGGATATCGGGGGCGGCATTCTGGCCAACGTGCCGGATAAAAAGGATTGGGAGAATCCCGATATCCATGATCACCTCGAACATTATCTGGGAGGCTCGGAAAAATTCAGCACGCTGGACAGATTAAAAATGATTCACGAGACAATGCGCCATGTCTGTTCGCGCGAGTCGGCGTTTCATGAAGTTGCCACAATGCACGCGGAAGCCTTCATGGCGGCGCAGAAGATGATGATTCTGGCAGAATATCCTTTCAATCAGTATGAGGCCAGAGCGATGGCCGCGGCGGGAATCACTCCCTGGGATAAAAGATTTGAAAAATAACCACAGAGATTAAAAAATTTTTGTTAAAAAAGCTGCCTGGTTGAAACGGCAATAATAATTTCTTTTTTATCCGCGGCGTTTTGTTTTATTTGAGGCTTTTTTCCCGCAAAAAAAGTGCTCTTTGTACTTAATAATATTCATAAAAGTGTCTAGAAAGCTGTTTGTCCCAAACTTTACCTTGACTGGCAAACCGGACTTATTGTATACAACAGGACGAAAAAAACGGAGCACATATCATTTCTGGTATTTTCCGAAAAATTAGGAGTACAAAATTCCCATGGACATGAAGCGGTCGTATTATGAAGACATTGAACTCTTCAAAAGCGGTGTGATTCTTTTTTGGTCAATAATTTTTCTACTGGTTCTTTTTGCTTTACCCCTTTACTTATCAGATTACTCTTTATACCTCTTGAGCCTGATCATGGTTTATGTGATCGTCTCAGTGGGACTGAATATTCTGGTGGGCTCTACGGGGCAGATCTCGCTTGGGCACGCGGGCTTTTTCGCCATCGGGGCCTACGCCACTGTTCTGCTGATGACCAAATTACAGATTCCTTTTTTTGTTGCCATTATTGCCGCGGCTTTTATCGCGGCTTTTTTTGGTTTTATTTTAGGACTGCCGGCTTTGCGTCTGGAAGGTCCATACCTTACCATTGCCACTCTGGCTTTTGGTCTGGCCATTATGCATGTTATCGGGCACACCGAATTATTTGGCGGGCGCCAAGGCTTGGGAACTCCTGAGTTGGATTTGGGAATACAGCAACTGGGATTAAGTTTTATCATCACGACAGTTATGGGCAAATATTATCTTGTCCTTGGTTTTACAATAGTGATGGTTTTGTTTGCGATAAACATTTTAAAGACAAAACCAGGCCGGGCCTTTGTTGCGATCCGTGATAGTGATATTGCGGCCGAAGTAATAGGGATCAACCTGACCATTTATAAAACTCTTTCATTTGCCGTAAGCGCATTTTACGCGGGCATCGCCGGCGGACTTTTTGCTTTTGTTTTGGGATTTTTTGATCCTTTCACCTTCAATCTTATTCTTTCGATTCTTTTCATCGTGATGATTGTTGTCGGCGGACTGGGTTCGGTTATGGGTTCTATATCCGGCGCGGCGCTCATAACCTATCTGATGTATGATTTATTCAAGAATCTCAATGAANNATGGATAATTTAAACTATATTGCCCTGGGTCTGGTCATGATTGGCATTATGCTTTTCGAACCGCTGGGTCTTTTCGGGGCATGGATAAGAATAAAGAAGTATTGGAAGACATGGCCTTTTTAATTTTGTGCAAAACGGCCAATGGATATATAAAGTAAATTATGGCATGTTTTTGTTGACGTTGTACTAAATGCCGCAAAGCTTGCTGGAAAAAATAGGAAAAGGAAAGCAGAGGTAATTAAGGATATGCCGTTAGGACAGTTATTAGTTGATGGGTTGGCCATGGGTGCCTGCTATGGCCTTTTTGGGTTGGCGGTTGTTATCATCTATAAGACTTCAGAGGTGCTTAATTTCGCCGCGGGCGAAACAGCCATGGTATCCACATTTGTTGCCTACCATATTATGGTAATTTCTGGTTATAACTTCTGGATCGCCTTTGTCGTTGCCCTGATCTTCGTGGGTATTCTGGGTATTGCTATTGAGTATTTCTTCCTGCGGCCGGCTAAAAACCCGACGCTGTTGGGATTGATTGTAATCACGATTGGAGCGCAAATGCTTCTCATGGGGATGGCCAGCTGGAAATGGGGCGCGGAGCAAAAGCAGTTCAATATACCTTTTTCCTACAAGGTGACCCATGAGCCGATCTCCGGTTTTATTGTTAGTGAGTGGGCAATAGCTGTTTTTGTTGTTGCTGCCGCTGTTATGACGTTTCTATATTTTTTCTTTAAGTACACGAAAATAGGAACGGCCATGCGCGCGACTCAGCAGAACAAGCACGCTGCCAAAATAATGGGAATAAAGACGGACCGGGTTTTTGCCTTTTCCTGGGCGTTCAGCTCGATTATTGGCGCGTTAGCGGCAATGCTTTTGTCCGCCAAAAATATTCTTGATCCCGGATTCATGATGGAATCGTTTCTCCGTGCTTTTGCCTCCGCCGTGCTAGGCGGGCTGATGAGCATCCCCGGAGTCTTGATTGGCGGTTTTATAATGGGCCTTGTTGAAAACTTTTTCGGCTATGTCATGCCGGCATGGAAGCCGATAACAGCGTTTGTCGTTATTGTTTTAGTTTTGTGTGTTCGTCCGAGCGGTCTTTTTGCCAAGCATTGGGTTAAAAAAGTGTAATTGTATCAGTAGCTTTTGTATTAGATGATGGAAAAGATAAATTTCATAAAAAGCCGAAAAAAACTGTTGATCGCGGTTGTTTGTCTGGCGCTTGTTTTACCGGGGACATTTTTGATCTATAAAGGCTGGTTTGTCCCGCTTGCCAATGAACGCGAAAAACAGGCGGTGCTTAAAGCCGCACATGAATTTCTGGATGCCGAGGTGCGCAGTGACTATCCCGCGGTTTACGCTTGTTTTGCTTCTTCTTCCGACTACGTCCGTTCGCACACTTACAATGAATACTTTGCCCAGGCCAAAGCCTCCCCGGATCGCGTTACTGATTACCGCATTGTCGCGGTGAGTTATATTCATGATAACGAAGACCTTAAAAAATATCCCGCGGTGGAGAAGTTTGCGCAGGTTGAAGTGGACGTTACATTTCTTAATCAAGATACAAAGGCGTATTCGGATGCAAATATAGGTTTTATTTTCATGAAAGAAAAAGGTCGCTGGTATAAAAGTTAACAGTATAAAAAAATAAATTTTTTATATTTTCGCGGTAAGGTAGTTTAAAGTAATAATTGGTTCAACATAACAGATTCAAGAAAGGGGAAAGTTTATGCGTTTAAACAAAGTCATGTTGGTAATGTTGGTTGCATTTTGCGCCGTTACTCTGACAGCCTATGAAGGACTGGCGCAGAAAGCAGGGTTTGATGACAAGGAAATCAGAATAGGCCAGTGGGGTCCGCAGACGGGTCCCGCCGCTCCCTGGGGGGCTGTCGCGCGCGGCACCAAGGTAATATTTGACCTGGCCAATGAGGAAGGCGGAATTCACGGCAGAAAAATCCGTTATTTCATTCGCGATGACCAGTACAATCCTTCCCAGACGATGGCTGGCGTGAGAGATCTGGTTGACCGCCAGGGTGTCTTTGCCTTTGTGGGTGGTGTCGGTACGGCGCCCGGCCTTGCCGTGCAGCAGTATCTGAAACAGAAAAAGATTATCTGGACATCGGTTTGTACGGGAGCCAAAGGTTTTTATCAGCCGCACAATCCATATCTGTGGGGTGTGTGGGTTTTGTACGAAGATGACGGCAGCATCATTACGAAGTTTCTCGTAGAAAAAAAGAAATTCAAGAAGATAGGTTATCTGTACCAGAACGATGACTGGGGCGCCGATGCTATGGTGGGAATCAAAAAACGCTTGAAAACATACGGCATGGAGCTGGTAGCCGCGGTTCCCGTTGAGCCCACTGAAAGGGATTTGAGTTCGCAGATAGCTCGCCTCAAGGCTTCCGGCGCGGAAGCGGTTATCGGCATGGTGGCACCCACATCAGCGGCCATTGCCCTGCGCACCGCTGTTTCCGTCGACTTCCATCCACAGTGGATTCATTCCTATAACCTCACTGATTTTATGCTGATGAATCATATCACTGACGGGTTATGGGCCAAAGAAGGCGTTATGACCAGCGCGTTTACGGAAGATATTTTTGACACAAGGATACCGATTATTAAGAAATATACTGATGCGGCAAAGAGGCTTTATCCTCAGGAAAGATGGGGGATATTCTTCGCGGCCGGTATCGTCGTGGCGGAACCTCTGGTTGAAGCTCTGAAAAGAACCGGCAGAAATCTGAGTACGCAAGCCGTAGCAAATCAACTGAATAACCTGACCTTCCAGGGAATGGGTCCTAAAATAAAATGGACGGCCAAGAATCATCGTCCCCCCCGGGAATTACGCATCTGGCAGTGCGGTCCTAAGGGAGAAGTGATTGTGGTTCAGGATTGGTCTGTCAACGAACTGCCCCTGAGTTTTTAAATAAATTAAGGGGATTAAATACGGTGAAGAGGGTGAGGCAACTTCAAGCGCCTCGCCCTCACACCTTGAATAGTTAGGCAATAACGAATAAACGCTTGATGAAAGAAGCAGTTATATATTGAGAAAAGAATTGCGTTTGAGAAAGAAGGAATAATATTTCATGAGTTATTTCAATGTAGAAAATTTAAGCATCAGTTTTGGTGGCATAAGGGCGGTTGACAATATCAGCTTCGGTGTCGAGAAGAATGAAATCTTCTCCATTATCGGTCCCAACGGATCAGGGAAAACAACCATCTTTAATTTGATCAGTGGTATCTATAAGCCGGATTCAGGCACTGTGGTGATGGAAGGCGAAAATATGGTGGGTAAAACCCCGGATAAAATCGCCAAGAAGGGTATTGCGCGCACCTTTCAGAATATAGAGCTTTTTGCCAACGCCACCGTCATGGACAACCTCATGCTCGGCAGGCATATTCATATGAATACGGGAATCTTCGGCGGCGCTTTTATGTTCAGTAAATTTTCTCCGGCCGCGCGTGAGGAATTGGAGCACAGAGAGAAAGTAGAAAAAATTATCGACTTTCTCGAGTTGCAATCAGTGCGCGACCATTTTGTAGGCAGCCTTGCCTATGGCAAGCGCAAGCTGATAGAGGTCGGACGCGCGTTAGCCTTGGAGCCAAAAGTTATGCTTCTGGACGAACCTTCCGCGGGAATGAACACGGAAGAAAAAGATGATCTGACCATATGGATAAAAGATATTCGGGAAGATTTTCAGATGACAATTCTGCTTATTGAACATGATATGAACATGATTATGGGAATATCAGATCGTGTTTTCGCCATGCAGCAGGGGCAGAAAATAGTGCTGGGAACGCCGCAGGAAGTGCAGAAAAATAAGGAAGTTATTAAGGCGTATCTCGGAGAGGAGGAAATCAGCTGATGCTGAAAGTTAGTAATATTGAAACCTGGTATGATTTAATCCGCGCGCTGCACGGAATTTCCTTCGAAATCAACGAGGGAGATATTGTTGCCCTGCTTGGTTCCAACGGCGCGGGGAAAACAACAACACTCAAGACGATTATGCGGCTTTTCTATGATTTAAAAGAAGAGCAGCCGGAAAAAGGCACGATAGAATTCATGGGCGAGCGTATTGACAGGAAAGACACTGATGAAATCGTGAAGATGGGCATAGGTTATGTGCCGGAAGGTCGCGAAGTGTTTCCTGAATTGACCGTTTTGGAAAACATTACTATCGGGGCCTATACAAGGAATGATAGAAAAGGCATTGAGAGCGATTTGGAAAATGTTTTTCACCATTTTCCCATTCTTAAAGAAAGAGTAAAACAGCAGGCCGGTTTAATGAGCGGTGGTGAACAGCAAATGCTGGCTATCGGCCGGGCTTTAATGAGTCGTCCAAAACTGCTCATGCTTGATGAACCATCGTTGGGATTATCACCTCTTCTGACACAGGAGATTTTTGGGATAATCAAAAACATCAATGAGAAAGATAAGGTAACCGTTCTTCTGGTTGAGCAGAATGTTAATATGGCGCTTAAATATTCTAACTTTGCTTATCTGCTCGAAAACGGCAGAATAGTCCGAGCCGATAAACCTGAAGTTCTTCGTGAGGACGAGGATATTAGGGAATTTTACCTCGGGATTGCCACGGAAGAATCCGTTAAAGGATACAAGAGATACAGACGGAAAGTCCGGTTTCGTTAGTTTATCTGTCAAAAGTCTTGAAGGATATTTCTACAAACCGTTTTTGTCTATTTATATAAGCATAAAGGGGGAAAGATAATGGCAATAGATACATTGCCCAAAGCGTTAATAAGTATTGCGGAAAAACAGCCAAACCGCATTGCTCTGAGAAACAAGGATTACGGTATCTGGCGTGATATTACTTGGGCTGAATATCTGGAAAACGTCAAGCATGTTGCCTTGGGCTTGAATGCGCTTGGCGTGAAATATGGGGATCATGTCGCGATTATCGGAGAAAACAGGCCGGAATGGCTCTACTCGGCTCTGGGAGCGGTTTGCGCCGGCGGAGCCTGGGTAGGTATTTACACGACCAATCCGGTGCCGGAATGTAAATATGTTGTCGAGCACTCTGACGCCGTTGTTTATATCTGTGAGGATGAAGAACAACTGGACAAGGCTCTGGCTTTTCGCCATGAAACCCCTCTGCTGAAAAAGCTCATTTGCTGGGAGATGGAAGGCTTGAAGCATTTTAAAGATCCGATGTTTATGAGCTTTGACGAGCTTTTAGAGATGGGCAAGAAAATCGATAAGGAAAAGCCGGATCTTTTCAAGCAACTGGCCGCGCAGGCAAAGACCGAAGACGTAGCCGGTATTATTTATACATCCGGTACGACCGGTATGCCCAAAGGGGCATTGCTGGCTCACGAAGGTTATCTGTGGGTTGCCGAATCCGCCAGGCAAGTGATTGAAACATTTGTGGAGGATGAAACCATTTCTTTTTTGCCGCTTAACCACGTTTATGAACAAATATACGATATAATGTTTCATCTGACCACGGGGCACACCGTTAACTTTACGGAAAATACGGATACGGTCATGGCCGATATGCGCGAGGTGTCACCTACATTATTTCATGCCGTGCCGCGTATATGGGAAAAGTACTATTCTGCGATTGTTTTAAAAATGGCTGATGCCACATGGCTCAAAAGAACACTCTACAATATAGCAGTAAAAATCGGGACTAAATACAACGATAGAGTTATTAAAGGAGAAAAAGCACCTTTACCACTGGCCCTGCTTTATCACCTTTTTTACTTTATTGTTTTCCGTAAATTGAAAAAGCGCCTTGGTTTTGACAAGATACGCGTGGGCGCGTCCGGCGCGGCGCCCATTTCGCACGAAGTAATCAAGTTTTTCCAGAGTATCGGTATTCCCATCCGCGAAGGTTACGGTATGACCGAGACAACCGGAATTACGCATATGTCGAGCATTGGGGAATATAAGGTGGGCACCGTCGGCAAGGCCTTACCGGGAACGCAGGTGAGGTTTCTCGAAGACGGCGAAATCGTTGTAAAGCATCCGGGCGTTTTTAAGGGTTATTACAAAGATGAAGCAACTACCAACGAAGTTCTTATAGACGGTTGGATGCACACCGGGGACGTGGGTGAAATAGACGAAGATGGATATCTCAAAATAACCGACCGTAAAAAAGATTTGATTATCACGGCCGGTGGTAAGAATGTTGCTCCCCAGTATATCGAAAACCTTCTGAAGTTTTCGCCGTATATCAATGATGCCGTGGTAATCGGCGATGGCAGAAAGTATCTGACGGCTGTTATTGTTCTTGATGACGAAAATGTGATGAAATACGCTCAGGACGCCAAGGTTCAGTTCACTACTTTTGCGAGTATGACTAAGACTCCGGAAGTAATTCAATTGATTCAGCAGGAAGTGGATAAAGTGAACCGGCAGGTTGCCCGTGTGGAAAATATCCGTAAATTCAGAATCCTTGACAAGAAACTCTATACTGAAGATGGTGAAGTAACGCCAACCATGAAGGTCAAAAGAAAATCCATTAACGCTCAGTACGGCGATTTGATTGAATCGATGTATAAAGAAGGAGGAGAATAGTTAATTTCGTTTAGCGCCGGTAAAAACGACTGGCGAAGTACAGTTTAACTAACTTGAAGACATCCACTTTTTTTATTTTATATTAAGGCTCTAGACTAGCTTTTTAGTACTTTTAGTGTCGCTTAGCTGGTCTAGAGCCTTATTAAATTATACTAAAAGTGATGAGAAATAACTTGCTCATCTAGTCTAGAGCCATGATTTAATATTAATCCACACATGAAGTACCTAATAGAGATTGACATGATTGCTAATATTCAGTAATATTTATCACAATTTTCGAGGTCATGCTCACAAGGAGGTCAGAAGTAATAAAATGAAAAAAATGTTTTTTGTGTGTGTATGCGGAACGATAATATTGTTTTACAGTGGTTGCGCAACGGTTTCTACTCCTGTCCAGCAAACTGAAGCTCCCGTGACCAAAGAGCAGCAAATTAAAGCACAAAATGCAGCTCAAACCCCTATCTTCAAACAATATAAAAGAAAGATCGCAATAGCACGATTTTCAAATGAATCAAATTATGGCCGATCGCTCATGACTGATCAAGATTATGATCGAATTGGTAAGCAGGCGTCTGATATGTTGGCCGCGAAATTGATAATGTCCAACAAGTTCATTGTATTTGAACGTACAGATCTATCAAAAATTATAAAAGAACAAGCAATAAGTGGTGATGCAAACCTTGTTGGGGTTGACGCATTAATAGTTGGCTCTGTTACAGAGTTTGGACGTTCAGTTGCTGGGAAAGTTGGATTTCTATCAAGCACTAAAGTTCAGGTAGCACGAGCAAAAGTTGAGGCTAGGTTAGTAGATGTAAAAACAGGGCATGCATTTTTTTCGGCTGCAGGAGTTGGTCAAGCCGATACAGAAAGTGGAGAGGTTGCTGGTTTTGGCAGCCGTGCTGATTATGACGCTACACTCAATGACCGTGCTATATCTGCAGCAATTTCCGATATGCTAGATAGAGTTGTTTCAACCCTAGAAGATCGTCCATGGAAAACCGACATCCTTGATATAAAAGGCGCACAGGTTTTTATAAGTGGTGGCCAGAAACAAGGTATCCAGATTGGTGATATCCTACAGGTAATGCAACAGGGTGCAGCCGTTAAAAGCAAGCAAACAGGGTTCACAATGAATCTTCCACCTAAAAAAATTGCTGAAATAAAAGTTTCCGGATTCTTTGGAAGCAATGAAAACAACGAAGGATCAATATGTAAGCTGATATCAGGAAGCGTTAATTCTGTAAATATTGATAAAACATTTGTTGAAGAGGTGCAAAAATGAGATTTTTATATATTTTATTATCTATTATTGTAATTTCTGGTTGTATGCCTGCAACTACGGTACGGAGTGTCGATTCTAGGCCAAGTATTGCAATTAAAGGGGCTTCACCTGCGGCTGAACTTCTAGTTGATGGCCTCAAAATGGGTAAAGCACAAACATACAATGGGGAGCCACAAACACTTACCCTCGCGCCGGGCACTCATAAAATAACAGTCATAGAAAACGGTGCTGTTATATATGAACAGAAAATTTTCATTGAAAGCGAATTAAAGACTATTACTGTAAAATAAAGGTGGAGTATGAAAATTTCTCATTGTTTTATGGGCTTCATTGCTATTTTAATGATGACGGGGTGTGCTGCTCAAGGTCAATATGCTTGGCAAAATTACGACCAGAAACTTTATAATCATTACAAAAATCCAGCAAAATCTGAGCAATTTATCGAAGATCTTAGAGACATCATACAATATGGTGAAGAAAGTGGGAAAGTTCCACCTGGAATATACGCAGAGTATGGATATGTTCTTTATGAACAAGGTAATTTCCCTGAGGCTATAGAATATTTTAAGAAAGAACAAGCTAAATGGCCTGAATCAAATGTCATTATGACAAAAATGATTAATAATGCTCAAAAAAAATCAGCTCAAGCAGAGAAACAAAAAGATTCTTCGATTGATATGGGTAAAGTTAAAGGGGTGACAAAATGACCAGGTACTTTTTGATTATTATTCTGCTTTTTTCATTTTTAGGATGCGTAACCACACCAACTAGGGATTACACAAAATTTAATGGCGCGAGTCCAAAATCCATTCTTATTGTTCCCATGGTAAATCGTAGTGTTGAGATAACAGCCCCAGATTATTGTCTTTCCACTATTACAATACCTTTAGCCAATAGAGGATATTATGTTTTTCCTGTTAATATGGTTAAGCGTCTTCTAGAAGATGATGGTTTATCTGATGCCAACCTTGTACATAATGCAACGGTTGAAAAACTAGCAAACCTTTTTGGTGCGGATGCAGTTCTTTATGTAACTATTAACCAATGGGATGCAAAATACATGGTTTTGACTACTCAAGTAACTGTATCTTTGTCTTATGTCATTAAAGATGGGAAAACAGGAGATTCTATTTGGGAGCATAATGAAACAATGATCTATACACCTCAACACCAAAGTAGCGGAAATGCTATAGCAGATTTAATTATAATGGCAATCAATGCTGCTGTAACCAGAGCGGCGCCTAATTACGTTCCATTAGCTCAACAAGCAAATTTCCGTGCTTTTAGTTATCCTGGCCGCGAAATTCCTCCAGGACCGTACATGCTGGTCGACAAATAATTCACGCATATAACATAGGTTAATATCTGATATACAGGCTGAAGTTTATTTTCTATCGATAAGCGTCTCAATGATCATTGATGTTGCCTTTCCATGCGTAATCTTCATTTCCGATAAATACCTATTGCTGAAATATTGTAGGTGTTTTAGATAGGCATTGCTTCCTGTAATAAATTGTAGACATATCAAAATAACGTGGGTATATTTTATATCAATCTTAATTAAATTAAGAATTATTTAATTGTTACTGGAAGTTAGCAAATAACATAGACACATTCTGGCAGCGATTTATTTTAAAAAATGTGAGAGGGGATGAAAATGATTCAGCTATTCAAGAGCATATCTTTAATTATCTTAGGTATTAATATTTTCTTTATTATAGGATGCGCTCATAAACAAAGTCTTTATGCACAATGGGGTAAGCAACTTTCTTACACAGATACTGTACGTACTATCGAAGATGTTTCTCTGATGCTTGGTACCCCGCCTTACAAATGCGATAACATTGAGCCAACGCCGAAGATCGGTATTTTTTGTACAGACCCTGAAGTTCCTAAGATAGAGAAAGTTTTCCCTAATGGAGCAGCTTGGCGTGCTGGTATGCAAGCAGGGGAAATAATTTTGAGTATTGGTGGGATTAAAGTTAACACATGCAAAGAAGCTCTTAATGCTTTACAATCATCACTCCAATTTGATGAGAAGATTATCATTCAAACAAACAAAAATATATATTCACTGATGCCAAAAAGACCCAAAGAAGCAAAACAGTGTTACTGGGATATTAGCGCTGGAACTGTTGGTCAAACAAGCGGTAGTGCATATATAAATCGTTACGGTGGGGCAGCAGGGCATAGTGGATCTCAATACGTACGCTTCTTTCGTGCTTCCTGCCGTTTTTACGACGGTGTAAGTATGGGATGCCAAGCTAACTGGCAAGAATAAGCTGTAATCGTTATTTGCTAAGTTTTCGGTAAATTCGCCCTAAGTTTTTGTTCCAGCGGACTGCCTTCGGCAGCCACTGAACTCAAACGCCACTTTTTTCTATCCTCAATCTTCAACTCTGATTTTGTTACGTATAGGTAGGTGAGACAAGTACTTGAAAATCCATTATTTTTAAAAATTTACGTGCTTTGAGAGCGCGGTCTCTTTTACGATTATTTTCAGTTAGTTCAATGGATTAATTATCAATTAATCACAACCGTGGCAGTTATTTGATATAGGCGTGGCTGTCATCGTTGTTTTGGTAATCTGAAGCGGGTAGGGTCCGTATTCCAATTACTCCTGCGGTTCAACATAAAGATGTCCGCAGGCTATGGACAATTTCAAAAGTGAATCAAAAAAAGAAACGCCATGATCAATATTTTGTCACAGCGTTTCTCTATAACTGACTTATTGACAATAATGCTTGACCGTGTTTTTAGTTTGCCGGCCTTTTGTCTTCTATTTTCCCCAGTGCTCCACCGAGCCCGTCAACGATAGACTCGCCAAAAGAAGGTTTTCTTAAAACAACTTTTGTATCTGCGGTTTTATCAGATATCATTGAAGTAGCTCTAGCCGTATACTCTCCAGGAGGAATAGTTGGCTGCGTAAGAACCATAGTTACGAGTTGTTTTCCATCTTTTGCATATGTGCTTCTTGGAGTTGCCCTTAATAAACCGGTAATTTTCGCAAGAGTATCTACACTTGCCTTAAAAGTTCCATTGCTACCGACTACACCGGAAGCGACGGGTACATCGATACCATCAGCAATTAGTGAAATGAATACAGAATCTTTAGGTTTGAAGCCTGATCCTTCAAAAACAATAGTTGTTTTGTTCATTAACTTATCTACGCCGAGACTGATTGTATCTGGGTTAACAATCAGCTGTGGTTTCTTAACAGCCGGATCAAGAGTAGCCGGAGCTTTTGGTGTGCTTGCGCATCCGACGATTAAAAAACTTACTCCCACAATAAAAAGCCCTGCAAGAATCAATAAATTTACCGAATTTTTCTTTTGCCTGCTAAACATTTAACAATCCTCCTTTTTGATTAAAGTTTTTGACATCCGAAACCCATAAAATATTTACTCATTATTTCCATAGAGTTAATAATTTTAAAATAACGGCCGGACGCGTCAGTTTTGATGTGAAAAAGTTTTAACCATATGCCTTGGAGGTATAGAGCTTTATTAAAGAAAATACTCCTTTTATCCATGTGACATCGGCTCCACATCTAATATTGAGATTATAAAACAGATGAGATAATTATACAACCACTAAATAAGAAATATTTATAATTGGCTTTTTACCTTGATTTTATTGAGAAATATCAGTTTGGTAAAAAACACGTGCTGATATTTAAGGTAAAACGATAACCTAATAAACAGGAATATTTTTTTTGAACATATCAACAATTATGTTTTCCATGGAATACATGCCGCTGGGCGCGTTCATCATCCACTTGGCGGCAAATATCGCTCCCTGCCCGAATGCCGACCGGCTGATGCTTTCGTGAATAAGCCTGATGGTCTGGTTGGGCAATCCAAAAATTA
The DNA here is from genome assembly GCA_002402545.1 of Syntrophaceae bacterium UBA4810. Taxonomy (GTDB): domain Bacteria; phylum Desulfobacterota; class Syntrophia; order Syntrophales; family Smithellaceae; genus UBA4810. The sequence goes on from DHGA01000101.1 coordinate 39,748, forward strand.
TTTCGTGTTTACCAACAATTCCCCCCACGCGAACGGAATTTACATGTTTATCTCTGTTTAGCCCCAGAATTTCCGCTATTTTAACAGCTGTTCCCGATTCTTCCTTCTTGCCGCGGAAATGTTCCTCGACGATTTCAATATCCGCGTGTGGCGCTATCCCCTGGAGGACTTGTGACGCCACCAAAAGAAAATTTATGCCCAGCGTAATATTGGGTGAGTAAAGCACCGCTGTTTTTTCAGCCATTTTTTCTAGATTATCTAAATCTTTATGTGTGTATTTTGAAATGGCGGAGATGATTTTTATTCCAAAATCAGCGGCCGTAGCGTATTGGTAATGCGCTTTGGCGCTGGAAAAATCAACTATTATGTCCACGGGATGATTTTGAAAAAAAACGGGAGAAACCTCATCCACAGAATAAATCAAGGCGTCGTCAACTTCATATCCCAGAAGACGTGTGGCATACTTATGATTATCTTTATGGGTTTTTCTTACAACCCATTCAAGGTCAAACAGGCCGTCTTTGAAAAACTCATCCGCCACTATCCGGCCTGTATTGCCGAATCCGAAGAAACCGATCTTGGTTATTTTCTGATTATCGCTGTTTTTTTTCATTGTGAAGAGTATAAATAAGCCATGCTTGTATGTCAACCTTTGTTCAGCCATGAAGCCCTGTATATTTGTCCTTAATTGTAAGAGAACATGATACGGTATGCGCGGGTATTACGTCTCAAATAGCAGGATTATTTGAATTGCTTAAGATTTAAAATCAAATCGGGTGCAGCTTGTGTGATTAGAAACCGGTTGCCGTCATTTTATTTTTTTGCCTCTTATGGTCAGGCTTATCAGTTTATAACCTTGTTCAGTTCTCAAAAAATCAAAGTGGTCCTGATAGGAATCATTTTTTGTTTTGTGGTTAATAACCACAGTCATAACCGGAAATTGCCATTCTTTGGGCTGGCCGCAATTATTGTAGTAAATTTCAAATTCCGCTCCTTCATAAATAAAGGGGTTCAGCCCGCCGATGGAAATAAAATAATCGGCATTATTCCTGTTGAGCGCGCTCAATCTGGTCTTGATGAGCTCAAAGTTTTTATTGATAAATGAAGAGCTTGTCTCGGCTTTCCAGCCTTCCGGTTTTTTCCAGAAATAAATTTTGTTGTATGAATATTTGATTAATTTATCTTTGGAAAGAGAAGCGAGCAATGCATCATTTAGCCACAGCTTAAATTCCTTTTCATAGTTAATAAATGAATAATATCTGCCGTCAGCGCCGGGGAAGCTTTGACGACTGACGTCTTGCGCGGGCGCGTTTTCAATTTTGAGGGAAAATAAATCCAGATTGTAGTTATGTTTAAACTTTTCGATAATTACTTTATTGCTGGTATCGATGAGATATTCCTTGCCTTCTGCCCAGCTGAAATGGTTACAGCCTTCGGTATTTTTCTTGTCCCAGTACTTTTTTTCCGCGCCTTTTATGGCCATAACCATTCCGTTTCTTACATTGGTTAAATCATTGTATTGGGCAGGTATAACAATCTCACCTTTACTGTTGAGCATTCCGGCTTTATCCGTTTTTTTATCGCGGAATCTTATGAATCCTTCGCTTTCGCAATCGGGAGTGTTGTCAAAAATATAAACGCTGTTTTTCCTGACTTTTTTGCCGGCTTTGGTAAGATAATAAGATTCATACTTGCCGTTTATTTCATCCATCGCCGCGATTATTTTATCGAATTTTTTCGCGATGATGAATCCGGCCGTATCATTGATTTCGGCTTTTAGCTTTCCTTTTTCATCTCTGAATTCGATATTATCTGAATCGTCACCGCGCAACGCCGTCCAGGTGCCCTCTTGTGAAGCATTTGCTGAACAGCCGAACAGAATAAAAATACATATCAGGATTGTTTGTTTAATATTTTCCATATAGTTAAGCATTAATATGTCGAATGCTCTTTTCTCGAAACTTTATACAATTATAATTTATTTAACAAAAACAGAAAAGCTTAAAAACATCATAAAATCAACATAATTTAACTTTTACCATCGGGTTTTTTGTGCTATTAAATAGCTTATAGGTAGGGCGAGTTAATTAGGAAAAATCGTAAGATTCTGTAGCTATAATGGTTATTTTGATCTTGCCGTTTTTTTAAACTGGCATGATCTCCCCACTAAATATAGGGATTATTTTCAATTGGAAAGGAGTAAAACATGAAAACTTACGCCATTAAATATGTAGAGCTGGGAGAACGTCACGCGGAAAAAATGGCCAGGCGATGGGCGCTGGATGTTCAAAATAACGTCCACACAAAAAAATACAAAGAATTGCCGGAGGATGAAATTATACACCAGAGCTTAAAATTTTATCAGAATTTCAGCAAAATGTTTCTTGATGCAAAAATTAGGGAAAAGACTCTGGAATATTTCCGAACCTACGCGCAGGAAAGTTTTGCCATGGGCATTCCCATGGATCAGGCGGTTTACGCGCTAATCCTTTTGAGGCGTCATATATGGCTCTACGCTGAATTTCAGACCGTCTTTAGCATGGGCATAGAACAGCGGCAGGCCCTGGATACTTTAAACCGCACAATACTGCTTTTTGATCATGCCACTTATGAAGTGACTAAAGAATATCAGAGACTCATGAAAAAGGAACATAATAAAAAATAAATTCTATTTTCCCTGTTTTTGTAAATTGCAGAAAGGAGAACTTGAAATGGTGGATTCGATAAAACTGCTCGATGTGTTGGAGGAAAACATAGAGGAAGTAGCCAGGCACTGGATAGCCGAGGTAAAAAAGAATAAAAGAACGGTTAGTTATCAGGATATTCCCGATGATCAACTTATTGTGCAGGTGGTAAAATTTTACAGCCAGTTAAGAAATATGCTGGTCGCGCCTAACCGTAATGAAAGGGTTCAGGAATTTTTCATGCATTACGCGAGGACTTGTTATGAAAGCGGTATTCCTTTGCATGAATCCATTTATGCCTTAAATTTGATGCGCCGGCATATGTGGCTCTACGCGGATTTTCAGGCCATCTTCATAAACGCGTTGGAACACCATCAGGCAATAGATTCTATAATGAGAATAATGCTTTTGATTGATTACGCGGTCTTTGAAATAACGCAATATTATCAGGATCGTATACAACTGGAAAAAATGAAGGCGTAGAGCCTTGCGGATTGCTCGGGGATCAATCCCTACATGTCCAGATATTGTAGGGCGTGTTCCCTGAACACGCCTCCCCCCGATTTGCTTGCCGGCGGCGGCATTCTGACGCTGAATCATTATTTAGACACATATTGGATTATCGAAATGCTATTTTAGAAGGTCTTTATAAATTTTATAATAAAAATAAATGGTTTGGAGATAAGAATCTCCCCGACACGCAACACCAACATTTCTGTTGGCCCGACACTCAGAAAAATGACCGGCACAAATATCCAATAGTATTTCCACATTTTTCTATTATCAATTTTGCGAACCAAAAATATGAAAACAAAAATTGCTATAACAATGGCTATGGAAATCCAACAAATAAGCAGTAGGGAGCTGGGTTGATGATTAACCTTCATTAAAATAAAAGAAATTATAATCCTATTGATCAAAGCAAGAGTACAATAAAAATAGAGGAACGATACAGCCAATAGGGATTTATTGTTATAGCCTTGGTCAACAAGCTCCGCCGGGTAGGACTGAAGCTTCCGGTCAGACAGATTTTCCGCAATGACAAAAATAAGTGACAAAAATAATATAGCAACTGATAAATTCACAACAGCGATATCTACAGTTGTAAACTGCGCAACATCCGGAGCGGCTGGATGCCGACTTAATTCACGCACAATAATTCCATAAAAGGACGCAATCTTAACAAGTATCAGCGTAATGGATACAACATACAGAACCCTTACTATCCGAAGGATTTTAAGAAGATTTCTGTAGGAAATATGTTTTTTTGCGCTTTCGGGAGAGTCTTGAGGTGAAGCTGCATGCGCCAACATGACGATGTTATCTGTATCATCGCCGTTTTCTGCGTTTGCCGTTACGGCCGGGATTTCTTGTTTTACGGGGTGTGCCGGCTTCATTTTTTTAAACCAGCGGTTTGTTGCCGGATGCCACAACAAAACCAGGGAAATGATGTTCATCGTGTTTAAAATAATGCCTGCAAATGCCAGAAGAACGGGGTATTGCTTGTAATCAACAGGTGACGTAAAGGTGCCGATAATAAAAACAAGTGTTACAATCGTCCACAGTATTCTGGCCCATGACCTTGCTTTGAATATTTTATATAAAATTAAAGCATAGAGAATAATCACTATAGCGTACAGTGAATAGATTAAGGCTTGGCTTGCTTGAGGAGCTTGAGACCTAATGGTATCTATATCAAATATGAAAAAGTGGGCTGTTTGGAATAAAAATATTGAAATCGAAAGAATGAAGAAAGCACGCAGCTGACCTGGCATATGCAAGTTACCCATAAAAAAGACCGCTTGTGATGTTTTTTCTGAATGCCAAGCAAACAATAAATAATTTTAGACAAAAAGGCAAATCAAAAAAAGAATTAAATATAGGGGAAGCAGCACAGCTTATTTCTGCTTGGCGATGTTTTTAATAATTCCTAAAAATCCGTCTGCTTTTAGGGACGCGCCGCCAACAAGCGCGCCGTCGATGTCTTCCATGGCAATTAATTCAGAGATATTATCAGCTGTAACACTGCCGCCGTAGAGAAGGCGGATGCCGGCGGCGGCATCTTGATAGATTTCCCTTAAGATAGCGCGGATAAAGGCGTGCACATCTTGGGCTTGCGCGGGCGTAGCTACTTTTCCCGTGCCGATAGCCCACACCGGCTCGTAGGCGATGACCACGTTGTCAATTTTATCCACGCCGCGGAGGCCTTCTTTCACCTGCCTGCCTACCACCGCGCGCGTGACGTTTTTTTCTCTTTCTTCGTCTGTTTCCCCCACGCACATAATGGGCTTTAAACCGGCAGCCAGCGCTTTTTTGACTTTAAGATTTACATCGGCGTCTTTTTCGTGAAAATATTTGCGCCGTTCCGAATGGCCGATAAGCACATGCGTACAGCCGATATCTTTCAGCATCACGGGCGAAACTTCGCCCGTGAAAGCTCCCCTATCTTCATAAAACATGGTTTGCGCTGCCAGCGCTACGCGCGAACCTTTAATCGTTTGCGAAACGCTTTGTAAAGACGTAAAAGGCGGGGCCAGAATAACCTCTCCTTTTTTTATAGAGGCAGTTCCGTCTTTAATTGCGTTAGCCAGCGCCACTGCCTCAGCGATGGTGTTATTCATTTTCCAGTTTCCGGCAACAATCCATGTTCTCATTTATTTTTTCTCCTTAACATTTATCCAGCGCGGCTATTCCCGGCAGGGTTTTTCCTTCCAATAGTTCTAGAAACGCGCCGCCGCCTGTTGAGATGTAAGACATTTTAGTGTTAAGGCCTGCCTGCCTGATGGCGGTTTCCGTATCGCCGCCGCCGATGATAGAAATCGCTCCGGAATCAGCTATAATTTTGGCCAGCGCGAATGTTCCCTTGCTGAAAGGCGCCAGTTCAAACATGCCCACAGGCCCGTTCCAGACAATTGTTTTGACATCTTTCAAAGCGTCGGAAAACAAAGCAATTGTGGCAGGGCCAATATCGAGTCCCATCCAGTCTTCGGGTATATTTTTTATGTCGCAGACCTTCACCTCAGCATCCGCCGACGCGGTTTTAGCAATCACAGCATCCACCCGCAATATGAACTGTACATTTTTTTCTTTGGCTTTTTGCATGATTTTCCGCGCTGTATCGAGCATGTCCTCTTCACATAGTGATTTGCCGACGTTTATCCCCTGGGCTTTTAAAAAAGTATAAGACATGCCGCCGCCGATAAGTAGTTTATCCACTTTTTCGATCAGGTTTTCCAACAAGCCGATTTTGTCGGCAACCTTCGCGCCGCCGATGATGGCGGCAAGCGGCCGCGCAGGATTAATCAGGGCTTTTTGGAAATATTCAATTTCGTTTTTCAGCAAAAAACCCGCGGCGCATGTTTTTACATAATCGGTAATGGCCGAATTTGAAGCCGCCGCGCGGTGCGAAACGGCAAAAGCGTCGTCAATGTAGATATCGCACAAAGAAGCAAGCTCTTTGGCAAACGCTGCGTCATTTTTATCCTCGCCCGGATGAAAGCGCAGATTTTCCAGCAAAATAACATCACCGTTTTTCATTTTGCTGATTGCCTGCGTAACTTTTTCACCCACGCAGTCATCAACAAAAACAACTTCCTGCTGAATCAGGCCGGAAAGTATTGGCGCCACCGGCCCCAGTGACATTTCTTCCACGCGTTTTCCTTTGGGGCGTCCCAAATGCGAGGCGATGATGATTTTTGCTCCCTTTTCCAGAGCGTAGTTAATGGTTGGTATGTGCGCGCGCACGCGGTTATCGCTGGTAACTTTTCCTTCTTTTATCGGAACGTTAAAATCCACACGCAAAAAAACTTTTTTGCCCTTCATTTCAATCTGATCAATGTACTTCATTTTACTGTCCTGCCTTTTTATGTTCTATTTCATAATGAAAGAGAGCAGATCCAGCATTCTGCTGGAAAAGCCCCATTCATTATCATACCAGGAAATTACTTTTATCATTCTCCCGCCGATTACCGTCGTGCTGGGCAAATCCACAATCGATGAATAGGGATTGCCGTAAAAATCGCGCGAAACCAGCTCTTCGTCCGTGCAGGAAAGAATTCCTTTCATCGAGCCTTCGGCGTATTTTCTGAATTTCGCGTTAAGTTCATCTTTGTTTGTTTCTTTGGACAAAACGGCGACAAAATCCACCATGGATACATTCGGTGTCGGCACACGCACAGCCATTCCGTCGAGCTTGCCTTTCATTTCCGGAATCACTTCAGAGATGGCTTTGGCCGCGCCTGTGGTGGTGGGAATCATCGATAAAGCGGCGGCGCGCGCCCTTCGCAGATCCTTGTGCGCCTCGTCCGCGACAACCTGATCGTTGGTGTAAGAATGAATGGTTGTCATTAGCCCGTATTCCACGCCGAATTCTTTATGCAGTATTTTGACAATGGGCGCCAGGCAGTTTGTGGTGCACGAGCCCATCGAGATAATACTGTGTTTGTTTTTATCGTAATCCTCTTCGTTGACGCCCAGAACAAAAGTCACGTCGGGATTTTTTGCCGGGGCGGAGATAACCACTTTTTTAGCGCCGGCTTTAAGATGCTTTTCCGCACCCGCGCGATCGGTGAATCTGCCGGTGCTTTCCAGCACAACATCCACACCCAATTCTCTCCAGGGCAGATTTTCCGGTTCTCTTTCGGTAAATGTTTTTATTTCTTTGCCGTCCACAATGATCGATTTTTCCGTGTCTTTAACTTCGGCGTTCATTATTCCGTGGACGGAATCGTATTTTAAAAGATGCGCCAGCGTTTTGGTGTTTGCCAGATCGTTGACGGCGACAAATTCAACATCCTTGCTTTTAAAACCGGCGCGATACACCAGCCGGCCGATTCTTCCAAAACCGTTGATGGCTATTTTTATGGTCATATTTTCCTCCTTTTTTTGAATTATTAATCAAAAAGACGCGATTGTGTCAACCAATAGTGAATTAGACGCTAAGCAACCGTTTTACCTGTAAAATGTTTGTTGAGCCGGTCAGCCACTGTGTTTCGCCCCTTGTTATTACCATTAAATCGTTCGCGGACAAAAAGGCATCAGGTAAAACCGTGTGCGCTGCTTTTTCCAGCAGTTGGACGGGTAAATCGGCATCCTGGGCGAGATACGGGAAACAACCCCAGATCATGGCCAGTCGCCGGACGGTTTTTTCATCCGGTGATATAGCTAAAATCGGCTGGCGGGGGCGAAAACGCGCGATAAAACGCGCCGTGGCTCCGGAAAGAGTGCGCGAGACGATAAACCTGGCGTCTAAGTGGTCGGCCAGCACACAGGCAGCATGGGCGACGGATTCAGAAACTTCTTTTTCGGGCTTCATCTCCAGATATTCACGATAGGGGAATCCCGTTTCCGCCGTGCGGCAGATTTTATCCATAAAGGTTACTGCGTCGACGGGATAGTTCCCCGAAGCGCTTTCTTCGGAAAGCATGACGGCGTCTGTTCCATCCAGAACGGCGTTGGCCACGTCCGCTGCCTCCGCTCTGGTCGGCCGGGGTGATTCCACCATGGAACGCAGCATCTGCGTGGCGGTAATCACAAATTTTCCATTTCTCCCCGCTTCTTTGATAATTTTCTTCTGGATTAAAGGGACATCCTCCAGCGGAATTTCCACACCCAGGTCGCCGCGCGCCACCATCACGCCGTCCGACGCCGCGATTATTTCCGCAAGATTTTCCACGGCTTCATGCTTTTCAATTTTAGCCACTACGGGCGTATCTTTTTTGTTTTGTCCGATTATTTCCCGGACGCTGATAATATCCTGCGCTGTCTTAACAAAAGAAACGGCCACGTAATCGACTCCATTTGCCAGGCCAAAGAATAAATCTTCCTTATCCTTTTCCGTGACGGCGGGGGCGCGTATCGTGCCGGTGGGCAGATTGATTCCCTTATTGGAAGTGAGCAGGCCGCCGGTGACGACGCGGCACAAAATTTCGGAAGTTCTTGTTTCCAGAACAGTCAGCTCCAGAATGCCGTCGGCCAGAAGTATCCGGTCGCCTGAGCGCACTTCATCGGGCAGAGAGTTATAGGCAACAAAAACGCGCTTCGGGCCGGCGTTATCTTTAATTGTGGTAAGGACAATTTCGTCACCGGGCTGAAGCAGCATGCCCGGCTCGGGGATTTTGCCGATGCGGATTTTTGGCCCGGCCAAGTCCTGTAAAATGGCGACGGGGCTATTTAATTTTTTAGCCAGCTCGCGGATAAGCTTTATTTTTTGACCGTGGTCCGCGTGGCTGCCGTGCGAAAAATTAAGGCGCGCGACATTCATGCCCGCCTTTATCATTTTTTCAATGATTTCCGGCGTATCGCTGGATGGCCCCAGCGTGCAGACTATTTTTGTCCGGCGAATGTTGTTCATGTTTTCCTCGTAAAAAATTTATAATGAAGCCGCCAAAAAAGCCGCGCCGATCGCGCCGTTTACCTGCGCGTAGGGCGAAACTTCTATCTTCATGCTCAGCTTTTTCTCCAGCGCTTTGACAACACCGCTGTTGCGCGCCACGCCTCCGGTAATCATCACCGGCTCGGAAAGCCCCAGCCGCGCCGACATGGAAGCAACTCTGGCCGCGATGGATTCATGAATGCCCGCGATGATGTCCTGGCGTTTTTCCCCTTTGGCGATAAGCGAGATGACTTCCGATTCCGCGAAGACCGTGCACAGGGAGCTTATTTTGGATGGTTTTTTCGATTTAAGGGATATCGCGCCGAATTCATCCAGATCCACTTCCAGCGCGCGCGCCATCACTTCCAGAAATCGTCCTGTGCCGGCGGCGCATTTGTCGTTCATGACAAAATTTTTAACTTTACCATCACCATCAAGAATTATCGCCTTGCTGTCCTGCCCGCCGATATCGATGATCGAGCGCACTTTTTTATCCAGATGATACGCGCCCGCGGCGTGGCACATGATTTCCGTAAATGTTTTGTCGGCGAACTTAACGCTGTTGCGTCCGTATCCGGTGGAAACAATTTTTTTTATGGCGGATTTATACAACGCGTTTTCGCGCAGAACATCTTCGTAAACACTTTTGCCGGCGGCCTCCGCGTTGTAGCCGGTGAAGATTACTTTTGTGCCGAGAATTTTTCCGTCTTCCACGATCGCGGCCTTCGCCGTGATCGAGCCTATGTCAATTCCTGCTGTGAGCATGCGTTTTTATCCTTTTAATATATTTCTTTTTATCTGTCATTGCGAGGGCGTAGCCCGCGGCAATCTTCGGTTACTGAGTTTTGGTCATGAGATTGCTTCGGTCGCTTCGCTCACTCGCAAAGACATTGAGATAAAGTATCTTTGCCAAAACGGCGTTATTATTTTTTGTTTTTCCGCTCCTTAATAATTTCCATGTAAGCGTCGATGCGTGTGGAAATCTGGCTTTCCGAAAAACTTCTTTCATCCGTCATGTCCGCTTCCAGCATCAGGCAGGGAATGCCTCTTTCTCTTTCCACGATTTTCTGAATATCGAGTTGGCCGAAGGAATAGGGCTTGCAGCTGCGGTTGGAATGCAGCACAAAACCGTCCACGTCATATTTGTCAATCATTTCGATAACCATTTTTGCCATCTGATCCACGCCGATGTTCAGATAAATGCGGGCGTGCGCCTCCGCCGCGGAATCAATAAAATTGTTTTCATCGATATATTTAAGCGCGCCGCACCAGGCCGTGGTGTAGGTATCGGCCACAAGACACGCGTTGTGCGAGGCGAATTTTTCCGAAAGCCATCTGGTGCGGTGCCAGATGGGGATGTTATCCCAAAGCAGGCGGTATTTTTCGTTGGGTACCGCACCGATGCCGCGGGCGATGCGGTCTTTCATGTAACCAGCAAGCCAGGTGTAGTAATCGAGCACATCCTGCGTACCGCGCAGCGTGACAATCAGCGCCAGATGATAAAAGGCGTCGAACGCGCTCATGGGCGAAGGCTTGTGCGTGGCGGTATCGAGCACTGCCTGCCAAAGGAGCTGCCCCTGATGAGAAAGATGACCGACTTCTTTTAGTTTATCGAAATCAAATTTCCTGCCACATGCTTTTTCCAGAAAGACAATATATTCGTCAAACTGGGCGCGGACGTAGCGTCCCATTTCTTCCGTGTATTCGGTGTGGCAAAACGGCGTGTCCAGAATAAACAATGGCACATTGAAATAGCGCGCCTGAATTTCATACCATTTGAGCACTGTGCCGCAGATATTATTGCAGCAGACCAGCATATCGGGACGGGGAAGCCCCCCGATCGGACCGCCGTTGATGGTGGCGCAGGAGATGTCCGAGCGCGCGTAAGAGCACAGATCCGCCGAATAGCCCATATTTTCCGCCAGTTCGCAAAGATGGCCGCCCATTTTGCTGGCGCCGATCATCGCTCCGTGATTTTCCGGATAAACGGGGATGACATCCATGGCGATGAGCGGTTCCACCGGGCCGCCGCTGGTGATCCAGGCCACTTTTTTGCCGGTCAACCGTGCCGACTTGGCCTGGCTGTAATAAACCATCATATAATCTTTCATCGTTTTTGTTTTCTTAAAACGCATGGTGAACTTTTTGAATTTGCCTGCTAGTAGGATTAAAACCATTTTGAAGAATTCAGATATTGCCTTTTTCATGTTCTGTTCCTTTATATGTTTATCGTTCGGGGTTTATAAAATTTGTATGAATGTTTCGAAACGCGTCTGCAGCTGTCCCACCGGGGGAAGTTCCGCTTCCATATCCAGAAGCATGAAGGGAATCTTTTCGGCTTCCAGCATTTCTTTCAGATAAGGATAATCAAAGGCGTGCGGGTCGCAGAATTTTAGAAGCAGAAACACCACGCCTTGCGCCTTGCTTTGTTTGACCAGGCGGATGAGGTTTTCGCCGCGCCCGCGCAATTCCATATGCTTGGCGGGGCAAATCACTCTTTTCAGATAGCGCGCCGTAATCGCCTTTAGCGGCGCGATTTTTTCATTCATCTGCCCTTCAAAATACCTGTAACCGGTGCACAGATCATCCCAGACGACAACGCCGCCCGCGTCTTCGATGATGCCGTAAATATCCGGATGTGTGCAGACGCTGCCGGAAAGCACCAGGCGTTTGGCTTCGTCGCGGGTTTTGCGCGGTTTTGCTTTTTGCAGCTGTTTAACGATTTGGGTCAGGATTTTCAGATACTGATCCCTGTCCATAATCATCGCCGCTTTGATTACGGCGTGAAAATCCGTGCCGCTGATAATTTGCGGATTGGCGCATCTGAGCTCATAGAGCTTACCTGCGAGCGAGCGGATTTTATTGTAGGTTTTGACGGATCTGGCAAGCATTGCCTGCGTGATATCTTTCCCGAGTGCTTTGCCTAAATCTTTTCTGCATTTTTCCAGGATGGCTGCCATATACTTTTTGGCGCTGGGCGTGTCGAGCTTTACGGGCAGGACGACATCAAGATGAAACTGCTCGGGGATGTTGAGCCGCCAGATGTCGGAGAGTCGCTGAAAGGAATCGCAGGTGTGCGGGAAAATTATCCCGTCGACAAAATCCAGCCTCTTGTCCAGGGCTTCTTCCAGAATGCCGCGTACCAGCGAACAGCAGTAAGACTGCAGGTGCGTGTCGGCCAGGTGAATGTTTTCGTTGGTGCCGAACAGCCGCACGGGCAGTGCGCCCGCGGCCCAGATGATTTCTTCCGGCGCGTAGGAGCAACAATAACCGACAACTTTCTTGCCGGTCTGCTTTTTGTATTTGCGGATGTAGGCGTACGGGTGTGAGACGACTTTTTTCAGTTGGGTGAGTTCTTTCATAAATGTTACCTTTTATATTTTAATTACCGGCAAATTTCCCGGCAGCTTTCAGTTTGGCGATTTCTTCCTTCTCCAGCACGTTGAAGGCGACTTTTCCGACCAGTGTTTTGGGGAGATTTTCCCGAAATTCTATTTCGCGCGGGCAGCTCCATTTGATGAGATGCTCCTGACAGAAGTTTATCAGCTGTTTTTCCATTTCCGCAGAAGCTTTTTTGGTGTCTTTTAGAACGACAAATCCTTTCACCCTTTGTATCTGCGCCTCATCCGGCACGCCGATAACGCATGCTTCCTGCACGTCGGGATGACGGTAAAGAATATCTTCCACCTGCGCGGGATAGACGTTCATGCCGGATGATTTGATCATGCGTTTTTGGCGCAGTTTGAAATAAAAGAATCCGTCTTCGTCCATCGTGCCGATATCGCCCGTGTGCAGCCAGATTCTGCCGTCAGGGTGTTTGCGCAGTGTGTCGGCCGTTTCTTCGGGCTGATCCAGATAACCCATCATCACCGCGGGGCCGGAAACGCAGATTTCACCTTCCTCACCGCAGGGCGCTTCTTCGGTTGCGCCGAGCCGGACAATTTTCGCCAGCATGTCCGGATAGGGGACGCCGATGCTTCCTTCACGATACTGGTTAAGCGGCATGGACATGATGGCGGTGACTGCTTCGGTGAGCCCGTAGCCTTCGAGCAGCTGAACAGTGCCGCCTTGTTTTTTCACTACCTCTTCAAATCTTTCTTTTACTTTTTTGGGCAGCGTGTCGGCGCCGCTGAAAGTACCGCGCAGACAGCTTAAATCCGCCTTGCAGAATTTTGGATTGCGGCTCAGTGCGTCATAAAGGGTGGGAACTCCCACGACAAAAGAAGGCTTGTGCTTGTAGACGAGCTCGGCAACGGTTTCCGGCGTAAACGTCGGCACGAGAATTGTTTTGCCGCCGCCCATAAAACAGGCATTAACGCAAACGCCTAGGCCAAAACCATGAAAAATGGGCAGAATGGCGAGGATGGAATCGGCATCGCCCATCTTGCCCCATTCGGAAACCATCTTGCCTTCGGAGATAAAATTCATGTTGGAAAGCATGATGCCTTTGGGCACGCCGGTTGTGCCGCCGCTGTAGAGAATGACGGCGAGATCGCCGGTATCCACCTTGACTTGGGGCGCGGGCGGATAATTGCCCCGCATCAGATCGCGCCACCAGATGACCATCGGATCTTTGGGAACCTTGGGAATTTTGCGCCCCAAGGTAAGATTAAACCCGATTCTTTTTAGCGGCGGCAGATAATCGGGAATGCGCGCAAGGATTAGTTTAGTAAGCGGCGTCTTTTCCTTGACCTCTTTGAATTTGCCGTAAAAGGCATCAAGCGTCAGAGCAAATTTGCTTTTGGCAACCTTTAGGTAAAACTCGATTTCCTTGGCGGTGGAAAGAGGGTGAATCATGCTCGATACAGCCCCTAATTTGTTGGCCGCATAAAAACAAATGATGCCCTGCGGGGATGTCGGCATGGAAATCGTGATGCTATCACCTTTTTTTACGCCAATGGCCGCCAGCGCGTCAGCGCATCGGTCGATTTCTTCCATAAACCTCCGGTAAGTGGAGGTATGTCCCATGAAATCGTAGGCCGGATCATCGAGTTTCTCCTCGGCGGAGAGCCGGACCGCTTCATACATGGAAACCCGCGGATACTCCAGCGTGTGCGGGATCTGTCCGTAGAACTTTAACCATGGCTTTTTTTCATACATTTTTGACTCCCGGTTATTATATTTGGGTATAGAAAACCCGAAAATGATTGGCTAGTCAACGAAAAATTATTTTTTATTAATCGGTAAAAATCTTTAGAAACTATTTCAATAAAATTGATAACATATATGTGCCATCAGCTTTGTTGCTAAATTATTTATTACAGCATAGAATAATTCTAACAAAAATTAAGGAGATGCCAAGATGAGAGGATTTGACCAGCTGAAATTTCTGGATGCCACAGCGCTTGCCGGATTGGTAAAAAACAAAAAAGTTAAAGCCAAAGAACTTGTAGAAATAACCATCGAACATATTGAAAAGCTCAATCCTCAGTTCAATGCCGTGGTCACGCCGATGTATGATGAGGCAATGAAGGCGGCCAAAGGTAAAATCCCCGCCGGCCCCTTTGCGGGCGTGCCTTTTTTGGTGAAGGACCTGGTTGCTTCCTGCAAGGGCGTGCGCATGACCTTCGGCACCAAAAACATGAAAAACTATTTTCCTGATCACGACTCAGAACTCGTCAGCCGTTATAAAAAAGCGGGCTTCATTATCGTGGGGAAAACAAACACGCCGGAGTTGGGACTGACGCCGGTGACGGAATCCAGATTTCTGGGTCCGTGCCGCAATCCGTGGGATTTGAACCGGACGGCGGGAGGTTCAAGCGGCGGTTCGGCGGCGTCGGTGGCCGCGGGCATTGTTCCCGCCGCGCACGGCAACGACGGTGGCGGCTCCATCCGCATCCCGGCTTCGTGCTGCGGTTTGTTCGGCCTCAAGCCCACGCGCGCCAGAATTTCTTTGGCGCCGGACGCGGGCGATGTCATGAGCGGGCTGGTAAACGAACATGTGCTGACCCGCTCGGTGCGCGACAGTGCGGCTATTTTGGATGCGACACGTGGCTATGTTCCCGGCGATCCTTATGTGGCGCCCCAACCCGCGCGTCCCTATATCGAAGAGATAAAGAAAAAACCCGGCCGCCTGCGCATCGCTTATACGGCACAAACGCTGGATGGAGAGGGTATTGATAATGACTGCGTCAGGGCGCTTAATGACGCAGTGCGCCTGTGCCGCAAGCTCGGTCATAAACTTACGCAAAAAAATCCGGTTGTAGACAGGAAGATTTTGGGCGGCGCTTTCAATGTTATCTGGGCGGCCAACTGCGCCGCGACGATTGATTGGATCGCGAAGATCGTCGGCCGAAAAGCCGCGCCGCAGGATTATGAGCCGCTTACCTGGGCGCTTTATGAGCAAGGGAAAAAATTTACTTCCGGTGATTACCTTACCGCAGTGGAGAAGATACAGAAAATTTCCCGCGATGTGGCGCGCTTTTTTATGGACTTTGAAATTTTCATGACACCCACGATGGGCGAGCCGCCGCTCACGATAGGCGAGATGGATGCGGCTTCTGATGACCCGCTTAAGGGATGGCGGCGCTCCGCAAAATTTGTTCCCTTCACACCGCTTTGCAACGCCACCGGCCAACCGGCGATGTCTGTTCCTCTTCACTGGAATGAGCAGAACCTGCCCATTGGCATTCAGTTTGTCGGTCGCTACGGCGATGAGACCACTCTTTTTAGGCTGGCCGCGCAACTGGAAAAAGAGTGTCCCTGGGCGAAACGCATTCCGTTTGTCTCCGTTTGATAGAAGATAAAAGGCTCAACGATTTTCGGATGCGTTCAGCGTGCCTGATTTTGCTGTAGCAGGATTGAGCTGATTATACATTATTGTTCGTAAAGCATAGTCTTAAAGTGACGCTTTGCCTGGCCAGTCGCGTCTATCTGATGGGCAAAGCGCGCATTGGTTTTGCCGGCACGGTGGAAGAGCTCAAATGCAACGATGAAGCGCGGCAGAAATATCTGGAGGATTGATATTTTCGACTTATTAATGTAAAATCCGTCCCGTATGGATTGGCGAAATCTTTTATTTCAGCAACATATGATAGCGTGATATTTCAACAGCTATGCCCCGCAATCTCCTTGCGGGGCATTTTTTTAAGAAAGGAAGCGTGAACGTATGAAAGAGCCGGCAGATAAAATTATGACCGCGCAAGACGCGATCAGCAGGTTTGTGCGTGACGGAGATCATCTGGTTATCGGCAATTACACGGTGGGAAGCTGCGCCGAGCTTGTCTATGAAGTTATCCGACAGGACAAAAAAGGACTTACGCTCTATTCGCAGTCCGGAATCTTTGACGTTGAAGTGCTGGTGGGCGCCGGTTGCGTGGGAAAACTGGTGACAACCTATGTTCTGCGCGCGGGGGGCAAAAAAGGCGGCTCTGCCGTGGAAAGAGCCCTGATTGCGGGAACCGTGCAAATAGAGGATTACACAAATTTTGATTATAACGCGCGCATGGTCGCGGGCATGCATGGCTTCAGCTTTATGCAGGTGCTGGAAGGTGTAATGGCTACCGATCTTTTCCGTAAAAGAAGTTTTATGGGTGAAGATAAATTCCGCGTGATAAAGTGTCCCTACACGGGAAAGAACATTTTAACCGTTCCCGCGGCGAATCCGGACGTGTGTATCGTGCACGTTCAGAGGTCCGATAAAGACGGCAACGCCCAGTATTGGGGGGCCATGGGAAGTGTTGCCGCTGCGGCGCTCGCCAGCAAAAGAATTATTGTTTCGTGCGAGGAAATAGTCGAGCATGATATCATTCAGTCCAGCCCCCATTTGACTATTATTCCCGCCTACCGGGTCGATGCGGTTGTGGAAATTCCATGGGGCGCGCATCCCACGGAAGTGCTGGGGTATTATAATATCGACCCTTTTATGTATGGTTTGTTTATGATGTCCGACGCCACCGCTGACGGATTGAAATCCTGGATGGACGAATGGATTTACGGATGCGTAAACCGCGCGGCGTATCTTGACCGTTATATAGGCAGGTTCGGAAGTGAAATACTCGACGGCATTAAGGCAAAAGCTTATTATTCCGCGCCGGCTAATTACGGTTCGGCTTTTACCACCAGATGGGATCGTGATGGGCGGGAAAGATTTATGGGCCTGACCATGGAAGAACTGGAAAAAACTTTTCAGGAAAGGGGAAAACTCTATGAGTAAACCTTATACGCTGCAGGAGCTTTTGGTCATCGCCGTGGCCAAGGAAATACACGATTATGAAAACGTGATTCTGGGGGTAGGTCTGCCCACCACGGCCGGAGCGCTGGCCAAGGCGCTCTACGCTCCTCATGCCACGCTCATGATGGAATCCGGCATTATTGATTTCAAGCCGCTTTTGCCCCTGAATCACATCGCCGACGCTCATTCCTGCCGAGGTTTTTCTTACGCGACTGATTTGTTTTCCGCCTTCACGATGACTTATCGCGGTTTTGTCGACGTTTGTTTTCTTGGAGTGGGCCAGATTGATAAATACGGTAATGTGAATACGACGGCGATTGGGGATTACTACAAACCGACAATGAGGCTGCCGGGTTCGGGCGGTGCGGCGGATTTTATATCTTACGCAAAGAGGACGGTGCTTACGATGCTCGGAGGTAACTTTGTCGGCAAGCTTGATTATATGACCTCACCCGGTTATCTTGAAGGTGGAGACAGCCGGGAGAAATCCGGCCTTTTCCCCAAAGGCAGCGGCCCTTCCATGCTTCTGACGACCAAAGGTGTTTTTCGCTTTGATGCGGAAACCAAGGAAATTTACCTTTCCCAGATTCATCCTCGGGTCAGTATCGAGGATATCAAAAAGGAAGTTCCTTGGGATTTAAAGATTGCCCATGATTTATCTGAAACACCACGCCCCACCGATGAAGAAATCGAATTCATCAGAAACTTCGCCCCGGCCCAATCGGCAGGCAGAGAGCTGGCGCTGGAGCTGACAGTGGCAAATATGATGCGTAAAGCTAAAGTTATCTGAAAAAGTTTGTTTATGCCGGGCTTTATTCCATGATAAGTCGTCTGCAAGATCATTATTCGGGAGAAAATAGCCATGAATGATTCCAGGCCGGTTGCCGTTGTTACCGGATCGTCGAGAGGCTTAGGCGCCACAACAGTCAAGATGCTGGCAGGGCGCGGATATAATGTGGTGATTAATTATTCCAAAAGCGAAACCGAGGCGCGCGAAGTGCAAAAAGCGTGTGAAGCATCATGTGCAGGGACTTTGCTTTGCCGCGCCGATGTTTCCGAAGATGCCGATTGTCGCCGCTTGGTTGACGAGACCGTTAAAAAATGGGGGCGCGTTGATGTTTTAGTCAATAACGCCGCCACGACAAAGTTCAACGCGCATGGCAATCTGGAGGGGCTTTCCAAAGAAGATTTTCTTAACATTTACAGCATTAATGTTGTCGGCCCCTATCAGATGATCCGTGCCGTGGCGCCGCACATGAAAAAAACGGGCAGGGGCGTGGTGGTCAATATCGCGTCACTGGCCGGCGTGAAAGCGATCGGCAGTTCCGTGGCCTATTGCGCCTCAAAGGCGGCGTTGATTAATATGACAATGGCGCTGGCGCGCGCGCTGGGGCCGGAGATTCGCGTCAACGCCATTTGTCCCGGTTTTATCCAGGGTGAATGGCTGAAGGCTGGCATGGGAGAAGATAAATATAATAAACTGAAAGATAGGCTGGAGGGCACGCTGCCCCTGCGTGCGACGGCCACACCGGAGATTATCGCGGAGACGATTCGTTATTTGATTGAAGACGCGGTTTTGGTCACGGGTGAGGCGCTGCTGCTCGACGGCGGACAGCATCTTATGTAAATAAATTTAATAATCAGTAATACACTTGATGATTTGTCATAGTTATTGACATGCAAGATGAAGTGCCATATGTTTCGTTTCCTGTTGCAACAAACAAATAAAACATAATAAATAAACTTCTCGTTTATACTTAAAAGAAAGGATCAACACGTTGTTAAAGGAATTATTTTTAGAAACCCGTCCGCAATATCTTTTACTTTCGGTGATTCTTGCTTTTTTGGGAACATGTATGGCCTGGTACTACCAGGGAGCCCTGCATCTGGGATACGCGCTTTTGGCCGGTTTTGGTCTGGTGCTTACGCACATCAGCGTCAACACGCTCAATGATTATTTTGATTTTAAAAGCGGCATTGATCTTAAAACAAAAGTCACTCCGTTTAGCGGAGGCAGCGGCATACTCAAGGCCGGGCTTTTGAAACCTGGACAGGTTTTGGCAATGGGCATCATAACATTGCTTTTGGCGACACCGATCGGGATTTATTTTATTTTGGTTCAGGGATGGCTTCTTTTGCCGCTTCTTATCGTCGCGGCGCTTTGTGTGGTTCTTTACACGCCGGTAATATTGAAACGAGTATGGCCGGAATGGTCGGCAGGCCTGGGTTTGGGTCTGCTCCCTGTTTTGGGAACATATTTCGCGCAGACGGGAGCATATTCCTTGCCGGCATTTTTTGGCGCGGTGCCTTCCTTCATATTGGTGCACAATCTTTTGCTGTTAAATGAATTTCCCGATGCGGAGGCGGACAGTTCCAGCGGGCGCAAAACCCTGCCCATTACTATGGGTAAAACAAAGACCGCGAAGTTTTACACGGCGATGACTATTTTAATGTATTTATGGATTGCCGGATGTGTTATCGCCGGTGTCTCGCCAAGCTGGACACTGTTGGCTTTGTTAACCATGCCTTTCGCGGTTCTGGCGATACACGGCTCTTTTTATCCCGAAGATGAGGCGGGTATTATTGATGCGATGAAAAATAACGTGTTCGTGGTGCTGGTCACGCAATTTCTATTAGGTGTGGGTTATCTACTGGCGGCGGTTAGATAATAAGGAAGGAAATTTTACGCGTTTGGGTAAAGATAAAGAAATTACCGGCGAAAATCTTTCGCCGATGTTTGGCGGCATCATCCGTCACTATGACCTGATTAATCATGTTTTTACCTGGGGCATGGATAAAGGCTGGAGAAAAAAACTGGTTGCCCAATGTTTAAAATTAAAACCAGAAAAAGTCCTGGATCTTGGCTGCGGCACGGGAGATCTGGCCATTAACATTGCCCGCTTCGCCCCGGAAAATCTGCATGTTGCCGCCTGTGATTTCAGCAAGGAAATGCTTGCTGTCGCGGCGGGAAAAGCGCAAAAAGCCGGAGTGGATAATAAAATATCATTTATCCATGCCGACGCGGCTAATCTTCCTCTTCCTGATAATTACTTTGATTGCATCGGCATTTCCTTTGCTTTCCGCAATATGATTTATAAAAATCCTTCAGCGGACAGACATCTTGCCGAAATTTTGCGCGTGCTCAAACCCAGCGGCTCTTGCCTTATTGCCGAAACCAGCCAGCCGCGAAACAAAGTCATCCGGGCTCTGCATCATTTCTACGTTCGCACCTATGTTTATGCAATGGGGCTGATTATTTCCGGTGATAGGCCCGCGTATAAATATCTTACCGAATCGGCGGTAAGTTTTTATGGACCGGATGAGCTAGAAAAGATTCTGATTGCCGCGGGCTTTAAGCAGGTTTTTTACCAGCCTCTTTTTTTCGGCGCGGCGGGAATTTACCGGCTCATCAAATAAAGGTTTTCCTCGAGGCAATAATGATCATTGTTACCGGAAATATCCTGGCCAAAACTGAAACGCTGGATGAATTGATTTCCCTTGGTTTGGAACACTCGCGGCGTTCGCGTTTTGAGCCGGGCTGCCTTGCTCATGCCCTTCATCGGGATTGTGAAAACCCGATGCGCCTGGTTTTTTTTGAAGAGTGGACAGATCATGCGGCGCTTGCGGAACACTTCAAGCTGCCCACATCACGTCTTTTTGCCAAGAAAGCTTTCGCGCTGGCTGCCGCGCCGCCAAAAATAGAAATATATGGAGCTGTCGCGGTTGATATAAAAAGGTGAATAGCTTTTCGGAAAATTCGTGCTAGACGGATTTAAGGGGAAAATTATGCGGCGCGGCGGGCGCAAAAATCGCCTTCCTGCATCCTAAATCTACTTTTAGGGTGCCAGCGGAACTTTGTGAGAAAGAAGAATGACGTCTTTTTTTGAAAAGGTTAATCTTTTATTTTAGTAAGTTCACCTACTAACAAACGATTTTTAAAAAGTCTTAACATTGTTAATTATGATTTGAAAGGTGTAACAAAAAGATCACAGAGCGCCGACTGTATCGGCGCTCCGGTGAATTGAATTCGTTATGCCATTTTGTGATTTCGTCACGATTAAAGTTTCAGTGTGTTTCTATAAAGTGCGACACGAACGCCTTTGAAAACCAACTATCCTATGATTTTGAGAAAAGTAATTTGACATCATCCTTGTACAAATACCATATGATTACTACATCAAGGGCGATACCGACCACCACTAAGAGTAATGTACCCGATGTAGTCTGCGTCCCTGGCATTTTCAACGCGATTAAACTAAGCGGTATGTCAATAGCGCAGATGGCTATTGCGAGGGATCTTCCCCAGTCAACAAGAATCCACAGACCGTAACAGGCGGCCAATGAAAGCACGCCAATCGCCAATGAGACGATGCCCATTAGAGTTAACCAACCATCGTCTGGAAGTCCTGACATGAATAACAGGGGAACGCTGGCAATTAAGGACAACAATCCTGCGGCAATTGCAAAATAAATAGCCACAAGGATGATACCTAAAGGTTTGTTCTTTGTCGCGGTACTGTTGATTTGATTTGCCATTTTTTTGTCCTCCTTTATACTCATATGGTTTTATTGGATGCATAACAATTAATATACGTGGCAAGTTCTTTATGAAATTTGTTGAAAGCCTACTCCATTTGAAGCAAAATGTGAAACGAAAAATCACCATAAAATCAAGTATAATGAATACTATTTGAAAGGGGGTATGCTCTGAAGAATCAGCGACAGCTATCTTACAGGAAGTATCTAATTCTGCA
>DHGA01000048.1:0-4905 GCA_002402545.1 Syntrophaceae bacterium UBA4810
ACCGCCCGCGCGCGCAACCTTGTTGCTTTTGATACAAAGGCTATACAGAAAATCGGCCTGGCGGCCTGCTTTCTACTTAATTGCCTTAGCCGCAACAACATTTACCTCTTTGCCGAACGCGTAGTTTTTTATGATGGTTCCAAGCCGCCTCATTTTTGTCTGCAGCCGGAATTCCGCGGCTCATATGTGCGTCTTACGCAGACAAATTTTAAATACGCGGTCATGGCTTCCGGCGCGATTCCGCTGGTTGTCGCCGGCGTGAAAAATATTTACGGGGCGCGCCGCGGCACTTACCGTGACGGCGGCTTGATTGATTATCATCTCACGCATCAGCTTGCCGCTCAGGAAAAAGACGCGGTTTTATTTTTTCATCATCAGGAAAGAATTATTCCCGGCTGGCTGGATAAATGCCTGAAAAGGCGCACGCCGGATGCCAAAACACTGAGTAATGTGCTGATGGTTTATCCTTCGCAAAAATTTATAGAGCAGCTGCCTGATAAAAAAATTCCGGAACGGGATGATTTTCATACCTACATTGATGATCAGGATACAAGAATCAGAAACTGGAGAAAAGCGGTTGAACTCGCCGCGCCGCTGGGTGAAGAATTTTTGGAGCTGATTGAAAGCGGTAAGATAAAAAAAGCGGTAACAAAATTTTAAATCGTCAATTCTCTGGACTGAAAATACCTCTATGTCCACGGAAGAAAAAATCCATAAGCTAAAGGAAACATTGAACAATTGTGTGCTTTGTCCGCGCGCCTGTCATGTTGACCGTACGCGGGGAGAGTTGGGCTATTGTAAGCTTCCCGCAAAAATAATTATGGATTGCGCGCTGGCGCATCACGGGGAAGAGCCGCCGCTTTCCGGAAGCCGCGGCGCGGGAACAATATTTTTGTCTTCCTGCAATCTTGGTTGCATTTATTGCCAGAATTATCAGATATCGCAGACAACAGATGGTGAAGAACTTACAAGCGAGCAGATGGCGCAGGTGATGCTGGATTTGGAAAACCAAGGCTGTCATAATGTCGAACCGGTTACGCCCACACCGCAGACGCCGCTGATTATGGAAGCGCTTATTCTGGCGCGCGCGCGTGGTTTAAAAGTTCCGTTTGTCTATAATTGCGGCGGTTATGAAAATCCGGAAGTAATCAGAATACTTGACGGCATGGTGGAAATTTATTTGCCGGATTTCAAATACGGGCTGGAAGATGTAGCCGTGGAATATTCCGCCGCGCCCGGGTATCCTGGTTTCGCGCTTGATTCATTAAAAGAAATGGCGCGTCAGGTTGGCGATGAGTTGGAAACGGAAAATGGTGTGGCAAAAAAAGGAGTAATTGTTCGGCATCTGGAGTTGCCGGGCAACATTGAAAATTCTAAAGAAGTTTTCAGGCTAATCAAAAAAAATATCTCTGTTAATGTTCCTGTCAGCCTGATGGCGCAGTATTCGCCAATGCCTAAAGTTCGCCGCCACCCGCTTTTGTCGCGAAGGATAACCAGGGATGAATACAATCAGGTTTTGGATTACGCGTTGAAATTGGGATTTAAAAACTTATTCATTCAGGAAGTAAATGATTGTAAGCTCACGCCGGATTTTGAGCGGGAAAATCCTTTTGATTAGCTTGTAACAATTTTTGTATCTTGATTCATATCGCGCTGTTTTAAAATATTTCTATGGGTTATGCTTAAACTGAACGCTGCTGCTCTTTCGCGCTGTCTTCCGCCGCGTAAGCTTCTCTCTCGAAAATGTTGTCACGGTAAGAGTGGCGTCGGCGCGCGATTTGCCAAAGACTGGAAAAAACGTAAGCGGGAAGAAAAAACGGCCCCCAGCGTTCATATTGGCGGATGTGTACGTGCTCATGATCACGGCCGGATTCCAGCTGCGCCTTATTGATACCGATTATCACGTGTCCCAAGGTAACGGCCTCGAACCTGAAAACGGCAGGCGCTTTTTTGATAAGCCGCTCAAGCAGGCCGCCGTAGAACTCAAGCGCGCCCAACAAGAACCGCGCGCGCCCGCCAAGACACAAAACAGCTAATCCTAAAATGGCGCCGAGTATTGAGTTAGGTAGAGCCCAGATGTATTTGGCCAGATTAAGCAGGAATAATTTCATAAAATATGCGTATTCAAAAGCGTAGTTATCCGCTGATTTCTTCTTGTTAAACCCCTGTCTGTTCTCCTGTAGTAATTAAGGCTTCCTTTTGGCTTCCCCTGTTCTCTATCCGTTGAGAAAAACTCGAATTTCTCCTTCACATACCCCTTTTTCATGCATGAGACACCCTTTGATCCTTGGGTGCATCGAATATCTGATCCCTAAGGCTTCAAACCAGCATTCAATTCTGTACATCACGCCACAACGGTATCCATCGATGACGCCCATCTGTTGCATTCCCTTATAAGCGAAGCATTGCCCGCTCTCCCAATTCCAATGTATCAAATCTCTTGAAGGTGAGCTGAAGTGAATCTTCCTGAAAACCGAATCTGGCAGGGTCAATTCCAGAGCCGCAAGCATAAACTTAAAAAGTTTATCAAAATTTTCAAACTCTAACTGGACTATTCCCAGAATCCGTTTCATTCTATCTATCTCAAAGGGTGCCATAGATTTTATAGCCGCTTTGTTTAATGCGTTTGCTCTTTCGATGCCAAATTCCTGGCAAGTGTGGTAAAACCACATGCCATCATGGGTTAGCCACCCCTTCCCGAGTAAGTTTCTGATCTCTGATTTATCTATTCTATCCAACACGTCCATTTAACTTCTCCCCTAGCAAGAACCTGCTCCGCATTTGCCGCAGCGTGCAGAGTGGCGGCCAACGCATGGATCAGCCACGACTGTAGGGAGTTGGCTGCATCCGGTAGTTGGGTAATCCCCTCACAGCACTCTGAGCAAGATTGTTGACATATATCCTCATGGCACTGATTCTTCTTCAGGTTCATAAACAGTTACCTTGTTCCTGCCGGCATTCTTTGACGCATACATCGCCCGATCAGCATTATCAATAAACTCCAACACTCTCTCATGTGGTTTTGAATTCGTCTTTCCAAGATAATCGCTAACCCCAAAGCTGACTGTTATCATAATCGGATATTTCTCTGTCTGAACAGTTGTCTCTTCTATCCGCCTTCTCAGTTTTTCGGCGATAGTGGCAGCTTTTGCCACAGGGGTTTCCGGAAGCAGGACGATGAACTCCTCACCCCCGTATCGGGCGGCTATGTCACTGGTCCTGATCATCTCTTTTGTGGTTTTTGCAACCATCATAAGGACCATATCGCCACTGGCATGTCCGAAGCTATCATTAACATTCTTGAAGAAATCAATGTCGAACATCATAACCGACAGGGGTCGTGAGTATCGGAGAGCCCTACTGATCTCATCCTCCGCGAGCTTATTAAAATGCCTTCTGTTATAGAGACCAGTGAGTGAATCGGTTATCGCCAGGAGCCTCAATGCCTCCTCGCTCTCCCGCAGAGCTGCCTCAGTATGTTTGCGGGTAATGATTTCTTTGTGTAGCTCCTCGTTCGCTTGACTTAACTCTGTTTCCTTCCTCACAAGTTCCTTCAAGGTCTGGTCAAGTTGTGTCACCATTGCATTGAACGACTGGGAAAACTCCCCCATGAATTCTATCCGCTGCGTAAAATCCCCTGAAGCGATCATTTTTGTTTGCCATGTCATGTGCTTAAGATTCGCCTGGAGCGTTTTGAGCGCGCCTCCGATATACCCTTTGAAAGCAACCTGCCTTGACAGATCCCCAGTTGAGGCAGCATACAAGAAATCTCTTAGCGAAATAAGGTTGGCATGAAGGGTTTGAAGGGAATCAACCGATCCAAAGCGGGCAGGGACCTGAGGAGGATTGCCAAGCATCATAGTGTCCAGTAGATGCTTCGAAAGCTCATCAACTATATCATGCTCTTCCTTAAACGTCATTCTTTCCACCAAGATATACGGACAAGGATATCTGTATTATTTAATGGCTTCAGCAGTGAACCGGCATGTCCTGTCGCCGGTACACCAGCAGTCAACCTCTTTAACTTTGAATGGACTGCCGGTAAAGCTTTCAAGAAGTCCGGCAATAAAACCCTCATCATAGGCGCAGATCTCGTAACCAAGCTCGGGTAATCCTGAACAGTCAAGGTCCTCAGAAACAGTCAGAACGAAAGATCCTTTCTCCATATCTGCTTCCTCAATACGCAGTATTCCGATTCCCATATCACGGAGCGTTTCCTGGAGTTTCTTTATGAAGTCGTTGAAGTCTTTAATGTTCGAAAACCCATTTTTGTAAAATTCAACGCCTGCCAGTTTACCTGCCTCATAAAAGATCTCATTTGTTTTTTCCGTTCCGAAATGCCGTTCCATAACATCTCTGAAGGTAAACTGCATGAGACGATATACTTCAAGGCGCGTGTTTGGGCCAAGATTGGGGCGACCTAATGTAATATCTCCCAAAAGATCCCACGAGAATATGTACTTTCGATCCGTCATATTAGAACTCCTTATAGAAATAGTGTTAAATTTGAGGTGGTGTTACAACTAAAATATTATACTCTTTTTCCCCTGTCTATTTCTGTTACCTAACGAAAAAATCACCCGGAGCNNNAATCTGCTACCTATCTCCCCGTTCGTTCAGTCTCCCCTTTTTTTGACTTTTTGATTTCTGTATCAAGGCTATCAGCGTTATAGCCAGACCTGGCAAGCCAACGAATATGAAGATTAGCGTCCCAAGCATTCCCGCGCCTTCATTGCCTGGCCGACCACCAATCAGATACGAAGTGTAAANNAACATCGCTAGCCCCATCATCAGCATGGCACGGTGGGCACCGGATCTTTCTCCCCATGCGGATCCTCGCAGGCAGAACACGCATCCGACCGCAAGCAGGATGGGACCAAAATAGATTATCGCTTGGAGTTGAAG
>DHGA01000048.1:4916-5067 GCA_002402545.1 Syntrophaceae bacterium UBA4810
TCGGTTGCAGGGTGAATCAAGTCATACGTGGCAATGACCCCAAAACCGGTCAGGATCAGGCCGCCAAATATCATCACTCGCGAACTCCGTTTTTTAGTCTGCTTCATTGCTGCACACGCTTTCAAGACTAACGAAAAAATCAGCCGGAGCG
>DHGA01000109.1 GCA_002402545.1 Syntrophaceae bacterium UBA4810
GCATGCCCTTGTCTTTGAGCCAGGCAGCTTTATAGACAAGATAGGAAAGAGCTTCATGTCCCATTTTCATCTCCGCGATTTGCTGCTGAATAAGCTGGTATTTTCCGATGGGTTGGCCAAATTGCGATCTTTCATTGGCGTATTTGATGGATGCCTCCAAAATGGCTCCGGATAAACCCAAAGCGCCCGCCGAACACCCTAGACGTGTGGCGTTAAGCTGCGTCATGCACATCTGGAATCCTTTATTTACTTCTCCCAGGACAAGTTTCTTGGGAACTTTGACATTTTCAAATGTAATTTCCGCCGTATCGGAAGCTAGAAGGCCAACTTTTTCGTGGATTTTTTTACGAGTCACGCCGGGAAGGCTGTAATCCATGATGAAGCAGGAGATGCCTTTTGCTCCCGCGTCTTTGTTTGTTTTAACGTAGAGAAGGCCGTGATCGCTGACCGTTCCGTTGGTAATCCACATTTTGTTGCCGTTGAGCAGGTAATAATCTCCTTTGTATTCGGCCAGGCACTTCATGCCGGCGACATCGGAGCCGATATCGGTTTCAGTCATGGCGAAACTGCCGACATATTCACCGCTGACGAATTTGGGGATGTAATGCTGCTTTTGCTCTTCGGTGCCGAATTTTTGTATGGTGAGAGACGGCCCCCAGCACTGCATGTTGAAAGCCATGCGCCAGGAGGTGTGCACTTTGGCAATTTGTTCGATAACGAGCACGCCTTCCAGAAAGCCCATTCCGTTGCCGCCGTATTTTTCATCTATGCAGAAGCCGAAAAACCCAAGCTCGGCCATCTTATCGAAAATTTCCTTGCGCCAGTGCTGATTTTTTTCGTCATCCTCAACGTGCGGTTTGATTTCGTTTTCGGCAAAGTTTCTCGCCATATCCTGCAATATTTTCTGCTCTTCGGTTAATGTAAAATCCATATTTTAATCCTCCCCAAATTATCCTTAAGTTTATTTTCTCTCCACAATCATACAAATACCCTGGCCACCACCGCCGCAAATTGTTTCCAGTCCTAATTTCGTCTCCCGCCTCACCATTTCATTGATCAACGTTGTAAGTCGCATTGCTCCGGTGGCGCCGATGGGGTGTCCCAGTGAAATGCCGGAGCCGTTAACGTTAACTTTTTTATCCATTTCTTTATCATTGATACCGGAGAGCCGCGCGTCGGCAATCGTCTGGACGGCGAAGGCTTCCTGAATTTCCACGAGTCCTATCTGATTAATTCTTGCATTTATTTTTTGAAGCGCTTTTTGCACGGAAGCGGGCACGGCAGGGTAGGTAAGAGTGGGATCGGTTGCCGCTACTGCGCAGGAACGGAAGTAGGCCAGTGGTTTGACGCCGAGCTCTTTTGCTTTTTTCTCGGAGGCCAGCACAACAACGGAAGCGCCGTCGTTTTCCGAAGAAGAATTCCCCGCCGTGCAGACGCCATCGGAGTAAACCGGTTTTAGTTTGGCCAGTTTTTCCAGGGTGGTTTCCCGCCGCGGTCCTTCGTCAACATTGAAAATGATCGGCTGGCCGCTCTTATCTTTACCGATAGGCACGGGAACTATTTCTTCGGTAAACTTTCCGGCGTCCTGCGCCGCGATCGCTCTTTGATGACTTCTGAACGCCCAGAGGTCAGCTTCCTCCCGCGTGATTTTTTCTTTCTTTGCCGCGGTTTCCGCCCAGACCATCATGGAGCTTAATTCTCCGTAGCGGGCGATGGGTTGTGACATGACGCGCGCGCGCTGAATGCGGTCGTAAAAGGGAATTCCCCACATTGCCAGCGCACCGTGTCCTCGCGGCATGAAACCGTATTTTTCGTGGCTTTTGCCGCCCAGTCCCCATTTGATATTCCCGGGAACATAAAGCTCGGCCTGACTCATCGAATCCATGCCGCCGGCGATGACAATATCCGCGTTGCCAGTCTGAATTTTCATTGCTCCATAAAAAATGGACTCCAATCCGGAACAGCAACGCCTGTCCAGAACCATTCCCGGCACAGTATCCGGCCATCCCGCTTCCAAAACAGCCATGCGCGCGCCGTTGGCGCATTCACCGTTTTGATAAGCTGTGCCCATAATGACGTCGTCAACCTGGGCAGGATCGACATTGACGCGTTTAACGGCTTCCTGCAAAACTACTGCGCCTAATTTATATACGGGAACATCTTTCAAAGAACCGCCATAGGCGCCGATGGGTGTGCGCACGCAACTTAAAATAACGACATTTTCCATAGATTCATCCTGTTTTATAGATTTAAATCTTTTCTCGGTTTTTTTTCACCGGAGGTGTAATCATACCAACCCTTGCCGGTCTTCTTGCCCAAATCACCTGATTGCACCATTTTTTCCATTACAAGCGGCGGGCGGAATTTTTGATCTTTATATCCCTCATAAAGAGTGCGGAAAACATTGAGGCCTATATCGATACCCACCGCGTCGTTTAATTCAAATGGCCCCATGGGATGATTGAGGCCGAGCTTTACCGCTTTGTCGATATCTTCGAGAGTGGCCACACCCTCAAGCAGACAGTTAAATACTTCCGCGCGAAAGGCGGCGTTGATGCGGTTGACCAGAAATCCCGGCACGTCTTTGACTCGCACCGTTTCTTTTTTCAGGCTTGCCGCAAGCTCTTCGGTGACTTTGATTGTCTCCGGAGATGTTTTCAGTCCGGGGATAATTTCCACCAGTTTCATGATGGGTACCGGACTGAAAAAATGCATGCCGATGAATTTATCCTGGCGTTTAACGGTAGTGGCAAGAGAGCTGATCGGTATGGAAGAAGTGTTGCTGACAAAAATTAATTCAGGCGGACAAATTGAATCCAGTTTTTCAAATATAGCTTTTTTGACTGCGAAATTTTCAAAAGCGGCTTCGATGATAAAGTCGGCCCTTTGCGCGTCATCGAGGGAAACGGATTTTGTGATGCGCGCCAGACACGCGTCTTTATCCGCCGCGGTAACTTTTTCTTTTTTTACCTGACCCTCCAGGCTTTTGGCAATGGCGTTAAATCCCTTGTCGACTAGTTCATCTTTTACGTCATTCATGATGACTCTATAGCCTGCCTGAGCGGATACCTGGGAAATTCCCGCGCCCATCAAGCCGGCGCCGACAACCATGATTGTTTTAATAGCCATATACATAATCTCCTCAATCCAAGATTAATTTTTATCAGATACGGAACTTTTGATAAAATGAGCAAATATCATACCATTTGCGTTAACAGGCGGTTTGACAGGTCACAGGGTTGAAAAAAAATCAGCGGTAAAATTTCCAGAGGGATAGATCGCAATAAGCTAATTATATCTCAAATGTATGCATATGCGAAAATAGGGGACAAAGCAATATTGATAAAAAACTGCAGAAAATATTATGGCGAGAAAAAACTTTATTGACGGATTTGTTTTATTTGTATACATTAATCCTAATATGAAAGAAAAAGTCCAAGAAATTTTCATAAAAATTATTAATAATATAGCGCAACCAGCCTGTATTATTGATGAAAATAAAAATGTATTGTATGTAAACAATTATTTTACAGATAAATACCCTCTAACCATCAATAAGAAAACAAAAAAGGAAACTGCTAGTGTATTAAATTCTCTAAATATCAGGTCATTAGACAATAAACAAACGGGAATTATTGAACATCTCATTTTACCGGAACAGCAAAAACTAAACATAGCTGTATACTTATTAAACACAAATAGAAATAAGGTTAAGATTTATTTATTGCTCCTTCCTCCGGAAGAAAAGAAAGTGCCATCTCTTGTAAGTACCTTAGTGGCCGACGAAGAAGAAAAATTTACCACCGAAGATCTCTTGCCGGATTTCAAAGAATTAATTGGGGAGAATGCTGCCTTTAAAAGAGCGCTGCTTACCGCTCAACGTGCGGCGAAATCGAATATTTCGGTTTTGATTACCGGAGAGTCCGGCACGGGAAAAGAGATATTGGCGCGCGCTATTCATCAGGCCAGCACCCGATTTGCAAAGCCGCTTATTGACGTTAACTGCGCGGCCATTCCGGATACCCTTATCGAAAGTGAATTATTCGGATACGAAAAAGGAGCTTTTACTGGCGCCAAAGCAGAAGGGAGCAAGGGCTATTTTGACGAGGCTCATGAAGGAACAATTCTTCTGGATGAGGTCGGTGACGCCTCTTTGCAGACCCAGGCAAAATTGCTGAGAGTCTTGGAGTCCGGAACTTTCAAGAGAGTGGGTGGCACAAAAAACATCAAGGTTGATGTCCGGATAATATCCTCAACAAACAGAGATTTAACAACGCTGATCGAAGAAAAAAAATTCAGAGAAGATCTCTTTTTTCGTCTGAACGCGTTTACTATTATTTTACCGCCACTGCGGCAAAGAAGAGAAGACATTGCGCTGCTGGTCGATTATTTTCTTAAATCAAATGAAGAAACGGCGAAAAGAAATTTCAAATTCTCCCATGCCGCCATGCAAATACTTAATTCTTACAACTGGCCGGGCAATGTGCGAGAACTCAAAGGTGTAGTGAGCTACGCGATTAATATGAGCACAGATACTTATATACGTCCGAGTTCATTACCTAATTTTCTTTTTGCCCAAGTGCAGGCAGAATCAGCCGAAAAGATAGATTCATCCACAGCCGAAGAGCAAAATAACATAACGCAGGCAACATCAGAGCTGGAAAAAAAGATTATAAGAAAAGTTATGGAAGAAGCACCGACAAGAAGCGCGGCAATAAAAAAACTGGGCGTCAGCCGCCGGACTTTTTATCAAAAAATCAGAAAATACGGACTGGATTGAATAGATAATGCTCTTTATTGACCAGAATCGGTGAATATTTTGGAACGTATTATGCATAAAAAGTTTAAAAGGCGATGACGGAATCATACAGGTTGGTAAATTGAAAAAGAATAATAAAGTAACTATTGTCGAAATATCACCGCGTGACGGATTGCCGGCTCTCGGAAAGAGTCTTTCCACGGAAGATCAGGTTCTCTTCATCAACAAATTATCCATGGCAGGTTTTAAAAAAATAGAGTGCGCGTCTTTTTTACATCCGCGCCTGCTTCCGGCTAATTATAACGCGGAAAAAATTGTGGAAGGTATCAAAAAGCAGCCCGGTGTGACTTATGTCGGCGTTGTTCCCAATGAAATCGGGTGCCGGCGCGCATTGTTCACGGAAGTTGATGAAATAATGATGCTGGTTGCGGCCAGTGACGCGTTCAATAAGGTAACGATGGGCAAAACGCTCAAAGAGACATTGAATAAAACGCTGCCGGCAATATTTGACGTTACGGCAAAAAGCGGCAGGAGCGTCCGTATTTATATTCTTACCGCCTTCGGCTGCCCCTATACAGGCCTTATTGCTCCTGAGGAAATAGTGCAGCTTATCTTGAAATTATCTTACATGGGCGCCAAAGAGATATCTCTGGTTGATTCGACCGGAATGGCTGATCCCCGAAAAATAAAAACTTTGATTAAGAAAATTTTCGATTTAAAGCTGGATATAAAACTGGCTGTTCATTTTCATAATACCAGAGGAACGGCGATTACCAATTGTGTTGCCGCATACGAAGCGGGAGTGAGAATATTCGATACCTCTCTGGGTGGGCTGAGCGGAACACCTTATGGTTCAATGGAACTTGATTTGGGATATTGGAATGTGCCGACGGAAGATCTGGTATATCTTTTTGAGCAGATGGGCATAAAAACAGGAATTGATAAAAATCTTCTTTTGGAATGCGTGGCTATGGCGGAAAGGTTCGCCGGTTTCCCTCTGCCGGGACATTTGCTACGGGCAAATCCGGCAAAAAGCGCCGAAGAAATGCCCGAACAAATAAAGTCGGCAATACATCTGGATATGTAATATCCAATCAATATAGGAAAGTTATTTTATTCTTTGCGACTCGTCCGAACCGAGGAAATAGCGTTTGGGATCAAAGCAGCGGATAAAAAGAATTTCCTCTTCGTCCGGCAGGCTGAAAACCTGCAACTTGTCTTTTATCTTTAGTTTCCAACCACACATTTCCTTGATGTTGCGCACGGATTCTTCTTCCGATGCGCCGGCACGCGAAGGAACATAACCGGTGAGCATCAGTTCATTGCGGCCGATTTCTTTTTCAAAGATCCCCCATTGTGAAACGACGGTGGAAACCTTGGCGCCCGGCGATGTTATCTAATCCACCTGTTCCAGAAAACGGTCTTTGCTATGTTCCAGAGTCACTATTGTCTCGCTTGCGCCTGAGGCGACATCGTTTGCTCCGCCGGAACCGACCAGATACGGGCCTGCGTCAGAAATTCTTGTGGTATTAACGTTGCCGAATTTGTCCACCTGTCCCGCGCCGAGGATGCCGACACTGGAAGTCTGCGCGCCGCTCATAAAAATGGCCAGTGAAGTAAAAATATCCGAAATCATGCGCAGGAGGGAATATTGCGCAAATTGAAGACAAAGGATCGGCGGGTTGGGGAGAATAACCATAATAGCCGATTCCCGCGACAAGTTCGAGCGGATAGCCCTGGCGTCTTAAATTGTAATAGGCAACCCAGGCGGCATGATTGGAAACACCGATGCCGCAAAGCGCCAGGCGGTAATTTTTCGTCCGGATTGTTTCCTCGATCTTACGCGCCGCCACACTAACTAGAATTTCCGCCGGTGTCGGCTTTTTTGGTGAGGCGAGGCTGCCGGATATCTCGGTTAATTCCGACATCCAGGAATCGTTTTGAATTTTTCCTTTGAGGTGCCAGATTCGTTTTTGTCCGAGAAGGTTGAGAAAATCATTGTGTGTTTCGCACCCCAGCACCCATTTTTCCGCCCAAGCCTGATAATTTTCGGACTTGCGGGATGCTTTTCTCGACTCCATTATCCTTTCTTCATCTTCACCATAGCCTTCCAATTCGTCGACGCCCAGAGCATGTATGCCCAGGAAATCCGCCCATGGGAGCAGGGCAGACAGCCTTGACGATGTAACCGGGAAGCCTGGTCATATGCGCGTGGAGGCGGATAAAATCCGCGTCCACGATTTTTTCCACCGTGACTATAACTCCGTTTTTCGCGGCAAGCGCGCCGAAGTGATTGCCGGAATGCGGCACAGACATAATAGTATTGCCGTCAGCATCCGCCGCCCATCCGTGCGCGATGGCGATGTCGGGATTATAGGCGCGAACGACATTTGCTGATTCATCCTGAGCAAACGGATTAGGAATGCGCGCGAAAGTGTCCTTATTGAATATTTCCATTGAAGAGCCGCCTATGGACTTAGTCTGGAAAAAAGGCACGCCCATAGCCCCGGCAATAAAACGCAAAACAATGGTGAGCTGTGTCCAGTTCTCAATCTGAATGGACCCATCGCTATAGGCGCGCGAAAGAATCGGATTTGATCCGGGGAAAGGATATCCATCGCCGTTAAAAGCGGAGATAATTTTTTTACAAAGCTTTCCGTGCGCAAAAAGAGCCAGATTATAAGAGCCTCCGGACACGCCAACAAGTGTGAAGCCGGGATTTTTACCCCAGAATTGACGGGCAATTTCAAAAAAAATCGCGGTCGGCGTGGTCATACCGTTGCCAAATTGAATGCTCATACCTGGCTGAATAAATTTTTTCACCGCTTCTGATAAATCCATCACTTTTCCCGGCAGGCGGCAATCCTGGAATGATAATTTATCCTGAAGAAATTGTTTCATGTGAGCGTTCATTTTTATACTTCTGAGCTTATCTTTTGAATAATATTTTTTTACTACATCAAACAGGAAAATATAATCAAGATTTTTTACGATAATAAACTTTAATTATATTCATTAGGAGTTATTACATGAAATATATGAATAAATACCGAAGCAAATTACTTGACACGCCATAAAGATCTACCTATAATCATAATGAAATAAATAGCTTGTAGTTATAATATTTTAAGTTATTTAGTATCAGCACCTCAAAAAGGGTAAATTAATGGGTTTGAAAAATTGGCTCGCTAAATTTTCCCTCCCACGAAGAGATCTCTATTACAAGATTACTTTTATTTTCGGTCTCTTTTTTATTGTTCCAGTAGCTGTAATCATATATTTTTCAGTAAAGTATAATATTATTGAAGATAAATATATTCCTTTTTTCTTTTTAGTCTTACTGGTTTTTTCATTTATTGGCTACAGGTTGTTAAAAAGTTTAGTCGATTATATTAAATCAATTTCCATATCTATATCCAAAACAGTAGAAAACAGAATCAGCCATAAACCGTTGATGGATGCCAGTGACGAGCTAGGCAACATTGTTCAATCGTTTAAAATTCTGGAGAATGAACTTAAAAATAAATTTTTTAACCTGGAAAAGAAAACAGAAGAGTTAGCGACATTAAAGGAGCTATCCGATCTCTGCTATATAACATTCAGCCCTGAAGATCTACTTTACATAACGCTGGAAAGAGCGCTGAAAATCGTGAACGCGGATGTTGGTTCTGTTCTTATATTGAAGAAACCAAATCAAGATTATTTTGTTGTGGAGGCAAACATTGGTTTGGATGATTTCGGCAAAAAAGGAACGCTCATAAAGTTTGATGAAAGCATTGCCAAATACGCGGTAATAAATAAGTCACCTTTGTTGGTGGAAGATATAGAAAAAGACGCGCGTTTCAGCAGAACCCCCCGCCAACATTATTTGACAAAATCCTTCATTTGCATGCCGCTCAGGACTAGCAAGGACGTTATCGGTGTCATCACCATTTCTCGCAAAAGATCAGAAAAAATATTTTCTCAGGACGATATAAACACGTTAACACCACTGTTAAGTAACGCTGCTTTCACCTATGACAATCTTCATCTTATAAATGATGTGCATAATCTGCAAAATATAATGCAATCGTTAAAAAGAATATCCGCTTGTGTAAATTCCAGTTTAAATGGATCAGAGCTTTTACAGACTATTTTCCAGGAAATAAAAAATATTATTCCCTGCGATATAATCGCTTTGCTTAGAGTGACCAGCGAACAAGACAGTATATTAACGCTCGTAGATTTCATGTCTTCGATACCTACAGACCTGAATCGTTCGGAATCATTTTCATTAAAAGAAACTGTTTTCGAAAAAGTTATAAGCCAGCAGCAGAATCTGTTTATTGATAAGTTCGAAGAAATTAATGGCGCAGCGGATAATAAATTATTTCAACAAAATCAAATAAATACCTGTCTGATAGTGCCATTAAAAGCTGGTGTAAAAATTATCGGTTTTGTGCTGATATATAATATTTTACACCAACAAAGTGAAAGATTGGCGGAAACAATCGAAACTATTGCCGACCATCTTTCCGTGGCGATAGAAAGAGATCGGCTGATAAAATCAGTTACCAAACGGAATCAGGAGCTGGAATCACTGCAGTTAATAGGAAGCGCTTTATCCTCCTCAATTTTCGACATACAAAAGCTTTTAAACTACACAATGGACATGATTCAGGCCGCGATAAGCGTAGAAGCGGGATATTTACTCATGAGCGAAAACGGGAAATTTAAATTTGCTGCTTCATTTAACCTGGATATGAATGAATTGCAGAATCTAAATATAAAAAGAGGAGAAGGCATACCAGGATATGTCGCTGATAGCGGCATGATCGTTATGACAGACAGTGTTCAGCAGCATCCGCATTTTTCTGGAATTATTGATGATGCCGCAGGAATAACGACAAAATCGATACTGTCTGTTCCGATGATTTCACAAGGGCGCATTGTCGGCGTGATCGAACTGGTCAATAAGAAAGAAACGGCTTTTACTGTAGATGATCAACGGTTATTACAATCCATAGCGGCATCTGTAAGCATCGCTTTGGAAAACGCGAGGCTTTACGAAGAAACGTTAGCTATGGCAGAAAAAGAAAGGGGTATTCGTAAACTATTCCAGAAATTTGTACCGCGTGAAGTAGTTGATAAAATTATTCTGGGAAATGAAACAGAAAAACCGATAATTGAGGAATCAAAAATTGTAACTTTATTAAATATAGATATTAGGGATTTCTCATTGATTTCAAAAAAAATCGGACCTAAAAAAACTGTTGAAATGCTTAATTATTTTTTCTCCATAATGGGAGATATTGTTTTTGAACATAAGGGTATTGTTGACAAATATTTAGGAGACGGATTTTTAGCTGTTTTCGGCGCGCCAGTTTCATCTAATTCAGACGCAGAAAACGCGACTACAGCGGCTCTGGAAATGCAAAGAAGAATGGGTGAGGTTAATGAATATTGTCAACAAAAATATGGGGAGAGATTGTTTGCCGGCATCGTTGTTCATTCGGGTGAAGTGGTTGTGGGGAATATCGGTTTTGAAAAAAAAATGGATTATACAGTTATCGGAACCGCAGTAAACTTTGTCTTCAAACTTCAAGAATTATCCAGGAAATGGCCGAACACTATTTTGCTTAGCGAGACAACTTATAATGAAGTAGAATCAACTTTAAAGGAAAAAATGATAAAAATATCAGAAGCTGAAGAAAACATAGAATCTATGAGAATTTATCGTATTGAGTCACCATAAGAAAAGCCAAAATAAAAAAATCAAAAAGGATTAGATTGAATAAAAAATTTAGCTTTTAACGGAAGTCCGCGCGCAAAAGGGAATACCTCAACATTTATAGAAGAAGTACTTGAAGGAGCCAGATCTCAAGGAGCTAAGACAATAGAAATCAGATTACATGAAATTAATCTTAAGGGCTGTATGGGATGTTTGATCTGCCGTAAGATATAGGAAACTGCAAGCCAAGAGACGATTTAAGCCCGTATCTGGAAGAAATATAAAGTGCCGCGGGTATTGTCATAGGTTGCCCCATTTATATGTACAGAATATCCGGGCAGATGAAACTGCTTGTGGATAGAATGTATTCTCTTTATGCGAACCTTCCCGAGGTGGACATAAATCTATGTTAAACCGGGAAAAACACACGCACTTGTTGTTTCACAGGGAGCGGTAATCCGGAATTATATCAGAAATCAATAAGATATCTTGTGAGAATGAGAGGAAGCGATTTGGGGTTGGAAGAGGCAGGCCCAATTATTCATGTTAATAGCGAAGCCCATCATCCGGCGGCAAAAATCAATAAATGATGAATACAGCTTCTGAAATTGGCTTAAAATTAGTTAAAAATTCCAAGAATTAACAATATCCGACATTGTATTTTATTGACCTTGAACTGTTTAGGGCACTATGATAATTGTCAGGCTAACAAGCGATATTATTAGGGAGGAATTTAGATGGATTCAGATCCCATAAAAGACAATAAGATTTTTGAACTTACAGATATATTGGAAGAAACGAGCGCGCGCAACAATCAGGAAGTAATCGTTGTTGACGGCAGAGGATACGAGAAAAATAACAAGCCGAAAGATTTACAGGAAGTTATTAATGAAACCAAAGACTCTGAAAAGGAAACACGTTTAGAGGAAGAAATAATAAAGCACGCCGCAGAAATTGTGGAAAAAATAGCGCGTGATTTAGTACCAGAAATTGCTGAAAAAATAGCGCGTGAACTGGCCCCGGAAATCGCGGAAAAAATTATCCGTGAAGAAATAGAAAAACTTAAGAAAATAACATGAAAAAATATTTATATTTACCTGCCATTATTATTTTGATTTTCTTCGCTTTTGCTGTTAACGCTCAGAAAGAGGTAAGTACAAATGTCACCCTCAGTGTTGAAGGAAGCGCTAAGATAAAAAATGAGAATGTGGCCAAAGCCCGCGAAGAGGCAATACAAAACGCGCTGGAAAAAGCGATACTTGAGGCAGGGTCAAATCTATCCGAGCTTTCAGTAAAGGATGAAAATTTTCAGCTTATCAAAAGAATAATAGTTCAAGAACAGGATAAGTATATCGCGTATTACACGATAACGCAGGAAAGCAGACAGGAGCAAGACTTTAACGTAAAAGCAAACGTTGTTGTCGCATCTGCGGTACTGAAAAACGACTTGCATAAAATGGGATTTCTTCATAACAATCTTAAAGACAAAAATAAAGTAGTGGTATTTCTGGACGTAAAAGGAATAAAAAGTTACGCAGCGTATTCAAAAATTAAAAAGATTTTACAAAGCCGCGTAAATTTAGTCAAAAACATATATCCCGGCACTTTTACCTGGCAAGAAGCTGAATTTGAAATTGAAATGGCGGGCGATCCCCAATCACTGGGAGTTGAGTTGGAACAAAACGCGGGTTGTGTTCTGGAAATTAACAGCCAACAGCCTAATCGGGTTGATATGGTCTGTAAATTATAATTGGAGGAAAGATGAAGATTAATAAAATTTACTTTTATGTTGCGATTATAATACTTATCGTGATTGCTGGATGCTCATCAAAAGCAACAAAAAAAGCTGATGTTGATCCTGAAAAAAATTTGGTGAATATCATCGCTGTGCTTCCCGTCGAAAATAAAACGCAGGATGACGTTGCGCCGGGTTTATTGCGGATAAGAATTATCGACGAACTTTATTTTAAAGGCTACTCTAAAATTTCTCCAGACTTAATTGACCGAAGATTAAATGAACTGAACACTGAGGATAACAAAGAAAAAATAAATAATATAGCTCCCCGGACAATCAACGAGCTGGTGGGAGCAGACGGGGTTCTCTATTCAACTTTAAATAAATCTACAAAAGGCAAAGGGTTTTTTTACCGGCCTATAACCTTATCTTTGACCTGCGAATTACGAAAAAGTGAAAATGGTGAGATAGTATGGAAAGGTCAATACAACGCGACCAGCAGAAATTTTGCCTTCACCCGTAAAGGTCTGGATATGAAATATTACAAGGCCTATGAAGAGGTGATAGAAGAACTTGTAAACAAGATAATGG
Organism: Syntrophaceae bacterium UBA4810; assembly: GCA_002402545.1. Taxonomy (GTDB): domain Bacteria; phylum Desulfobacterota; class Syntrophia; order Syntrophales; family Smithellaceae; genus UBA4810. The sequence continues at coordinate 12,796 of DHGA01000109.1, forward strand.
AAACTATTCCTTATGGGCCGAATTTACGTAGCTAATTCGTATTCCTTGTTTATATATAACAGTGTGAGAACAATCATGAAAAAAATATCGTACTTAAATATAAAATGATTTTATGAATTTACCCAATTTTCTATCTTTACTGCGCATTATTCTTGTTCCGGTAATAATTATTTTTTTGATGCAGGAATCATATAAAGAAGCGCTGATTACATTTACTATAGCCGGATTAACTGACATTTTTGACGGATTTTTAGCCCGCGCTTTGAATAAACAAACAAAACTTGGCGCTTTCATTGACCCCATGGCAGACAAATTACTGCTTGCATCAAGTTTTGTTTCTTTATCCGTATTTGGTTTGATTCCCAGCTGGCTTACAGTAATAGTAATCAGCAGGGATTTTATTATCGTGCTCGGAATGGTTATTTTGTCCGTGATGTCGATAACATATGAGATAAAACCGGTGTTTATCAGTAAAGTTACAACTGCTTTTCAGCTGGCCACTATTTTTTTTGCTTTGCTTTTTAAAGCGGTTGTTCATGATACCAGTGGTTTTCATTGGATTAAAATTCTTTGCTGGATAACAGCCGGGCTCACTGTCGTCTCCGGCGCGACTTATATAAGCCGCGGAATAAAATATCTTAATCGCGCTTCGTGAAAAGGTCTAAGTATATAAGATATTTGCTTGACACCTTGGTTGTTTACTGCTAGTAACTCCAATTCTAAAATGATGAGGAAAGATAGGCACGTAGCTCAGGGGGAGAGCGCCATCCTGACGCGGTGGATGTCCAGGGTTCAAATCCCTGCGTGCCTACCATTTTTAAGGAAATTAATTTTACAAGTGCCAATCAAAAGGGCATCAGCAAAACGGTGATGCCCTTTTAAAATGGTTTGTTTTAAAGCAAGTTATGGATATGAAAATATCGTTTCCCGATAATAAAGTAATCGACGCGAAATCAGGAATTACCGCAGGTGAGGCAATTTCTTTGTGGGATAAAAACGCTTTAGATTCGGCTGTGGCGGTAAACGTTGACAAAATGCCAGCGGATTTAAGCTCAGTTCTTAATAGAGATTGCTCGCTGGATGTTATTGATATTAATTCTGATAATGGATTGGATATATTACGTCACAGCATATCTCACGTTATGGCGCATGCCGTTCAGGTGGTATTCAAGGGAACCAAAGTCAGTATCGGGCCTTCTATTGAAAATGGTTTTTATTACGATTTTGAATACGAAAAACCATTTACCACCGATGATTTCACTAAAATTGAAGAAAAGATGAGAGAAATCATCAGTGCCGATTATCCATTCATTCGTGAAGAACTTGAACGGAAAAAGGCGATCGAATTGTTTGCCTCTCGAAAAGAGGATTACAAAGTAGAATTAATCAATGATTTGCCGTCAGACGTAAAAGTTGTCAGTATTTATAAAGACGGCGATTATATGGATTTATGCCGGGGTCCGCATATTCCATCCACCGGTAAAATAAAAGCTTTTAAACTTTTGAGTGTAGCCGGAGCGTACTGGCGCGGTGACGAAAAGAATAAAATGCTTCAGCGCATTTACGGTACCGGATTCGCTGATGAAAAATCATTGAACGATTATTTGACTTTGCTTGAAGAAGCGAAGAAAAGAGACCATCGGCGGCTGGGAAAAGAATTAGACCTGTTTCAGATAAACGAAGAAGCAGGCGCGGGATTAATTATATTTCATCCCAAGGGAATGATGTTACGTTACCTGATCGAAGATTGGGAAAAGAAAGAACATCTTAAACGTGGTTATGAAATGGTCATGGGACCGCAAATTCTCAAAGTTGATTTGTGGAAAAAATCCGGCCATTATGAACATTATCGTGAGAACATGTATTTCACAGAAATTGACGAGCAGACTTACGGGATAAAACCGATGAACTGCCTTGCTCACATGCTCATCTATAAATCAAAAATCCGTTCTTACCGAGATCTCCCCTTGCGTTATTTTGAATTAGGCACTGTGCACCGTCATGAAAAAACAGGCGTACTGCATGGGTTGCTGAGAGTCCGGCAATTTACGCAGGATGACGCGCATATTCTTTGCACTCCCCAGCAGCTTAATTCAGAAATTCGGGCGATTGCGGACTTCGTGCATTACGCGATGGGAATTTTCGGTTTCGAATATGAAGTTGAGCTAAGCACACAACCCGCGGATTATATCGGTACTGACGAAGACTGGAAGCTGGCAACCGATGCCCTGAGAAACGCGCTGGAAGACAACAAAATAGAGTATAAGGTCAATGAAGGGGATGGAGCTTTTTACGGACCGAAGATTGATTTCAAATTAAAAGATGCCTTGAAAAGAAAATGGCAGTGTGCCACAATTCAATGCGACTTTACTTTGCCGGAAAGATTCGATTTAACTTACATCGGCGCGGATGGCGAAAGGCACCGTCCAGTAATGTTACACCGGGTTATTTTAGGCGCCATAGAACGCTTTATGGGAGTGCTTATCGAACATTATGCGGGGGCATTTCCCGTTTGGCTTTCGCCTACACAGTGCATAATATTGACGGTGACGGATAAACATATTCCTTATGCCGAAACAGTTTATGATAAATTAACTCAAGCGGGTATTCGCGCTGAAAAATATTTTGAAAATGAAAAATTAGGTTATAAAATACGTCAGGCGCAGATACAGAAAATTCCTTACATGCTGGTTATCGGCGACAAGGAAATGGAAGCAGGAACTGTCGCGCCGCGTGTTCGTGACGGCAGCAATCTGGGAGCTTTGCCGGTACAAGAATTTATTGCTCTTGTTAAAGAAATGTGTGAAAAGAAGAAGTAACTGTTTAATTAAACCTATTTAATTCAGGAGGTGGAATATAGCTAAAGATTTAAGAATCAACCGGGAAATAAAATCGGCCAGTGTTCGTGTAATCAACGAAGAAGGCGAGCAGTTAGGAGTCATATCATTGGAAGAAGCTCTGGGCCATGCCGAAAAAGCCGTATTGGATTTGGTGGAAGTATCACCTAACGCCGAACCGCCTGTTTGTAAAATAATGGATTACGGAAAATACATGTATAAACTGAGCAAAAAATTACACGATGCAAAAAAAAGCCAGACTGTTATCCATGTAAAAGAAATACGATTACGCCCTAAAACAGAAGAACATGATATACAGGTAAAAATAAAACATATTAGAAAATTTTTAGACCAGCATGATAAAGTTAAAATATCGATGGTTTTCAGGGGCAGGGAGATTGCATTCACGGAAATAGGCCGTAAATTAATGGACAATATAAAAGCGCAGTTAACTGATCATTGTGTTATCGATCAGGAACCGCGTTTGGAGGGAAGAAGCATGGTTATGATTGTTTCTCCCAAAAAACAATAAAAACCAAGAGAGGATTAAATGCCAAAATTAAAAACACACAGAGGAGCGGCTAAGCGCTTTACCGTGACTTCCAAAGGCAAAATTAAGAGAAGCAAGGCGTTTGCCAGCCATATTCTGACTAAAAAAACGACGAAAAGGAAAAGAGCCTTAAGAAAAGCGGCGTTGGTCAAATCGGCAAATTTCAAAGAAATTAAAAGGCTGATCCCTTATTTATAGGGAATTAAACACGAATTACTTATCAGCAAATAGGAGATGAAGAAATGTCAAGAGTAAAAAGGGGTGTTACCGCCCGCAAAAAAAGAAGAAAAATATTTAAGCTGGCGAAAGGATTCTTCGGCGCCCGTGGCCGACTTTTAAGAACCGCCACAGAAGCTGTCGATAAAGCTTTAGCTTACGCTTATCGTGACCGTAGGGCGAGAAAAAGAGATTTTAGAAAATTATGGATTGCCCGCATTAACGCGGCTGCTCGTTCGCATAATATATCGTACAGCAGGCTGATGGACGGCATGAAAAAAGAAGGTATAGAACTGGACCGTAAAATCCTGGCGGAGCTGGCCGTAAATGATCCGCAGGGTTTTGCCAAAATTGTGGAAACGGTAAAAGGCGAGCAGGCGGCATGATAGAAGATCTTCAACGGCTGGAAAATAACGCTCTTGCAGAACTTCAGGAAGCATCAAACCAGGAACAAATTCTTCTTATCAGAACAAAATATCTTGGAAGAAAGGGACTTCTTACCGGGCAGTTGCGCAATATCGCCCAGGTTCCTGAAGAACAGCGAGCCTTATTCGGAAAAAGATGCAATGAGATAAAAATTTTTCTTACCTCCAGAATTGAAGAAGAACTAAACAAACAATCCCAAAACGAAAAAGAAAATAAATTACTGAAAGAAAAAATCGATGTAACGCTGCCGGGCCGTGCCATAAAGTACGGCAGAATTCATCCGATAACACAGATCAGCAACGAAATCTGCTCGATATTCTCGTCTTTTGGTTTTTCCATTGTCGAAGGACCGGAAATAGAACTCGATTATTACAATTTTGAAGCGCTCAACATTCCTAAAGATCATCCGGCGCGCGATATGCAGGACACTTTTTATATCGAAGAAAATATAGTTCTGCGCACGCACACATCACCCGTTCAGGTTAGAGTGATGGAGAAAGTTAAACCTCCCGTGCGCATATTATCTCCCGGCAAGGTTTACAGGCGGGATTCTGATGTTTCGCACACGCCGATGTTTCATCAAATCGAGGGATTGCTGGTCGATGAAGGCATCACTTTTGGCGACCTTAAGGGAATTCTGACGGTATTTTTGAAAAAAATATTCGGCCAGGAGACAAAGATTCGCTTCCGTCCCAGTTTTTTCCCGTTTACCGAACCTTCCGCGGAAGTGGATATCTGTTGCGTTATGTGCAGGGGCAAAGGATGCCGTGTCTGCGGGCAAAGCGGCTGGCTCGAAATATTAGGTTCCGGCATGGTTGATCCCGCGGTATTTAAATACGTCAATTACAATTCAGAAAAATACACGGGTTTTGCTTTTGGCCTCGGAGTGGAGCGCATGGCCATGCTCAAATACGGAATTTCCGATATTCGTTTATTTTACGAAAACGACTTTCGATTCCTCAGGCAATTTTAGGAGAATTTCATCTTATGCTGGTTAGCCTCAAATGGCTTAAAGACTATGTGGATATAGATTTAAAGGCGGAAAAGCTTGCCGAGCGCCTTACTATGTCTGGTCTGGAAGTCGAATCAGTAAAAGAGATATCCCCTGAATTTAAAGGCGTTGTCGCCGCGAAAATAATTTCCGTAAAACCTCATCCTAACGCGGATAAGCTTTCCCTTTGTGAGGTGACCGACGGATCGAAAAAATATCCTGTAGTGTGCGGAGCCAAAAATATAAAAGCGGGCGATGTTGTCCCCCTGGCCAAAGTAGGAGCGACAATTCCCGGAGGTTATACTATCAAACCTTCTGTCTTACGTGGCGAGACCTCTGAAGGAATGCTTTGTTCGGAAGCGGAACTGGCGATAGGCGAAGACGCGTCCGGCATTATGCAGCTGCCGAAGAACATGAAGCCGGGAAAAGCTCTGGAAAAAGCGCTGGATTTGGAAGACACGGTTTTTGATATAAGTATCACGCCTAATCGCGCCGATTGTTTGAGTGTAATTGGTATAGCGCGCGAAATCGCGGCATTAACCGGCAAAAAAATAAAAATGCCGAAAGTCAGTATCAAAGAAACCTCTGAAAATATAAAATCGCTTGCTTCAGTGAAGATAATGGATGCGGAACTTTGTCCGCGTTACACTGCCAGAATGATAAAAAACGTGAAAATAGGTCCATCGCCTGTCTGGCTGAAAACAAGATTGGAAACGTGCGGGATGCGCGCCATAAACAATATAGTTGATGTGACAAATTTTGTCATGCTGGAGATGGGGCAGCCCCTTCACGCGTTTGATTTCCGTTATTTGGAAAAAAATAAAATCATCGTCAGAAAATCAAAGAAGAATGAAGAATTTATTTCGCTCGACGGCAAGAGCCGCAAATTAACCGATGAAACACTGCTTATTTGCGACGGCGTAAAACCGGTTGCTATCGGCGGGATTATGGGTGGATTAAATTCCGAAGTAAAAGAAGACACAGCCACTATTCTTCTCGAAAGCGCGTATTTCAATCCAGTTTCTATCCGCCGTTCAGCGCGCAAATTAGCTATGCCAACAGAAGCCGCTTTTAGATTTGAAAGAGGCATTGATCCTGAAG
>DHGA01000032.1:0-2733 GCA_002402545.1 Syntrophaceae bacterium UBA4810
TAACTTTTTTATCCGAATCTTCCGGGCCGTTAATGTGCTTTTTGCCCTTGGTAAATTCATTCTTTCCATGATGCACACGATAATGCTTTTTGCATCCCAAGTCAACCAGGCCATTATAGCCGCGCAAAGAGTTGGAGTTATTAATGCTTTCCCGGGTCTAATTTGCCGAGAATAATGGCCTGCATGGTCTTTCGGAAACAAGCAGCAACTATTTCCGTATAGACCTTGCCGCCTCGCTGGAAAAAGCCAAAGGCAGGAGTTTTATTATAGGCACCACGGCCACACTTCCCTTTGACTCTTCCGTCTCCGAAGTAGAATTCATCAACTTCTATTTCTCCGGAAAAAAGCGATGATTGCTCACAGTGTTCGGCAATCCTTTTTCTGATCAAGAGCAAATACCGGTTAACCGTATTACGATTTAAATCAGTTAAAATAAATATTATATGAGCATTTAAATCGAGAGAAAAATACCTTACTAATTCTCTGAATTTTGCCTCCGAAATTCTTGAACGTTTTATGTACCAGTTACTTATTGACATGACTAGTTTTTAGCACTTTTAGTGCCGCTTAACTAATCTAGAGCCTAAATTATTATATCATGTGTTGATGCTGATATCCTTTCTTGATATCAACTAAACATTTGCGGGTAAAAATGCGTGATAATAAATCATAAATAGGAAAACAAAAAAAGCGTGGCAGATAATGCTCTGCCACGCCGCAAATATTTATTTTATACGAGAAGGTAGGATGCTTCAGGGATTTCCATCACGGAAGTGTCGCCTTCTTTGATGACCTTCAGGGTCATGCCTACGTTGGGCAGCAGGTTATGAGCGAAGAACTTGGCAGAAGCTACTTTGCCCGCGTAGTAGGGATGTTCAAAATGTTCTTTGCCGAGTTCGTCAATTTTTTTCTGGGCAATTACGGCGTGCTCTAAGAGCAGTTTGGCGCCGTAAATATAGCCAGTCGCGTGAAGAATTCTTGTTGCAAAGAAACCAATCATGCCGAATTTGCCCTGTCCCACATACCCGGCCATGGCGGCTTGAATTTCCTTGTACTGGTTTATCGCCTCGGCCAGAAGGGCTACCTGAGCGGATAGGATGGGGTGGTCTTTTTGCTCGGCCGTAAATTTTTCCAACTCTGCAAACCAGGTTGCGAAAACCTTTCCTCCGGCCATCATCCATTTGCGGCCGATGAGGTCCATCGACTGGATATAATTGGTGCCTTCCCAGATGGGGTAAATCCGGCAGTCGCGAAGCTGCTGCGCGATGGGATACTCTTCCGAGAAGCCGTAGCCGCCATAACACTGCATAGCCTCCGAGACACATAAAAACGCTAAGTCCGAGCACCAAGCCTTGATGATTGGTGTGTTGACTTCGACAAAGGCTTTGGCGCGATTGCGTTCGTTTTCATCATCAGTGTTTTCCGCGACATCCATTGCGTAATAGGACATGCAGATCATGGCCCGGCTGGCCTCGGTGATGGACTTCTGAAACATCAGCATGCGGCGCACATCTTCGTGATTAATGATGGGAACTCTGCCAGCTTTGGGATTGGTGATCTGACGCCCCTGGATGCGCCCGGCGGCGTACATGGCTGCATTGTTATAAGAGACAGTGGCTGCTGCGTTAGCCGCCAGTCCGGTAACAGCGCGTTCCTCGTTCATCATCTGGAACATCTGGGCCATGCCCTCGCCTTTACCCTCAACCGGGGGATTCCCCAGCAGGTAGCCGCGGCATTTATTTTCCTCTCCGAAATTAACGATACTGGTGGCCGAGCCGCGAATGCCCATTTTATGTTCAATCCCGCCGCAGTTGACATCGTTGAATTCACCAACATCACCGGCTTCGTTGGGCCAGTACTTGGGTACGACAAACAGGGATATTCCTTTGGTACCAGGCACGCTACCTTCGACGCGGGCCAGAGTCAGGTGGATGATGTTTTCGGTAATATCCTGGTCGCCGCCGGTAATGAAGCATTTGGTGCCGACAATTTTGTAAACGCCGGGCTCATCGGTCGGAAAGGCTTTAGTAGCGATGTCCCCTACGTCCGAACCGCTGTTAGGTTCTGTCAGGTCCATGGTGCCGGCCCACTGGCCGCTGTACATTTTAGGCAGAAAGATTTTTTTCACCTTATCGCTGCCGAAGTCGCGGATCAGACCGGATGAGCCGGTTGTTGCCATAGCATAAGGACCCAGTGCGGCGTTGGCTGCGGCCAGAAACTCGTTGGTTGCGCCCATTACGCATAAAGGCATGGAACTGGGGTCTTCGTGATCGGCATTGCTTGAACCCAAGCCGTTTTCCTGGATAGCCCAGTAGCCCTTTTTGAATGATTCAGGAACGGTTACTTTTCCATTTTTATAAACGGCGTGAATTGTATCACCATCTTCATTAGTGGGTGCGATAGCTTCCTTAGCGATTTTCATCGCATTCTCCAAAATAGAATCAATGTCGTCTACAGAGTAGCCTCCTTTGAATCGTCCTGCTTCAAGAACCCTAGAAAGGTCCAACCATTCTTTTAAAATAAATTTGTGGTCACGCGTGGAATACAAAAAATTTGCTGCCATGTTTTTACTTCTCCTTTTTTTAGAATAGAACTTCAAATTTGATAAATTCTAGACCAATTTTGACCGCAAGTCAATTAAATACATTTTTTTATCATATTTCAATCGTTTACACATTTTAATTGAGTATTAGCATAGATGCTTTATTGCAGATATTTCAAAATTTTCGGCTA
>DHGA01000032.1:2884-17391 GCA_002402545.1 Syntrophaceae bacterium UBA4810
CGTCTACCAATTCCGCCACCCAGGCGTGTGATGGGCATAATGCCGGAATCTCAGCGCTTATATTATTTTTGATTTACAGTGTCAAGGATTCATATTATCTTTAAATGATTGATAAAATCAGCGAGTCGATTAAGTGACAAATTATAAAAGATATGTTAAACACTATGTGTAATCATTCAAACGGATAAGTCTATGCAGGAAGTTGATTTAGTTATCACGGGCGGGAAAATCCTGCTCATGGATGAGCAAAATACACACTTGGAAAACGTGTCTATTGCCATTGATAAATGCGATATAATCGCCATCGGCTCCAGTTTTGACATCTCCAAAAAATACAACGCAAAAAGAATAATCACCGCGGAAAATTCACTGATTATGCCAGGTTTTGTAAATTGCCATACACACGCGGCGATGACCTGTTTTCGCGGTATTGCCGACGATATGGAATTGATGGATTGGCTCAATAATTATATTTTCCCCGCGGAAGCGAAGAACGTTAATAAAAATCTCGCCTATTGGGGCACAATGCTCGCCTGCGCGGAAATGATAAAATCCGGCACTACGACATTTAAAGATATGTATATTTTTGAGGATGAAACAGCGCGCGCGGCAAAAGAAGCGGGCATGCGCTGCCTGGTTGGTGAAGTGCTTTTTGATTTTCCTTCCCCCAATGCAAAAACGCCAGCAGAAGGACTGGCCTACACGCGTATGCTGCTCGAAAAATGGAAAGACGATCCGCTCATAAATATTATTGTCGAACCGCACGCTCTTTATACCTGCTCCCCTCCTCTTTTGACCAATGCAAAAAAACTTGCCGATAAATTTAACGCGCCTGTGGGAATTCATCTGCTGGAGAATAAAGAGGAACGCGACCAGCTTAAAGAGAAATTCGGCAAGGGAGCTGTTTCTTTTTTACAGGACATCGGCTATCTCGATGATAAGTTCATCGCTTTCCACTGCGTCTACCTAGATAACGAAGACATCAATATTTTTGCCAAACATAATTGCAAGATTGTACATAATCCGGCCAGTAATATGAAACTCGCCAGCGGCATTGCCCCTGTGCCTGACATGCTAAAAGCGGGAGTAACAGTAGGCCTGGGTACGGATGGCTGCGCCAGCAACAATAATCTTGATGTAATTAAAGATATGTCGCTTGCCGCTAAACTGCATAAAGTCGCGCGGCTGGACCCGACAGTAATGGACGCGCAAACGGTTATCCGCATGGCGACAATTGACGGAGCAAAAGTTCTCGGGATAGAAAAAATAACCGGTTCGATTGAAATCGGCAAAAAAGCGGACATCATAATAATTGGCCTCAATAAACCTCACCTAACGCCATTATATAATGAATATTCACATCTGGTCTATGCCGCTAGCGGCGCGGATGTTGACACTGTAATCATTAACGGAAATGTTGTCATGGAAAAACGAAAACTTCTGACGATTGATGAGAATGAAGCAATGAGCAAGGTAAGAGAAATTGCCGTGGGAATAAAAGACAGTCTAAAAAAGTAGGTTCTATATCTACCGCTTGAATGAAGCCTTTAACGTATTATCATAGCACCACTACAACCGTCATACCGGCAAAAGCCGGTATCCAGTTTTTTTCAGGCAAAAACAATTTATAAAATACTGGATTCCCCCGTATCAGGTACGGGGCAGGTTCACAGTCACGCTTCGCTGCACGGAATGACAAATTATACTTTTAATTTTACCTGAATGACTTTTCGAAATATTTCTATTCGTATTCTTCAAGATACCGCTCTATATATTCGCGTACTTTTTCTTTCGATTGATATATTCCAAAATGGCCTTCGCACAAAATATCGACATTGAGCTCCAGCAGTTTGATCATTGATTGTTTCCAGGCGTTGATATCGGAGCCAAAAGACTTATGAAAAGGTCCGTGTATATCCTGACCGAAAAGAATTCTTTTACCGTCTCTCTCCAGATAAAGAGAAATAGAACCGGGCGTGTGGCCGGGAGTGTGCAGCCATTGCAATGCATCTTCGCCATATTTTAATTTGCCCTTTGCTCCGGTGAGTTTTACGTCAATTTTTGTTGGCGGAAAATCAGATCCATACCAGCTTGCTGCTGTTTTTTGCGAATCGCCCATTTCCACGGCCTGCGCGTCCAATTCATGAATTACTATTTTAGCCCCATACTGTTTCTTAAAAAAAGGCGCCGCGCCGACATGGTCAATATGGCAGTGCGTCAAAATCAACTTTGATACTTTAGTTGCACTGAAACCTAGTTCTTCAATATTATTCACAAGCTGTGAAAAACTTCTTCCCGCGCCGGAATCAATCATGGCTTGCTCGCCCGCGAAATCTATCAGATAAACAGCCGCGTCATCGGCATTAGTAATACCAGTTCCACCAATCTGATAAACGCCTTCAACAATTTCCTCAGATTTAATTCGCATTTAATAAACAAATTTATGGTTTGAATGTGCCGATGATTTTATTGATGTTTGCGATATTGCTTATCTGCATGTATCTTTCAATGCCTGTAATTACTTCAATGGTTGCCTGCGGATTGATGAAGTTTGCCGTGCCGATCTGCACCGCTTTAGCGCCTAGAATCAAAAACTCCAGCGCGTCTTCGGCACACATTATCCCGCCGATGCCGATAATTGGAACTGTAACTTTCTGCAGAACCTGCCACACCATGCGCAGGGCAACCGGCTTTATCGCCGGACCGGATAAGCCGCCGGTAATGTTTTTCAGGCGTGGCTTTTTGGTTAAAATATTCACGGACATTCCGGTAATTGTGTTGATAAGAGATATCGCGTCCGCTCCCGCTTTTTCCACTGCCATGGCAATAGTGGTAATATCCGTCACGTTAGGAGTTAGTTTGACGATTACGGGCAGGTCTGTCGCGTCTTTTACTTTGCGCGTAACCGTAGCGGCAGTTTTTGGATCTGCGCCGAAACTAAGGCCGCCTTTCTGCACATTAGGACAGGAAATATTTACCTCCAGCGCGTGCACACCTTTTGCTGAACTTAATTTTTGAGCTACTTTTTTATATTCATCATAACTTTCGCCATAAATGTTGACGATAACTTTTGTTTCATATTGACGCAGGAATGGAAGTTTTTCTTCAATAAAGGCATCCACTCCAATATTTTGCAGGCCAACGGCATTGAGCATACCGCCTGTAGTTTCCATAATACGCGGCGGCGGATTGCCCGCCCTGGGCTTTAAAGACAATCCCTTAACAACAATTGCGCCAAGTTTGTTCAAATCGACATAATCAGCGTATTCTTCACCGTAGCCGAAAGTGCCGGATGCTGTCATGACGGGATTTTTCAATTTCAGCTTCCCGATTTTAACGGACATGTTTGTGAATAAATTATTTTTCATTATACTAATATTATTTCCAGACAATCTCGTTTATATCAAACACCGGGCCATCAGCGCATACCCGCTTGTATCCTATTGCGCTTTTAGCTTGCTTCACAGGAACAGCGCAGCCAAGACACGCTCCCACACCACAAGCCATGCGTTCCTCCAAAGAAACCTGACAACTATATTTTGTTCCTCTTAATATTCGTGCCAAGGCCTTCAACATTTCCTTTGGCCCGCAGGCAAAAATAGATGTGTTTTCCGGTTTGTAATTTTTTAAATCTTTCTGAAATAATTGAGTTACAAAACCTTTTTCACCTTTACTGCCATCATCGGTGCAAATTGCTGCTGTGCAGGAGATTTTTTTTATTTTATCCACTCCGATTAGCGCCTCGGAATTTTTTGCCCCTAAATAAATATACACTTTGGATGACGCTGAGCATGCTTTTTTTTGCAGATCTTCTGCCAAAAAAGACAAAGGCGCCACACCCATCCCCCCGGCAATAAGAACAAGGTTCACGTAGCTTTGTGGAATATCAAATCCATTACCAAGAGGCCCGATAATTTCTACCTGTGTTGCCTTAATCAAGCCAGCTAAAATCTGTGTACCTTTTCCCACAACCTGATAAAGCAAATCGATCCGGCAGAAAGCCCTTTCTCTTTGAAACGAATAAATGCTGAATGGTCTTGCCAAAAAAGGTTCAGAAATACCGGAAATCCTCAACATCACAAATTGGCCAGGCTGTGGATCAGGAAATGAAGAATGCAGGGCTACGCTCATCAGAAAACAATCCTGCGCTACTTCCTCGTTTTTAAAAATATCTCCGATATAAACATTTTTTTTCATTTTATATCCGCCCACATAACCAGCGCGTCTTCCCCGGTTTCCGTGTAATATTTCTTTCTGATTCCTTTTACTACAAAACCTCTTTTTTCGTAAAGTTTTATTGCCATGGTGTTGGAAGGTCGAACTTCCAGCGTAACCACTTTAGCACCCGCTTTTCTCCCTATATCATCCATAACATCGAGCAAATTAGAAGCCAGATTCTGTCTTCTGAATTCTTTTTTTACCGCAATATTATGTAAATGAATTTCAGGACTTACCATCCAAAAAATTATGTATCCGGCAAGAATGCTTTCACTTTTATATTTTGCGCGGGCGGATATGCAATATGACATTGAATTGTTGATTTCTCCCACAAACATGCCCTCCGACCAGGGCGCGGGAAATGATTCCTTTTCAATGTCTAAAATTTCAGGAATGTCTTCCTTTGTCATTAAATCCGCGCTTACTTCAAATACCCTGTTTTCAACGGACATGGAAATATTCCATAAGTGCGGCCACAATCAAAAATATAGCGCAAAATACGGGAATCGCGCCACGCAGCTTGAAAGTATTTATTGCTACGGCAATGCCTAAAAGCGGCAAAAAATAATTTGCAAAAAGCAGAGTCGTCATAATTTTTTCAGGAAGTATCGGGTAAATCCATATCATCAGAGGGACAACGATGATTTGAGCAAAAAAAAGATAAAAGCTGGTAAACAAGAATACTTTTGTTAATCCCCAAAATACTTTATTTTCTATTTTGCTGATTTGATTTTTTTTGGCGTCTACGAGAGCTCGCTCTGACATAGCTTCGTTTGTTCTAATAATATATATGTCCATATACTTGGCCAAAATGCCGAAAGGAATTGCAATCAGTATGGACAACGCGATCAGCTGAGGAAATACTCCGCCGACTTTCTGACCGGAGATTACAGCAACAGCAGTCGCCACAACCGCCGCTATAGAGTCATTAGGAGGAACATATGTTCCTATAGGTACTCGGTCAATCCAGATAAGTTCAATAAACGCACCAATAATCAATCCCGCATAGATATTGTTTAAAAGAAGCCCGGCAAGAGGCGCGATGATAACCGGGCGGGAGATCATTGCCTGAATAAAAACGCGGTCTAAACAAAACAGGCCGCCACAAAAAGATAATAAAAGAATTTGTGTCAGCAAGTAAACTACCTACTTTTTCTGATTATATTTGACAAATATTTTTGAGCGCCTCTTTGATATTCACAGCTTTTTCTCGGGGCACTCTTTTTAATTCGACAATGACACCCGCGTTTTCTAACAACTTCAGCAGGTCGTCTATTTCTGTATCACATAAAAAAACGGAAGGAGAACAACATACTTTAAATTCATCATGATGGATATTGCCGATATTTAATTTATCAAAATGAAATCCCATATCAAAAGCTTTGCACGCGTCTTTAATACTTCTAAACAAAACTATCGTGTTCTTACCGCTGTTACGAGCGAAAACATAATTATGAGCGAAATCTTCAACTTTATTAATTATCAAATTAATTTTACTGGGGACTGCCATTCTGATTACTGTTTCATTAAAAACGTCTCCGGCAATGGTGTCATCAACAACAACTATGCATTGCGCGTTTACATAGGGAACCCACGATTCCAATATCTGTCCATGGACCAGCCTGTTATCGACGCGGACCAGTTCTATGTTTAAATCCTGAATCAAAATTCTACCCGAGAGCTTTCTTGCTTAACAATTCACTGGCCACGTAGATATTCTTTTGCCCATGCTCTTTTATAAAGCAAGCCGATTCACGCAACGACATTCCTTCTTTTATTTCTGAAAGCTTTAGCAGCATGGGCAAATTAACTCCCGTTACAACTTCTACTTTTTCCTCTTTCATAAAGGAAAGCGAGATATTTGAAGGTGTGCCACCAAATAAGTCAGTCAATATCAAAACGCCTCTGCCTTTATCGAGTTTTTTTATGGCGCTGCCGATTTCTTTTTTAATCTCTTCCACGTTACTTTTCTGATCAACGCTTACATGTAATACATCAATTAGCAGACCTTTAATCAGCTCGGCGGCTTTAATTAACTCACTTCCCAAATTTCCGTGTGTTGTAATAAGGACTCCGATCATCGCAACCCCCACCTTAATTTATTTTCAGGCACCGAAACTCTTCAAAATAATTAACCAGAAAAGGTTATCTCTCGAACACGTACCTGAAACTGGCAACTCTTTGCCCGAAAAAAAGTATTTACCTCAAATTAACGTGCTAAGCTAATGGATTGTATTATAATTGTCAAGATTAATAGGAGTACCGTCTACCGCCAATTTTGCCTTCGGATATCTTGACATTATATTGTTGCGTATTATCGCCATCCTGAATTCTGCTTTAGAATCAAATAAGTTAACCCATCATGAATAACGGGCGATTCAATGCGATCTATTTTTCGGAAGTTTCCATTGCCCGCTATTTACTTTGCTTGACGCATCAGGCGACGTGCTTTATATTATTCGTAAATTATATCTTGACGCATTAATTATTGAGGTACGACCTATGCAAAATGATAGTTTTGCTTCGCTGTTAAATAAACAGAAAGATTTCTTCCTGTCGGGCATAACTAAAAATATTGATTTTCGCATCAAAACGCTCCGAAAACTCAAAGGCATCATTAAGGATCATGAACACGAAATACTCGACGCCATATATCAAGACCTGCATAAGGCTTCCATGGATGGTTATGTCACGGAAATTGCAGGCGTCTATGATGAAATAAACTATGCCATCTCCAATATTCACAAATGGGCAAAAAAAGAGAAAGTAAAAACACCCTCATTTTTGTTTCCCTCCAAAAGTTATCTTTACAGGGAACCTTACGGCTCGGTCTTAATCATCGCGCCATGGAATTATCCGTTTCAGTTGCTTACGCTTCCTCTGGCCGGCGCTATCGCCGCCGGGAATACCGCCATTCTTAAACCATCGGAAATTTCCGCTCATACCGCGGCCGTAGCGCAAAAACTTATTAATGAAAACTTCCCCGAAGAATACATTCATGTCCTTCCGGGTTCAGCCGCAGAAACACAGATTCTTGTGAATCTACCCTTCGACCATATTTTTTTCACCGGCTCCCCTTCTGTGGGAAAAGCGATCATGTCTGCGGCGTCGAATAATCTCGTTCCTGTAACTTTGGAATTAGGCGGTAAAAGCCCTGCCATGGTGCATGCGGACGCAAATGTAACACTTGCAGCGCGCAAAATCGCCTGGGGAAAATTTATCAACGCGGGGCAGACATGTATCGCCCCGGACTATGCGCTGGTGGACGCGAGCATTAAAGAAGAATTTCTTGCAGAAATAAAAAAAGCTATCCGTGAATTTTACGGTGAAGATCCTTACGCCCATCCGCGATACTGCCGGATAATCAACGAACGCCACTTTCAGCGTCTGACCGGCTTGCTTGAGGGGACAAACATTTTTTCCGGAGGCAAAACAATTTCCGCTGAACGTTATATTGAACCAACCGTTATCTACCCCGCGAAATGGCAAGAGCCGATTATGCAGGAGGAAATTTTCGGCCCCCTGCTGCCCGTGCTTGTATATTCAGACATTCAGGAAGCTATAAAGAAAATACGTCAGCTACCGAAGCCTCTCTCCCTTTATCTTTTTACTGATAACAAAATAATACAAAAAAAAATAATTTCCGATATTTCCTTCGGCGGCGGCGCAATCAATAACACCATTTTCCACATCGTATCGCATTTTATGCCCTTCGGCGGCGTAGGAGCAAGCGGCATGGGCTCATATCACGGCAGGGCAAGCTTTGAAACCTTTTCGCATACAAAAAGTATTCTGAAAAGTTCGAGCAGGCTCGATCCCTTATCCGCCACTTACCCGCACCGGAAATATTTACTTAAAATCATCAAAAAAATTATCGGGGAATGAAACGATTTTTCTTAAAAGATGAAAGCTCTATATTTTTTGACGCTTGCGGCGGAAATCCAGCCACATAAAATATAATATCATAAATGCGGTGTAAACAGCTGATGGAAGGGCCGTCTCCTCAGGAAATAAAGTAACGGCCAGACCTCCCGCTATGCCCTGATTCTTCAGTGTGCTCAAAAGCACCCAGGATGTTGTTTGTGCCCTATCCCTATTCAGCAAGCTACCTGCTTTTTCCACGATAAAACCAAGAATGAATATCGCCCCGAAAATAATCAGGACAACCGGCAATAAAAGATCCGGTCGCGCAAAAATCAAATCCCGGTTGAGAGCAACCAGCGTGTAGAGGACGATAAAAAATCCCCAATCAGTAACCGGGCCGCGAAATCTGTCTATTTTCTCCTGCCAATTAAAAAAAAGGATGATCCTGGAGACAACCATAGGCAAGATGATCAGTAAAATAATTACTTCGATCAGCTTGCATGTCTGGCTTAATTCATCGGCAATAAACAGGAAAAACATCAGGGGCATAACCAAAAGCGCGGCCAGATAAGCGCTTACCGTAGCTGCCAGCGTATAAGAAACATCCCCCTTTAATATAGCGGTAAAAGGAATTACGGCCACCGCCGGCGGCACGGCGGCAACAAGCACAAACCCGATGCGTATATTATCATTTGATATAAACAAATAGGCCAGTGACAAAAGCAGGACACCCAAAACAAGATAAGGCAGGATGATGCCAGCGGCAAATGGCTCAATTAACCTGCGACCGGAGCGAATAAAATTATTGGGAACCGCGGTTGTAGCCAAACTCATCACCACTGCGAGCGCCAGCAGCATGATATTTTTTGACCAGACGCCTGCCTGTGGCAGGCCTAGCCCAAAAATGATGGCGGCGATAAAAATAAAATTTCTGTTCTTTAAATATTTAATAATTTTATGTCCATTTATTTTATTCGCTTCTAACTTTGCACATTATCTTTTTTTTGTAAAAAAGTTTTTTCCCGATTAATTTCAATATTTGAAAAAAAGAAAAGCGGCATGCTTTATACAATCGCTTTTTCAGAATTATGCGCTTACGCTTGTTTATCGTAATTGATATAGGCTCGGCCGCCGTTTCTGTTGACGACATAGGCGAGAACACCGAGCTGAAGCATACGTTTTACAGCATGCACCATGGAGAGATTGGCAAAACACTTCGTCCGATGCTGGACGCTATAAATATAGCACTGATCGGCGGCATTGCCATAACTATGTCCGGGTCACAGATTTTGCGCGATCCTTCCCGATATTATAGCCAGATTGCTCTCATTTCGGCGTTAAAAAACATTAGAATGGTGCCTTTTCTTAAGAATATAATAAAACATCGGTCTTTTTTTTACCGAAATTAAGATTATTTTGTTTCCACATCATTTAATTCAATTTTCAGCGATAAATATTTAAGCATATCTTTCAGCGTGATAATCCCCACCAGTTTATCTCCGTCCACGACCATCAGCCTGCTGTTACCGGTGCGGTTCATAATTTCCAGCGCTTGGTCCGCGTCTTCTTCCGGGCTAATTGATGTTTCGGAGCTACAGGGCGTGAGGATTGTGCTTAAAGTCTGTGTCGGCCACTCATCTCGCGGGATTGAGGCTACATTATTAACAGAAACACAACCGGCTAATTTTCCGAAGGAAAGCACCGGATACATCTGATAATTATGTTTATAGACATAATCATCGACAAATTCCTGCAGCGATAAAGTACGCGGCACGGTCAGAGGATCTTTTACCATAAAGTCTTTAACTTTTTTTGACTGAAATATACCTCTGGCTAATAACTGCTGATAGGCTCTTTGCGCGGCCGAACGGATAAACAATCCAATCATAAACCACCACAATCCACCTACAAAATTGCCCATAAAAATTAAAATTATCCCGGCAATAATCAAGGCCATACCCAAACCAGAACCGACTCTTGAGGCAATAGAAGTAGCCCAGCGTAAATTATTTTTCCATTTCCACAAAAATGAACGCAGCACTCTTCCGCCATCCAGCGGAAACGCGGGAACCAAATTAAACACAGCCAAAATCATATTGAGCCATGCCAGATAATTCACCACTCCTTTGAATTCGACCGGTAAACCCGTGTGCTGCGCCCAAAACGCGACAATAAACAAACTAATGCTGATTGCGGCACTAGATAAAGGGCCCACTATCGCCATAAAAAATTCCGCTCTCGGGCTGGGAGGATCATTTTCCATCTCGGCCACGCCGCCGAAAATAAACAGCGTAATTCCTCTCATATTAATGCCGTAATTTCTCGCCACAAGAGAATGCGCCAGTTCATGCAAAACGATAGATAGAAAAAGTCCCAAAGCTCCCGCCGCGCCCATAATCCAGTAGGAGGAACTGGGCAAATTATCATAGTATTCCGGGAAAAGCCCACTGGCTAATGACCAGGTGATAAGCGCTGCCAGAATAAGCCAACTGAGATCAACTTTAATTTGAAAACCTAATAACTTAAAAAGCGTGACAGAACGGCCAAACATATTTTTTTCCTTAAATTATGATATTTCTCTTAACATAATCCTGAAAATAGGAAAATCAATCCCTTATTTGTAAATTAATTGTTTGTTTTTTTGTATTAAATGTTCTAAATTAAATTTAATTTAAAGTAGCATTAACTTCATTTAAGTTGTATAATAATACTAGATTTTTGCAGTAGAATAACTCTGGGCTGAAGATATTTTCTACAGGAGGCAAATATGACAAAACGGTTATTTTTCATAACAGTTTTATTTTTATTCTTTTTATGTTTTATCGCCGCTCATGCCGATTATTACACATGGGAAGACGAATCCGGCGTGACGCATATAACAAACTATCCGCCTCCTCAAACCGCATCACCAAAAAATGTACAAGTTCATAAATTTGAAAGCGGTGGAGTTTCAACAGAAGAGGCAGTAACTGCTGCGCCTATTGAAAAAAAACCGGACATAGTTCTTTACACAAAAAACGAATGCTCTGACTGCGATAAGGCCCGTGAATTTCTGCAATCTCAAAACATCGCTTTTACCGAACATAACATGGACAATGATCCGGAAATTGCAGCTCAGAGAAAAAATGTTGACGACAGTGAAGAAGTTCCTTTTGCCATCATCAACCGCAATCATGTTTACGGGTTTTCAGAGTCTGTTTATAACAGAGCAATGAAATTGCTACCCTGACGCTATAAATGAACACAGATATTTTTTATTTCACTGGAACCGGTAATTCTTTCTGGATAGCAAAAAAGCTTTCCGAGAAACTCGAAAACATTAATTTGATACCTATAGTGTCTTTAGATCAGGGAACAGTTCGTCCTGTTGCCGATAGGGTTGGTCTTGTCTTTCCCGTGCATATATGGGGTGTTCCCAAAGTGATAATTGATTTTGTAAATCGTCTGGACACTAACTCAACCAGATATTATTTTGCCCTAGCTGTTAACGCGGGTCAAGTAGCCGCGACACTCATCCAGTTAAAACAACTTTTTCTCTCAAAAGGGATTGATCTTGACTCCGGCTTTTCCATTGACATGCCCAGCAATTATATCCCCTGGAGCGGAGCTATTGCCGAAGGAAAACAGCAGATAAAATTTAATGCGGCTCTGGAAAAAATAAATCACGTAGCTGAATGTGTAAAAGCGCGAAAAAGAACGCCGCCGGAAAAAGGCCCCTTCTGGCAAAACATTCTCTTTTCTTTTTTCTACCGCAAGTCATTTCCGCATATTCAAAAAATGGATAAATCTTTCTGGGCGGATGATAGTTGCAATTCCTGCCGGATTTGCGAAAAGATTTGCCCGGTGCAAAATATCGTTATAAAAGATGGCAAACCCGTCTGGCAGAGTCACTGCGAACAATGTTTTGCCTGTCTTCAGTGGTGCCCGGAAGAAGCCATTCAATACTCAAAGAACACAAAAAAGAAAAAACGTTATCACCATCCGGAAATTTCAATTAAAGACATGCTGAATTGCACATCCCATAAGTCATTGTAACAATCTAGTTGTATTTTATAAATTGAGTTTATTATCAAGGTGTTGAGATAACGCTTTGATTATTTAACGTAACATCTTGTTTATTATGATAATTTAAGATTGAATAATTTTATTTTGGCAAATTTAAAATTTGCCCGAGATAAAGTGTATCTTCCCTTTTCATATTATTTATTTCGCATAATTCATCAATTGTAATGGAACTATTTTTTGCGAGCGAATAAAGTGTATCGCCTTGTTTGACTTTATATTTTTTTATATTTATTGTTCCTTCAGAAGGCACAATAATTTTCTGCCCAACATATATCCTCTGGTGTAAATCAAAATTATTTAACTTCAAAAGAGACGAGACGTTGGTATTAAAACTCTTGGCAATAGATGAAAGCGTGTCGCCTTTCATTACCGTGTAATACGTCGATTTCTTATAAGCTGAAATTGGCGTACCGGCAGCCGGAACAAATATCTTTTGGCCACTATAAATTTTATCTGTAAGTTTCATGTTGTTAAGTTTTAGTATAGCCGCGATATTCGTGTCATAATTTTTTGCTATTGAAGCAAGCGTATCACCGCGCTTGATAGTATATTTTTCAGTTGACATTTTACTGATTGTTTCTGTATTAGTTTCTATACTTTTTGCCGTGATATATTCATACACGTTAGTGCTATTTCCAAAATATTCACTTACTGATGAAGCAACTGCCGCCGCCAGCCTTTTTTGAAAATCACTGCTTCTCAACAGTTTTTCTTCTTCGGGATTGGAAAGATAAGCAGCTTCCAACAGCACTGCCGGGATATCCGGAAGTTTTAAAACATTAAAAGGCGCCTCCTGAACACTTTGGAATTTTGTGCATGTTATTTTGTTTAGTTGTCTGATTAATACTTCTGCGTAATTTCTGGATAAATTAATCGTGTTTACCTGAAACATATTTAAGATTATCGGATCAAATTCATTTTTCCCATTTACTCCGGTCACACCTCCGATAATGTCCGATAAGTTTTCATTACTGGCAAGAAGTTTTGCAGCCTCAGAGCTTGCTCCTCCCGTGGATAATGAATAAACAGATGAACCTTTAGCTTTCCGATTTTTCGCGGCGTCCGCGTGCACACTTATAAAAAGACTGGCATCAAGATCCTTGGCAATTTGCAGGCGCTTACTGAAGGACACATAATAATCGCCGCTTCGCGTTAACACTGCCTGGAAACCCGGAATTTTATCAATTTCCGATTTTATTTGTTTACTTATTGCCAATACGATATTTTTTTCATACACGCCTTTTTTGGATATGGCGCCCGGGTCCTCTCCACCGTGACCCGGATCAATGATAATTATTCTGGTTCGTTTTACCAGCGGTTTTGGTTCGGCCAGTACCTCTTCCTGAACAGATTGCGCCTGTAATATTACATCGAAAACAACACGGTCAGGCCTACCCTGAAATTTTTTTAATCTGAATACATCCGTTTTTTTATGTTCATCGAGATGGAATTCAACTTTCAGATTACGCGCATCAATCTTATGAAAAACAATTTTTTTAATTCCCGGTTTATTCAGGACAATTTCCGCAGGTATTTGTTTTGCTGTCAAAGTATTTCTAAATGTGATGGTAAAAATGTTATTATCTTGTTCAACTTGGTAGTCCGGTTCCGCATTGATATCCAAAACGATCCGCGTGTGATCTGGCGCCGTCCAGTGACGGACATTCAATATTTCNNTTTGAGGCAAAGCATGGTACAGATAAAAAAAGAACGCAAAGAATTATTATTATATAAATAATTCTTTGCGTATTAATATTTATTGAACTAAACATGCGTAAAAATAACAAATTTTTAAGCTAAGCGCAACTGTTAAAGGAAGTATTTCTTTAAAATAATTCAGTTGACAACTCATTTAGTTAATGCGATTTTCAGCTGTGAATTAGCAATCTGGGGACTGAAAGATATTCATGGAATATAATTCTTTTAAAAATGCTTTACTCGATCCTCATATATTTTCCGTTACGTGGGAATTAGTGCCGGGAAGAGGCGCGAAAGAAAATGCCCAGGAAAATGTTCTTGCTTCCGCCAGGCACGCCGCGGACGGCAAAAAAGTTCATGCTCTCAGTCTAACGGATAACCCGGGAGGCATTCCCGCCATGTCCGCTGATTTTATCGGCTGCGAAATTTTAAAACTGGGTATTAAACCCCTTGTCCATTTTTCCTGTAAAGACAAAAACCGCAGTTCTATTGAAAGCCAGCTTTACGCTCTTGACCGCGCGGGAGTGAGAAATCTTTTAGTGATGACGGGTGACTACCCTGTATCGGGCTATATGGGTCGTCCTTCTCCGGTTTTCGATCTCGACCCAATCCATGTATTACAGCTTATCTCGGAAATGAATAAAGGCCTCGAATATCAAGGC
>DHGA01000032.1:17411-44115 GCA_002402545.1 Syntrophaceae bacterium UBA4810
GAGGCGGAACAGATGGCGCAGTATTACAAACTGAAAAAGAAAATTGCTGCCGGAGCACAATTCATCGTCACGCAACTTGGATATGACGCCCGAAAAATTCACGAAGCATTTCTATTTTTGAAACAGAGCGGTTTCAATGTACCCATTGTCGGGAATATTTATATACTGCCCTACGGCGCGGCTAGAATGATGAATAACAACGAACTTCCTGGTTCTGTAGTCACGGATAAACTGCTGGCGGAAATAAACCAGGAAAGAAACAATCCGGATAAAGGGGTTAAAGCCAGAATAATGCGCGCCGCACGCATGTACGCGATTATGAAAGGCATCGGTTTTAACGGAGTCCATATCGGCGGCCACAACATCAAATACGAACAGGTCGAAGAAATTATCCGGCAGGGTGAAGCGCTTGCCCCGCAATGGACGGAACTCATCAAATATTTCGATTACCAGATGGAGAACGGTTTTTACTATTTTGAGCATGATCCTAAAACCGGTTTAAATAAGGAAACGCAACTTAACCGGCAATCCGCAAAAGCTGCTGCCAAACTGGAAATTTCCTACAGCATCTCCCGTTTCTTCCACATGCTCATGTTTGATCCTGGCAAAAAGCTCTACGGTGTGATGAAAACAATAAGCCGTAAAATTGCCGGCTCAATACTGGAAAATATATTTCACAAACTGGAACACTTGACGAAAGTTTTAATTTTCGATTGCAAAGATTGCGGCGATTGCGCGTTGATTGATATCGCCTATCTCTGCCCGATGTCGCAGTGTCCCAAAAACCAGCGCAACGGACCCTGCGGCGGAAGTTACCAGGGCTGGTGCGAAGTATATCCGTTTAAGATACAGTGCATTTATGTCCGCGCTTATGCCCGCTTGAAAAAACACGGTGAAGAAGCGCAATTAGATAATGGCATTGTTCCACCCTGCAACTGGGATCTTAATCAAACCTCGTCCTGGATCAATTTTTATCTGGGGAAAGACCATGCCTCAAAAAGACAAGGCAGTAGCTAAAATTTTAGGCTAAATTTTGCCATATGATTTATAGAATCATTTTTTACAAGGGCGATTAGCTCAGTTGGATAGAGTGCTGGCCTCCGAAGCCAGATGCCGCGAGTTCGAATCTCGCATCGCCCACCAAATTTATTTCTTATCTTTTTTGGCAGTAATTCTGATTACTTTTTGCACTTTGTTTGTCACTAATTTATCTACAAATGATGCGGGAAGTATTTTCATCAGTTGATATTCAAATTTATTTTCCGCAACAATATATCGCAATTTAGGTTTTTTAACGATCAATGCCTGACACACAGTTTTGGCTACGGCAAGCGGCGGCAAACCGCTGGTTTTCCCTTTTTGCAGGGCATATTTTCCCATCGCCATAGCTTCTTTCCAAAATATAGATGATGGATTTATTCCTCCTTTTTTAATTTCTTTTTCACTTTTTTGCCAGATAGGCGTTTTAACGCGTCCCGGCTCTATCAATACTACTTTCACGCCATGATTTAGAACTTCCCGACGCAGGGAATCAGCATAACCTTCCAAAGCAAATTTACTGGCACAATATGGGCCAACAAAGGGCGTGGCAAAAAAACCGCTGTCGGAACTCATCATCACAATCCGGCCTTTCGCTTCCAAAAGCAGCGGAAACAGCGCTTGCGTGACTTGATGAACGCCAAAGAGATTAACTTCAAATTGCGTGCGGATGTCCTCCACGCTCACATCCATTAGCGGCCCCACTTTGGCAATGCCCGCGTTATTAACCAAACCGAATAGACCTTTGCCTTTTTTTTCTATAAGTTTTTTAAGAGAGATTAAATCTTTAACATTTGTCACATCGAGTTTTACGGGAATAATATTTGGATTTTTGCACAAATCTTTTAATAAATCGGTATTTCTAGCTCCGGCATAAACATGAAAACCTCGAGAGACAAGATATGCCGACGTAGCCAGACCGATGCCGCTATTTGCTCCCGTTACTAAAACCGCTTTCATGTCGGACATCACGCTCACAACCAAACCGTTTATAATGATACGCTATTATAATTCGCAGCGTCTTCTTCGATTGACATTTTTAAAATACTTGCGCGTATACAGATTTCATGTTAGTAATTTAACGCTATTAAATTATGGCGTCAACTATTTCTTTTCTTAAGTAAAGCTTTTTATGTGTATTTTAAGAACATCATCCGTATCTGGCACGCTTATACCTTAATAGGGAGTTTTTTATAAATAGATGTCTTTATACAAAAACAAAAAGAAAGAAATACTCGATGCCAGCCTCTGGCTTTCCGCACATGGCTACTTTGGTTCACTAAGAGGTTCCGGCGGAAACGTTTCAGTGCGAGTCGATGTTAATTCAATGGCCATTACGCCTTCATCTGTAAAATATAATGACATCTCCGTTGACGATATCTGTATTGTTGGTCTTGATAATAAGGCAATAGAAGTCAAAGACGGGCTCAAGCCTTCCGTGGAAGCTGGATTGCACAGCATCGTTTACGCTAATCGGTCGGATGTTCATGCCGTTGTACATACACATCAAATTTACGGCAGTGTTTTTGCGATTATCAATACGCCGATTCCCGCTCTTTTTGATGAAGTATCTTTTGCTTTGGGGAAGACTATTGAAGTTATTCCCTATGCCCTTTCCGGTAGCCCGGAGTTGGCGGCAAATGTAGGTTCAAAATTAGCCAATAACGCCAACGCCTACATTATTCAAAATCACGGTATCCTGGCGCTGGGCAAAACACTGGACAAAGCGATTCTGCACGCGGAGCTTCTGGAGAAAGTTGCCCATATTTATTATCTGGCGCTTTCCACCGGCAAACCCGTTTGTGAGCTACCCCCCTCTATTTCTGATCTGGCCGCCGCATTACGGGACTCTGAAGTTACACAGACAATGAACAAAAACAAATAAAATAACTGCAGAGGTTTTTATGGAAACCATTGAGCCCGAAACAAACACCAAAGATAAACTAGAAATATTTTTTGATACATTTTCGTCCAGAAGAAAATTTCTTACCATAGCCGGAAAAGCGCTTGCATTTTTATCCGCCCTGCCCTTGCTGAACTTTGCCGGTAAAAAGGCTCATGCCACGCCCGCGTCACCAAAATCTCAAAAAACACTAATCAGGCAGACCTCCGGAAATTATACTTTACTGCAAAACGGTTTTATTGTTGACGGCACGAACAAAAAAGGATTTCCCGGCAACATGCTCATTGTTGATAACCGCATTGAAAGAATTTCCGCCTTCGATATAAAAGCCGATGCTACCGTGGTTGACTGCTCGGGACTCGTAATTATGCCGGGCATTATCGACGCTCATTCCCACATGGATTGGTACCTGCCCATTAAAGGACATGAGGAGATGAAACTGCCGTTTACCGCCCAAGGCGTAACCACTTTTGTAGCCGGTCAGTGCGGTTTCGGCATCGCCGGATTTAGTAAAAACACGCCGCATATGGATTTGATTCAAAAAAAGGGCTTGTCCGGCCTCATGTCCATTCAATGGACCACAATGACGCAGTATTTTGATTATTTGAAACGCAATGGCATGACGCACAATATGATGACGCTGGCCGGACACGGAACAGTCAGAACCTCAATACGAGGTTTTGACGCAACTCCTTTGAATAAAGACGAAATGAAGGAAATGCTGGTGTTACTCGAACAGGCGATGGACGAGGGTGCGGCTGGTGTTTCCCTGGGGCTTCAGTACGAACCGGGAATTTTCTCCACTAGTGAAGAACTGCGCGAAATAGCAAAACTTGTAAAAAGAAAAAATAAGTTGCTGACGGTGCATCTGCGGGCTTATTCCTCTCTCGCGCCAGGATACCCCATGAGCACCACAAAGATCCTGTTGGACTACCTTTTGCCCGTTGACGGCTATGAGCCGCACAATTTAATAGCTATTGATGAGCTGCTTAACGTCGCCCGCGACACCGGAGTGAAACTGCAACTTTCTCATCTGATTTTTGTCGGTGAAAGGACATTCAAAACATGCGACGGCGCATTAAATCGAATCGATAAGGCCATCAATCAGGGTGTTGATGTCAAATTCGATACCTACTCATATCACTGCGGACAATCAATCATCAATGTCATTATGCCGGCGTGGTTTCTGGCAAAGGTTCCCGATGTCTATAATGATAAAAAAATGCTTGGTAAACTTAAAAGTGAGTTTGAACTGATACAAAGATTCCTCGGCTTCGGAATTAAAGATATCCAGATCACCTATGCAAACCATGAAGACCTTAATCAATATAACGGCATGTTCCTCGATCAAATCGCAAAAAACCGGGGCATGGACTGGTTCGAGAGCACTATGGACCTCGCGCAGAAGAGCAAGGGCGCCGCTACAGTTCTAAACCACTCTTACAGCAATCTGCCGATAATTGAAAAACTGATACGCCATCCGTCATCCCTGTTTATGACCGACGCCCTTCCCCTTCCTCATGGTATCCAGAACCCTGCTTTGTCCGGCAATTTCCCGCGATTTTTTCAGTTGGCGCGGGAGAAAAAACTCATTTCTCTGGAAGAAGCTGTTCACAAAATGACCGGCGCCACCGCCGAACGCTACGGCATCTGGGATCGCGGATTTTTGAAAGAAGGTCTCGCCGCGGATATCACGGTTATCGACTGGAATAATATCCGCGATAACAACACTGTAAAAGAGACCAGCAACGCGCCTTCCGGCATAGAGGCCGTCTTCATCAACGGCAGACAGGTATTAAACAAGGGAGAAGTAAACGCCGCAATCAAAGCCGGCAAAGTCATCATCTAAAATACAGACACGCAATCAATAAATATTGAAATGCCACATTAGCTTGCTCATTAATTTTTTCGTAATTACGTAAAAGGCCGGAATCCAGTGATTTCTAGATAATAGCGGACTACGTCCAACATTATGTACTGCTTATTTCCTGATAATAAAGACCTTTTGCCGAATACCGAAATTAATATTTGTTTGATTTTCATTGCTTTTTATGCAGAAAATAAATCATCATGACAAATTCAGACATGGAAAAGTACTACTTCTATCGCCTCTACGTGATCGATTTAGATGCAGCAAAACATACGTTTGGAGTTCTCAAGCGTTATAAAAGAAACGATATTCGCTTTTGTCTGCTACGTGATTTGGTGATGTGTTATTCTCGTCCTTTCTCAGGTAATAAGGGGGAGAATATCCCTAAGCATTCAATGTCGGAAAGCTTTGTCCCAAAACATCTTCGTCCTTTGCATAAGGAGTTGCTTACGGTTCGGAATCAGTTGTTTGCCCATCATGATTACACTTACAGGAAACCTAAAATTGCAAACTGGAGTACGCCAACGCGAAAGATTTTCCCTATGTCCTTTCGCGGATACGACTGTGGTAAGCTTGATGCGCGACTTGCAGAAATTAAAGAACTTGTAAATTTGGTTGCAGAAAACCTGAATAGGGAAATTGACACTTTGGAAAAGAATCTTTAACTAGATCAATCCAGCCGATCGCTGCGCCCCGGCTGAGCTTTTCGTTTGGCTTAATCTATGCTCAAAGCGAGGTACTGAAGAATGAAGAAGCTTGTCACAGGTTCCACGGGATTTATAGGTTCGGCAATCGCACGTGCGCTCATCAAGGATGGAGAAGAGGTAAAGGTTTTAATAAGAAAAACCAGCGATACACGCAACATCGATAAACTCGATGTTGAGAGAGCATATGGGGATATTCGAGATAGTGATTCCATGAAAAGAGCGCTTAAGGATTGTGACACGTTCTATCTTACTGCCGCATACTTTGCTCACTGGGCGCCGAATCCCAAATTGCTCTACGAGGTCAATGTCGATGGCACGAAGGCATCCCTCAAAGTAGCTCTTGAAGTCGGAGTAGAGAAAGTCGTCTATACCAGTACCAACAACGCAATAGCTGCGAGTGGACCAATACCCGCTAATGAAGAGAAAGCCTTTAATTATTGGGAGTCCGGCGATCACTATTCCATGTCCAAATATATTGCGGAAAACGAGACAAGAATTTTTATCACACGGGGACTGCCTGTTGTAATAGTCAATCCTACCCTTGTCATCGGTACGAATGACATAAAGCCGACACCATCGGGACAAATGATTATTGATGTCGCCAAGCAAAAGATGCCCGGATACATTGATGGGGGAATAAATATTATCGATGTCGAGGATGTGGCCCGTGGCCATATCCTTGCTGCAAAAAAAGGCAGAGTGGGCGAAAGATATCTTTTAGGAAACAGGAACATCTCGGTTCATGATTATTTAAAGCTGATTGCTGATATTGCTGGTGTAAGGCCGCCGACTGTTAAATTACCATACCATATAGCGCTTGCGCTGGGATACATCTTTGAGATGGCTTCTTTTATAACAAAAAAACCGCCTGTTGTAACGGCTAGCGAGGTCAGGATCGGTAAGATGACAGAATGGTATGACTGCTCCAAAGCAGTTAATGAACTTGGCTTACCTCAAACGCCTGTTGATATGACCATTAGAAAGGCCTTAAACTGGTTCGAAGAAAATGGATATCTTCGGAGACCAGGAAAATAAATCGGACGGGTCCATTTAATAATTACCCGACAAGCCGCTCAAACCTATCGCTGCGCTCCGGCTGATTTTTTCTTTAAGACCGGTCTACCTGCCCCTGAACACAAAAACTTGCAAACAAAGCGCCCAGCACACGACCGACATCTACCAGAATGCCAGCTGTGATTTTGTCGAGAAAATCGAGTTTCGAATAATTTTCTTCTTTAAAAAGAATTTTTGCCGCGGACGCGGCACAGCGGTTGGTCTGCGCGGCGGCGTCCAGCTTACTTTTACTGTCCATACTGGCAAAAGCGTCTAATAGCTCTTGACCAAACTCATTTAAAAAGTGATAAAAAATCCGGTTGTGCCATTTTCGCGCTTTTTTAATGTAGGAATTCAATGACGTTTTCTTTGTTAAATCCATACCCGCGCTCTGCCCGGCACGCGCGCCTTCCATCAGAGCTTCTTGAAAAGGTTCAAAGCCTTCACGAAAGCGTCGTTCCACATAGACTTCATAACTTTGATGGATGGCCGAAACAATTTTAAAAAGATCCGCACGGGAAAACATTTTTTTTGCCAAAAATAATCCTGGAAGAGCTTTAACATGAAAGGGATTTCCTAAATCCGCCAGATAATGAGCCGCCCGCGATAGATAGCGCCAGCCCCAGTATGCGTTGCCATTTCCAAAAGCAAGCTCTGCCAGTTCTCTGTGAACGAGGAAGGATTCAGGCGCGATACCGTAAGTCGCGCCCAGAAGCCTGAACTGCATGTGCCGCCAGCCGTGGGAGCCGCCGGTGACTTTCTGATTTTTGTGCAAAAATAAATCAGTGTCCGGATACAAGTCCGGCTCCGTGCTGTAGATAACGAGCACTTTCCAGGGCTCAATCTTCTTTCCTTGGGGCGCTTCGGTAGCATATTCACCGTTTCTTTTTTTATAATCAAATGTCTGTAACAAATCGAGCTTGCATGTTTCGCGCCAATTTTCTTTATAATAATCGATATGCTTGGGGCTGATTGGCCAGAGATTATCGCCGTAGCGAGGATTTGGTTTTACGGGAACCTGGGGCAAAGCCATCAAAGAATCTAAAGACTTAACGGAATAATACGTCAAATATTCGTGGGAAAACCATGGTCCCCAGGCCACGGGTAAATTGGGATCGTTGTGTAGATGAAATTCCAATAGCTCTTTCCTGAAAAAACAGAGAACGGCCGCACGACCGTTCTCTGCACTAAGCAAATCCTTTGCTAAATCTTGAAATCTGTTTTCTTCTGCCAGACACCGAGAGCAACTCCCAGTTCTTCATGTTCCTTGGCGTATTCTTCCAGTTTAATTCCCTTTACTGCGGCATCAATGGCCTGTCGCAGCGCGCGCGCTCCCGCTTTTGGCCCCTGAGGATGAGCATGAATACCGCCACCGGAACCAATCATAATATCCTTGCCCACAGCATTGACAATATCGGCAACATTCGCCGGCGTTATACCACCCGAGGGCATAGGCATAGTTGCTTTCAGATTACCCATCGGATAAGTCAGATTGCGCACCGTGTTCATGAAACGATCATGCATGTAAATAGCCTTTCCCCCCATGGAAAAAGGCAAAACAATGGCATCCGCTCCGCACAGACGGGCAAACTTACCTAAAATTATCGGCGAAGAAACACCCTGATGCGGCGACATATAGTAAGCTCCGGCAAAATCCATGTGCGCCAGAATCGGCACATTGATTGCTTTATCTTCCGCCAGTGCGCGCATGGCTTCCGGCCCCACCGCCAGATAGTTGACCATCATGCCGTTTACCCCTGCATCGACGCAACGCTTCGCCAGATCAAACATCCGCGGCAGACGGTCGGTGACGTTCACGGTATAAAGAGTGTGTTCGCCGGTTTCCTCAAAAACCTCTTTTTCAATTTTCATGTAGGTTTTCACGCGCTTTACCGCATCGTTGTAACGCATATTGGCAATCAGTTCGTCGTCTTTGATCACGTCGCAGCCGCCGAGAGCCGCCTGACGGAAAAGTTCAGCGCCGACTTCCAATGGATAGCCGCTGCATGGCTTAATCATATTATTGAGCAATGGACGTCCCATTTTAAGGCCGAGAGCTTTCCACCATCCTTCAGTGCCGAATTTCGGGCCGTTATACTGATCCAGCGTGGCTTTGGGGATTCTTAAATCGAGTAATTTGAAATTTGGCACCATGGAAATATTACCGATCACGGCGGTAAGCATCATCGGCAACTGGTCTTCAACGTTAGCCGCGGGAAAAGCAATCTGCAAAATATACTGTCGTGTGGTCACATCCGCGGGAATCGCGTATTCATAATAAGGCGCTTCATAAACACCAATTACTTTGGCCACATGACCGGCGCGTATTTCCGGCGTTTCGCCCGGCACGGGCACCCAGGTTCCGGTGGTCTGTTCAATGGCCAGCACCTGCCCCAAAACCGCCATGTCCCACGCTTTATCCGCCTGAATCCAGTAAGTGGCGATGATATGATTTTCCATATCAATGCCTTCGGGTATCGCAATAGGTTTATCGTCATACGGGCCGATTTTCTTTTTCAAACCTGTCGTTTCTTTCTCTTCTTTCATAAAATCATTACTCCTTTTTCTTGATAATTATTTAATTTTTTGGAATTAGGGAAAGCAGGTATTCCCAAACCTGCAGTGTTTGCTTCAGAGCCGCTTCATCATGCTGCATACAGGTGTACATGCGGGTTCCGGCCAGCGTGCACAACCCATGGGACATAGTGATTACCTGATAATCATCGGCGATCTGTTTACGCGTGAGAATTTGCATCAGCGCGTCTTGCGCTTTTAAATCCACGGAGAAAAACGCTGTAGTCATGTAATGCATGATGGCGCCGAAGTTATAGACAAAGAATCCCAAATCAGGCCGTGTGGCGAACAGATTGTTGAGCTCTTTGGTTAGTCGGTTAGCGTAAGCAGTTGCCTTGCCTATAGCGTCGTGCTCTTCCATTAGTTTTAACGCATGGTAACAGGCCGCCATGGAAATGGGGTTAGCCGCCAATGTGCCGCCGACAAAAACTTTTTCGCCCAGGCTTCCCGCGCATACTTTCATGATATCTTTTTTACCCGCAACCGCGCCCGACGATGGGTAACCGTGCGTAATAATTTTTCCCAGCACCGTCAAATCAGGAATAATATTGTATAACTTTTGCGCGCCGCCGATATCCAGACGAAATCCCGTCACTACTTCATCAAAAATCATCAGCGCTTCGTATTTATCGCACAATTGACGAATCGTCTTATTCCAGTCCGGATGCACGGGATGTGCTCCGGATTCGCCGCCGATAGGCTCCACCATCACACCGGCTATCCCGCCTTTAGCATGATTATCCTTAAAAGCTTTTTCCAAGCCTTCAAAGTCATTCGGATTAACATCAACGATATGAGCAAAACATTCCACCGGAATTCCCTTTGATTCCATCGCGCCTGTTTGCGGAATATGAATGGAATAAACCAGTTGATCCGACCAGCCGTGATAACTGCCGCCGATTTTGATAATTTTTTGTTTTCCGGTATAAGCTCTGGCGATCCGTAACGCGGCCATGTCGGCTTCGGTTCCTGACTGCAGAAAGCGCACCATATCCACGCCCGGCATGTGTTTGATTATTTCCGCGGCAGCTAAAAGTTCGTATTCCGAGGTCAATCCCGTTGCCGGGCCTTTTTGACGGATGACTTCGATGACTTTTTCATCTAAATCTGCAAAGCCGTGGCCAAGCATAATCGGCGCACCGCACATGAGATAATCTATATATTCATTGCCATCCACATCCCAGATTTTGTAACCCTTGGCTCTATCCATAGCCAAGGGAAACGGTTTATTCTGACTTAAATTGTGTTCCACGCCACCGGGGATAAGCTCTTTGGCTTTTTCAAAAATCTCGATGGATTTTTTGCATCGCTGGGCATAGAGCTTGTGTTCTTTTTCTAATTTGTCTTTAGGAATCGGCTGAACCGGCCTCGACAAAATTTCGTTTTTCCTTTTCATTATCTCGGCATATTCCATTACTTTTTCCTCCTCCTCTTTTCTCGAAACAATTATTGTTATACAGCGCAAACGCCGGCTTTTGTTTTATTCATCCGTGCGCACGCTTTTTTCTGGGTTTTGTAATAATTGACGTATTCTTGAAACAGTTCATCGTATATCCGGCGATAATCCGGATTGGGCGTATATTCGGCATTGATCTGAATATACTTAGGAATCTCCTCAACAGTCATATATTTCAACGCAATGGAAGCCAGAAAAGCCGCGCCGCGCGCGTTGGAATAAATCGGGTCTTTGACCTGACGGATTTTCCGATTGAAAACGTCAGCGAAAATTTGTGACCAGATATTGGAATTGGCGCCTCCTCCAATAAAATTCAGATATTCAAAAGGCCGGCGCATGAATTTTTCGACAGGTTCTAAAAGCCATCTGGAATTAAAAGCAACTCCTTCATAAATAGCGCGCACAATATCCTCGCGCGTGTTTTCCAAAGACAAATTAAAGGCGGACGCGCGAATATGACAATCATCCACAGGTGATCGCTCTCCATAAAGCCAGGGAGTAAACATTACACTATTTGCACCCGCGGGAACACGTTCTACAATCTTATCCAAAACCTTATAAATGTTGGGCACGCATTCTTCCATCAGCAGTTCATCTTTGTGATAAAGAATGTTGTCGCGCAGCCACGTCAGGCATTTACCGGCACATTCCTGCTCGGTAAGAATTATGAAGCGTCCGGGAAGCGGACTTGGAAATGATCCAAAATTATGGGCAATGTCGGTCTTTTTAAAAGGGACATGCGCGGAAATCCACGATGATGTACCAACATAAAGATGGCCTTCATAATCACGCACGGCGCCGGATCCAACACCGGCAGACGGCACATCCGGAGTACCGCCAACAACAGGCGTTCCCTCTTTTAATCCTAATTCTCTGGCAACTTCATCTTTTATTGGCCCCAGGATATTCAGCGCCTGAATCAACTCAGGAAGTTTAGCGCTTTCAATGCCAGCCATATTGAGCAATTTATCTGAATATACAACGCGAGATGGATCGCGGTTATCCGTCAACCAATGCAGCAGAATCGAATCGTATGTGGCCGCGAACTTTCCGGTAAAACAAAGATTTATGTAATCTTTCGGTTCAAGAAATTTATAAGTTTGTTTATAGATTTCCGGCCTGTTCTGTTTTATCCAGAGAATATGACACAGAGGATCTTTTCCGGATTGAGCCGGAGCGCCGCCGGTCAGTTTCTGCCAGCTGATTAACTTAAACAAAGGATAGCCTTGAATTCTGAATGGGCCTTTTAATATTTCTTTTACTGATTCGGAACCACGGCAATCCATCCAGATAACGGCGTTCATCAGATGATGACCGGACTTATCCACTGCTACCGTGCCAGACCATTGGGCAGTAACACTGATAGCGACAATATCATCTGGAGAAACCAAATTCTTCCCGATTACTTTTTTCGCAGTGGAAATTATCGCGTTCCACCATCCCTGCGGGTTTTGTTCCGCGCCACCGTCGGGAAATAGAATAACAGGTGTATCCTGAAATTCACTATCCACCACTTCGCCATAAACGGAAATCAAAGCTGTTTTTGGGCCTGATGTTCCCAAATCAATGGCCAGCACATATTTATTTTTATCTTTCATAATATCACCTGACTTTTTTACCAATCATATAAAAGATATTTTCATTTATCCGCTGACACAACGCAATGCGCTCTCAACAATTTTTTTAAAATCATCATCCGGATCATCGGCAATTTGATAAAGCACACGGCTGTTATGCAGCGAAATAATGCCATGCAGCGCGCTGATGCTCTGAATGGCCAGTATCTTCGGATCAACCTTTTCCAAATCCAGTCTGCTTTCCCGATATTCGCGAATCACCTTAATGGCCAAAAAGAAAACTTTCAGTGAGCTGCGGAATTCATCGTAAGACAGAGCTTCCTGCGGCGTTCCAATATAGTCGCTGTATTGGCGAATGGGCCGGCTGAACATTACATCGTAAATATTAACATTCTTGATGCCAAAATCGACAAAGGCGTAAGCCATGTTGCTGTATTTCTCTAAAGGTGTATCGCCCATTTCCACGGCGTAACTTATTTTGTCATAAAGCTTGGCATAGGCTTTTTTGTGAATAGCAATAAGCAGTTCATCTTTGCTGGCATAATAATTATAAAGATTTGCCGCTGTCATTTTCATCTTTGTGCCGATTTTGGACATGGACAAGCTTTCATATCCATTCTTTTCTAAAATGCTGAATGCGAAATTCAGGATTTTTTCCCGAACCGCATCAACTTCTTCAACACTTCTGGTCATTTTGGGCATGATCCGATACCTTTCGTAATTAATATTTTAAATCATCTTTTTTATATTTTATCTGTCGTAATCATTTTCGACTCTTTTAGTTTCAGATTGAGAAAAATATTGATAGTTAATAATATGATAAAAACAACCATGGCGGGAGTTTTCGAAGGAATATCCGCCGCCAGTATGTCCATGCCGAAGATGAAAATAATCCCTGAAATCTGTCCCACGAGCAATAGTAAGCCCTGCGACGTAGCCTCCGGCGCCGGATAACAAATTTCCGCGCTGTACTGATAACTGATCGGCCCATTGGCCATCAGGAAGAAACCAAATATAAAACTTGACACAAGCAAAGGTCCATAAGCGCCGGCGAAAGCGAGCCCGGCTAATCCAGGAATGGCAAAAATTGTGGTAAGAACCATGAAATATTTTCTTTTACGGAATTTATCTGAAAGCACGGGTAAAATAGCAGCGCCGAAAATTCCCCCCACCATCATCAAAGCGCCGGTGATGCCGGCCTGAGTGATATCGAAACCGCGAGGACGAATAATTTGTTCAACCCATGTTGTTACGGCGTTGAAAATTCCCAGACCAAAAAAGAAAATAATCAGAAGATAAATCATGTCTCTCTGCTTAAATATATGTTTCAAACCGGCGAATACTTTTATTCTTTTGTCATGACCTTCGGGGCATGGTGGTGACGGCGGACTCTCTCTAATGAATATCAGAAATATTGCGGCACCGACCAGCGTAACAATTCCGTAAATCATCAGCATCTTCTGCATACCATATATCTTAAAGAGATATGGAGTCAGTGCCATCGCCAGAATAATCCCGACAAATTGCGCCAGAACGCTTATGCCTGCCTGCGTGGCTCTCTCCTGCAGAGGAAACCAGCGAACACCTACCTTAGTTACCGCATTCAGAACAAATGGCTGCCCGAGAGCAATGCCGACCTGTGCTATAATGACCATATTGTAGTCTGCTCCATAAAATCCTTTCATAAATCCAAAAATACCCAGCAGGGCTGCGCCTGTTCCTATGCCAATCCGGATTCCCCAGGTATCGATGATGTAAGAAGCAGGAATACAAATAAAAATATAGACAATCATGAAGATCATGGAAAGAAGGTCAATATGTATTGCTTCAACTCCATAGAAGACAACCGCCTCACTGGTTATTGGCGCAAAAGTAATCCATTGAATTTGCATCAGAGCGTTTATAAGAAAAAAAACAAGAAGAACGACCCATCGATAACCATATACTTTAAATTCTGAATGCGTCATATTTGTCACCCTTCCTTTCTTATTGATAATAAACATCTTTTTAAATGATTAAAAATTTTTATAAAATTAACTACATTAAATTAATGTATTTAAATTTTGAAGTCAATAATTATTTTATCTATATTTTTTTTAAAAAAAGGTTCCCAACAATATTTATTTATATTTTAAATGTGAATAATTTCTCCCTTTTCAATTTATACTTGATTTCTTCCGCTGCGTGATATAGAACGCTCACAACATTAATATATAGGTCTCCCCTTGCTCGTGACTTTGATCACGGGCTTTAGAGCCAAAAGGAGGAATTTTGAAAAGATACGAAGTTATCGCTATCGCGAAATCTGCTTTACCCGAAGAAGACATCACCAAAATAATCGACCGCATAGAGAGTATTATCGTCAAAGACCATGGTGTCATCGCCAAAATTGATAAATGGGGAAAGAGACGCCTCGCCTATGAAATCAACAAAGAAAAAGAAGGCTATTATTTCCTTTTTGATTTTGCCGGTGATGGTCCGATGGTTTCCGAAATTGAAAGAAATTTCAAAATCGATGACCGCATTTTAAAGTTTATCACAATCAAAAAAGACGGCGCCGTCACCCGAGAAGGCATGGACGCGGAAATCGCTGCGGCAGAAGCTAAAAAATCTCAACCCGCGGCAGAAGCCGGATCAGCTTCTTCAGAAGGAAAAATCATTGTGCCCGCGGAAAAAATCGACGCTGACAAGCCGCGCAAAAGTTTCGAAAAAGAATCAATCAAAAAAGATGATCAAGGAAAATAAAAAAGGAATATATCATGGAAAAAACCAATGGAGATAGGCCAGTAAGACATTCACAGAGGAAGTTTTTTCATAGAAAAAAATTCTGCCGATTCTGCACCGATTCGAATCTTAAAATCGATTATAAATATCCCGCTATTCTTAACAATTTTGTTACAGAAAGAGGGAAAATAATGCCCCGCAGAATTACAGGTAATTGCGCGAAACACCAAAGAGAACTTGCGGTGGCAATTAAAAGGGCTCGCGCCATTGCCATAATGCCCTTTGTTGTTGCCGAAGGCAAATAAACCCTAACCAAGAAATATATCATGCTTGATATTAAAACTTCTTCCTATGTGGCAGAAGGTAAGCACAGGGCTTGCTACATTCATCCGCACAATGAAAGCCTTTGCGTAAAGGTTCTCCTGCCTTCTAAAACCGGAGGATCTCAGGAAGAGGCAAATAGAGAAACCAAATATTACCGTTTTCTTGAAAAAAAAAATGTGCCCTGGACCATGTTGCCGAAATTTCACGGAGAAGTCATAACTAATCTTGGCAAAGGATATGTATTTGATTTAGTCAGGGATTATGACGGAAATATTTCTAGAAACCTTACACATTACTTATCAAACCAGCAGCTAACACAAAATCACGCACAAGCTTTATCAGTTGCTTTCGATCTTTTGAACCAATATCTTTTGCAATGGAAAATTATAACACTCAATATACAGGCTAGAAATCTTGTGTTTAAACAAACAAGCTCTGATGAGGGACGTCTGGTGATTGTGGATGATGTAGGCAACCCTGAATTGATTCCCATATGTAACTATATAGATTTTATGGCCACGATGAAAATAAAGCGGAAATGGCAACGATTTGTCTCTTTATTGCTAAAGGCTTATCCTGATAATAAATTTCTTAAAAGTAAATTTTCGGTTAAAAATTAACCTGTTAATATTTGGTTATTTGTTAAATTATTATCTTTTTTTAATCATTTTTTTTCATTGTTGTTTTATAATTTATTATGCTAGCAAATATTAAAATGTGTTCCTTATTAAGATATTGATACTTAATTCACCATCTTTTCATAAAAAGCTAAACTTATGAATTATTTACATTTTGGAGGATTTTCATGAAGGTAATTTTAAAGGAAAAAGTTCCTTCTCTGGGCAAGGCCGGTGATCTGATTAACGTTAATGACGGTTACGCGCGAAACTATCTTATTCCCAGGGGCCTGGCTATTGAGGCTGATGAAAAAAATATTAAGACATTTGAACATGAAAAGAAAAATATTCTTAAAAAAGCGCAGAAGGAACACAAAAACGCCGAGGAAATGGCGTCTGCCCTGAATAACGTAACCCTGACCTTTTCACGGAAAGTTGGTGACCAGCATAAAATATTCGGTTCAGTCACTGCCAAAGATATTGAAGAGGCACTCAGGGATAAAGGCTACAACATCGACCGTAAAATGATTATTATCGATGAACATATTAAATCCCTGGGAGAGTTTAAAGTAAAGGTTAAGTTAACTACCGGCGTTGAAGCGGAGCTTAAAATAACCGTTACAGGCGAATAATCATGAAAGACATTGATCAATACAAGATACCTCCGCAAAACATTGAAGCCGAACAGTCCATCCTGGGAGGCATTCTGCTGGAAAACAGCGCCATCAACAGTGCCCTGGAAATTCTTTCTAAAAATGATTTTTACAGCGAAGCGCATCGCAGAATATTCTCGGTTATCGTTGAACTTTCCGAACGAAACGAACCGGTTGACATAATCACTCTCAGCAACGCTCTCAAAGATAAAAACATGCTGGATTCAGTAGGAGGCAGCGCCTATATAGCGTCCCTTGTTGATAATGTTCCTTCCGCAGCCAATGTGGCGAATTACGCCAAAATAGTAAAAGAAAAAGCCATATTGCGCGGGTTGATCAGTTCCGCTACAGATATAATTAATAGCTGTTATGAACCGGGCTCGGATGTTGACTTGGTTCTCGATAAAGCTGAGCACAGCATTTTTGAAATTTCCGAAAATAAAGTACGGCCTTCCTTTTTCCCGATAAGAGAAATTGTCAAAGACAGCTTCCGGTCAATTGAAGATCTTTTCGCGCGCAAAGAACTCATTACCGGAGTTCCCACGGGTTTTGAAAAGATCGACGATTTAACTTCCGGATTACAAAAATCGGAATTAATAATCATTGCCGGACGTCCCAGCATGGGAAAAACAGCTTTCGCTCTTAATATCGCTCAATACGCCGCTCTTGAAGGTCAGACTACCGCGGCCATTTTTTCTCTGGAAATGTCCAAAGAACAGCTTGCGTTTCGCCTTCTCGCCTCTGACGCCAAAGTTGACTCTCAGCGTTTGAGAAAAGGTTTTTTGGGTGAAACGGACTGGCCAAAACTTACGACCGCCGCGGGACGTCTTTCTGAAGCGCCTATTTTTATTGATGACACAGCCGCCATCACCGTTCTCGAAATGAAGGCCAAATCCCGCCGCCTGAAGGCCGACCAGGGGCTTGGTTTGATTATTGTGGATTATATTCAGTTGATGCGTTCGGGTAGTTATCGTGAATCACGCGAGCAGGAAATATCTGAAATAAGCCGCTCCTTAAAAGCGCTGGCCAAGGAACTCAATGTCCCTGTTGTCGCCCTTTCCCAGCTTAACCGCAAAGTTGAAGACCGAACCAACCGCCGTCCGCAAATGGCGGATTTACGGGAATCCGGCGCCATCGAACAGGATGCCGATGTTATCGCCTTTATTTACCGCGATGAAGTTTACAATAAATCTGATGATAATCCGGAAAAAGGAATAGCAGAAATAATTATCGCCAAGCAAAGAAACGGCCCTACCGGAACCGTAAAGCTGGCATTTTTAGAAAAATTCACCGCTTTTGAAAATCTTGCCCGGGCGGATAGTGTTTAATTATCACTTTTTGAATTAAACCGATCAGCTAAAATTATTTGTTCTGTTTTAAGTAAGGCAGAGCCAGCTGAACTTTTTTCAGCGCCTGTTTTTCAATCTGGCGCGCGCGTTCACGGGTAATGTTGAATCTGTTGCCTATTTCCTGTAGTGTTTCCGGATTATCCGCCATGACACGNNACCAAACTTTTTTCTTCGCTTTTGATCAGTTCCACTTCCTGACTATCGCCCTCATAGGCCAACAAATCGATGTGCGTGCTCTCGCCCTCATCGCCGATGAATTCATGAAGAGAGACATCACGCGATCCCATGCGCAAGTCCATTTCCGCGACCTCAGAACCTTTGACACCCAGAGATTCGGCAATTTCGGCGAATTCAGGGTTTTTTTTGGAAATGGTTTCCAGTTCTTTTTTTGCCTGGCTTAACTTGAAAAAAAGTTTCCTTTGCGCCTGCGTCGTGCCTATTTTAACGATGCTCCACGATCTGATCAGATAATTCTGGATATAGGCGCGGATCCACCAAACCGCGTAAGAGATAAGTCTGTAACCCTTGTAAGGGTCAAACTTTTTCACAGCGTGAATAAGGCCGATATTCCCTTCCTGAATCAAATCCGCCAGCTTAAATCCATAATTCCGGTATTCATGGGCGATTTTGACCACAAAGCGCAGGTTGGAAACAATAAGCTTTTCGGCCGCTTCCATGTCGTTGTATTTCTTCAGGCGCACAGCGATTTTGAATTCTTCTTCCGCGCTCAAAAGCGGGAAACGGTTGATTTCGGCAATGTATAAATCAAGTGTGCCGACTACGGCAGGTAGCTTCAAAAAACGTTTCTCCTTAAAGAATTTTTCAATTTTACTTTTTATCCAACTAAGATTTTTCGGTCAAGATATTTTATCATGCGCCTTGACAGAAAAAGTTTTGATGCTTAAAGTAAACATGAATAAAATCAGGGACGAACAAATGAAAACACTCACCAAAACCATGGTAGAACACGCGACAAAAATAGCGCGTGCGGTGAAAGCCAATGCTTTTTTAGTCTGCGTGGACATTACCCCGGA
Organism: Syntrophaceae bacterium UBA4810; assembly: GCA_002402545.1. GTDB lineage: Bacteria > Desulfobacterota > Syntrophia > Syntrophales > Smithellaceae > UBA4810. The sequence goes on from DHGA01000032.1 coordinate 36,291, forward strand.
AATAATAGCCCTGGCCGATGAAATTAAAAAAAATACCGCGGTTATCTTTGTCACCCGTGAAAACGAGCAACTTCCTAATGATATTGATATTTTTGCCAAAAAGCTGGATATTCCCAATGTTAATCTAACCCGTTTGGGAAAAATCAAGATAGCCGTTGCCAAAGGTATTGTTTTAGGCCTTTTCAAAAAAGGCGATAAAATCGTTGCTCTCAGCGGCGTGCCCAAATTCGGTTATCCGGACAGTGTTTTTGTCATCGACGTGGGTAAAGAATTTGAAATCTTAACATCCGATTTTATCAGCGACGTTTTGGAAGATATCCAGCCGGAGGTATTTAACGCTGTTTTGAATCTCGCCTGTGAACTGGCGGCACAGGGTCGGGAATACAGAAAGGTCGGCACGATTTTTGTGCTGGGAGATGATGAAAAAGTCATGCAACTTTCCCAGCAGATGATCATAAATCCGTTTCTTGGTTACTCAGAAGAACAGCTAAATATACTGAATCCGGAATTGGAGGAAACCATTAAGGAGTTTTCCGCTATTGACGGCGCTTTTGTTATTAAAGAAAACGGCGTGCTGGTGACCGCCGGACGCCACTTAAACGCCGCGCCGGATATCCGTGATTTGCCCTCCGGCCTAGGCAGCCGCCATATCGCCGCCGCCGGTATTACCAGCGTTACCAAATCTGTTGCATTTGTTATTTCCGAGTCTTCCGGTAATGTCAGTGTTTTTAAAAACGGCAAGTTGTTTGTCACCATTGAAAAACCGATAGATTAAAAAATAGGATTGATTTATGCGATTTGATAAATTCACGCTTAAAGTTCAGGAAGCCATGCAGGACGCCCAGTCTTTTGCCGGGTCTCTGGGACATCAGGCCATTGAGCCGGAACACCTTCTCGTTTGTTTCCTGCGTCAGCAGGATTCCATTGCCGCGGCCATTCTTACCAAGCTGGGCGTTACGTCGCGCCAAATCGAACAGGAACTTGTTAAATTTCTGGAAAAGCAGCCGCGCGTTGAAGGCGGCACGGAACAGGTTTATCTATCCGGCCGGCTCAACAAAATTTTTGATAAAGCGCTTACCGAAGCCGCGCAATTAAAAGATGAATATGTCAGCGCCGAACATGTCCTTGTCGCGATCACCGAGGAAAAGACCGGTGAAGCGGCTAAAATTTTGCGCAAGGCGGGCATCACCAAAGACAGTATTTTTAAAGTTCTGGTGGAAATTCGCGGCAACCAGCGCGTAACCGACCCCAATCCCGAAGGAAAGTATCAGGCGCTCGAACGCTACGCGAAAGATTTTAACGAACTGGCGAAAAAAGGTTCCTTTGACCCCGTCATCGGCCGTGACGAAGAAATCCGCCGTATCATGCAGGTGCTCTCAAGGCGTACAAAAAACAATCCCGTTTTAATCGGCGAGCCGGGCGTAGGCAAAACGGCGATTGTCGAAGGTTTGGCGCAACGCATCGTCAACGGCGATGTGCCGGATAATTTAAAAGACAAACGTGTTGTCGGTCTGGACATCGGCGCTTTGGTAGCCGGCGCGAAATATCGCGGCGAGTTCGAAGAAAGGCTCAAAGCCGTCTTAAAAGAAGTCATCAGCTCCGAAGGTCAGATAATTCTGTTCATCGATGAAATACATACAGTCGTCGGCGCCGGCGCCTCGGAAGGTTCCGTGGACGCTTCCAACATGCTTAAGCCCGCGCTCGCGCGCGGCGAGTTGCGCTGTGTGGGCGCCACCACTCTCAACGAGTATCGCAAATATATAGAAAAAGACGCGGCTTTAGAGCGCCGCTTTCAGCCTATTTTCGTAAAAGAACCTTCTGTGGAAGATACTATTGCTATTTTAAGAGGACTCAAGGAGCGCTACGAAGTGCATCATGGCGTGCGTATTAAGGATTCCGCCATCATTTCCGCAGCCACCCTTTCCAACCGCTACATTTCCGACCGTTTCCTGCCGGACAAGGCGGTTGATTTGATTGATGAGGCCGCGTCTCGTCTGCGCATTGAACTTGATTCCATGCCTTGTGAAATTGATGTCATTGACCGCAAAATTATCCAGCTGGAAATTGAAAAGCAGTCGCTAAAAAAAGAAACGGACAAAAGCAGCAAAGAAAGGCGTGAAAAAATCGATAAGGAACTTGCCGCGCTCAAGGAAAACCTGAGCCAGATGAAAGCCCACTGGTCGAGCGAAAAAGATATTATCAAAAAAATCCAGAATATCAAAAGCCAGATGGAGTCTTTTAAAATCGAAGAAGCAAACGCGCAGCGTGATGGCGATCTGGCCAAAGCGGCGGAAATCCGCTACGGCAAACTGGTGGAACTGAACAAGGAACTGGAAAAAGACCAGGAAAAATTAACCGAAGTTCAAAAAAACAAACAGATGCTCAAAGAAGAAGTAGACGCGGAAGATGTGGCCGAAGTCGTCGCTAACTGGACGGGCATTCCTCTGGCGCGCATGATGGAAAGCGACGTGCAGAAGCTTATTCATATGGAAGAGCGCCTCAAAATGCGCGTTATCGGTCAGGAAGAAGGCATCACGGCGGTATCTGCGGCTCTGCGACGCGCTCGTTCCGGCCTGCAGGACCCGAACCGTCCCATCGGCTCGTTTATTTTTCTGGGGCCCACCGGCGTAGGAAAAACGGAACTGGCCCGCGCGCTGGCGGAATTTATGTTTGATAATGAACAGGCCATGGTGCGCATCGATATGTCCGAATACATGGAAAAACATGCTGTGGCGCGTTTGATCGGCGCTCCACCGGGCTACGTGGGCTATGACGAAGGCGGCTATTTGACGGAAGCCGTCCGGCGCCACCCCTACTGCGTTTTACTTTTTGATGAAATCGAAAAAGCGCATCCCGATGTCTTTAATATTTTGCTGCAGATTCTTGATGACGGCCGGTTAACTGACGGACATGGCCGCACCATTGATTTCAAAAACACCATTGTGATCATGACCTCCAACGTGGGCAGCCAGTGGATTCAGGATATCTCCCTAGATGAACTAGAAAAGCAGAACCGCTCCATGGAAGCGCTGCGCGCCACTTTCAAGCCGGAATTTCTCAACCGCATTGACGATATTATCATTTTCCGCTCCTTGACCCAGGAAGATATTAACCACATTGTAGACATTCAGTTGGCACTTATTGACCGCAGGCTCAAAGATCGAAAAATGAGCATTGAACTTACCACGGAGGCAAAAAAGCACATCGCGCAAACCGGCTACAGTCCGGTTTACGGCGCGCGCCCCTTAAAACGCGCTCTGCAGAAAATGATTCTGGATCCGCTTTCGATGGAACTTCTTGCCTGTAAATTTATAGACGGAGATAAAATTAGCGTCGGCCTTTCAAAAAATAATGAGATTATTTTAACTAAAAAATAATTTTATATAATCTCTGTAACGACTGAAAATTTTATCAGATCATAACGGGAGGAAAGATAGATGGAAGAAAAGAAAAAAGATTCCGGTTTTGTTGTGAAAGATAAACGCCTCTTTGGTGAAGACGCAGAGCCCCGTCCACAGGATGAAACGCCTGCCTCCGCGGAAGAAAAAAAAGAAAAACCCGCGGAAAAGCCAAAAGAAACTCCACAGCAGGAAGCAGATTATCCACCGATAACTTTCGCCAATTTTGTTTTGTCGCTGAGCACTTCCGCCCTATATCATTTTGGAGATTTTCCAGATCCTGAGGGAGGAAAAACCGAGAAAAATTTGCCGGCTGTAAAGCAGACCATAGACATTCTTGATATGCTCCATATAAAGACAAAGGGCAATCTCGATGAAAATGAAAGCCAACTCATTGAGGGCGTTCTTTATGAACTGAAAATGCGCTTTGTTAAAGAAAAGGGCTGAAATGGTCTGGCTGGCTCCGGCAAAAATTAACCTTTTCCTGCGGGTTTTGGGAAAACGCGCCGATGGTTACCACGATATTTTCACCCTGATGCAGAAAATTTCTCTCTATGACGAGCTTTCCTTTGCTCCACTTGCCCAAGGGATTCATCTAAAATGCTCTGACCTTGAATTGCCAACTGATGAAAATAATTTAGTATTTCGCGCGGCAGAGCTTCTTTTTTCCAATATGGGCTATCACGGTGGAATCGAAATTACCCTCAATAAACAAATACCGCTGGCCGCTGGCCTGGGCGGAGGCAGTTCAGACGCTGCCAGCACTTTAATGGCGCTAAACGAGCTGTGTTCTTTCGGTTTAAATAAAAAAGAGCTGATGCAACTGGGGTCAAAACTGGGCGCTGACGTTTCATTTTTCATTTTCGGCAATTCCGCCTTCGCTTCGGGGATTGGCGACAAGCTGAAAGTTTGCAAAAACCTTCCTGAAATACAGCTTGTTCTTATAAATCCTCAGTTTCACCTCTCCACAAAAGCAGTTTATTCTAATCTCACTTTGAGATTGACAAGTGAAAAAATTAATTATAGCATTCCGCGGCTTTTGACCCTAGGTGATGTAATCAGGGAATTACATAATGATTTAGAAGAAGTTTCCTTGAAAATGTATCCCGAACTAGGTGATTTAAAGCAAATATTACTACGGCATGGAGCGCTTGGCGCATTGATGTCGGGTAGCGGGCCCACGGTCTTTGGCATTTTTTCGGATGAAAAAGCAGCAAGGAATGCGTCCGCTTTGATTGACAAGGAATTTCCCGGCAGTTATTCATTCTTTTTCGCCCGATCGTTATAAATGCCCTGTTATCCGTATTTCAAAATTTATTGAAAATATTGGGGCGTCGTCAAGCGGTAAGACACAGGNNTTCGAATCCTCCCGCCCCAGCCATAAAAGTAAAAAGGCACTCTATAAATGCTAGAAAAAATTAGAATATTTTCCGGAAATTCCAACTTGGTATTGGCCAGTGAAATTTGCAGAAATCTTGGCGTATCTATGGGTAAAGCCAATGTTACAACTTTCAGCGACGGTGAAACACAGGTTGAGATAAATGAAAATGTTCGCGGCATGGATGTTTTTATCATTCAATCCACCTGCTCTCCTGTAAATGTGATGTTAATGGAACTTTTAATCATGATTGACGCGATGAAGCGCGCTTCCGCTGATCGGATTACCGCGGTCATCCCCTATTATGGCTACGCCCGGCAGGACAGAAAAGTAGCTCCGCGCGCGCCGATTTCGGCAAAATTAGTAGCTGACCTCATTACCACCGCCGGAGCTCACCGGGTACTTTCCATGGATTTGCACGCGGGGCAGATTCAGGGCTTTTTCAATATTCCGGTGGACAACCTGTTTGCCACATCGGTTTTGCTTGAATACATGAAAAAGAACTATATGAATGATACCGTGGTTGTTTCTCCCGATACCGGCGGCGTGGAGCGCGCCCGCGCGTTCGGAAAACGCCTGGGCGCCGCCCTGGCCATTATCGACAAAAGAAGAGAAGGCCCTAACGAATCTCAGGTGATGAACATCATCGGTAACGTTAAAGACAAAAAAGTGATTATCCTTGATGATATGATTGATACCGCGGGGACAGTTGTGCATGCCGCCAGCGCGCTTAAAGACGCTGGCGCTTTGGAAGTATGCGTCTGCTGCACGCATCCGGTTTTATCCGGGCCCGCGCTGGATCGTATTGAAAAATCAAGTATAAAAGAACTTGTTGTTACTGACACAATACCGCTTACTGACGCGGCAAAAAAATGCAAAAGAATAAAAGTTTTATCGGTTGCCGGTTTGCTTAGCGAAGCCGTGCGCCGGATATACTACAACGATTCTGTGCATTCATTATTTATATAGATACTAGGAGGAGAAGAAATGGAAGTAACCGATTTAGCGGCTCAGATCCGTAAAGAACAAAAGAAAGGGCCGTCACGCCGCCTGCGACAGAGCGGTTTTGTCCCGGCTGTTTTCTACGGCCGCTCCGCCGAAAACATACTTCTGGCTGTAAAAAACGAAGCTTTAGTCAAGCTTCGCAAGGACAAAAAAGACCATTCCTTTATTAAGCTGATTATCGATGACGGAAAGCAAAAAATAGAAAAGTTGTCGCTGATAAAAGAATTACAGGTTCAGCCATTAACCGGAAAATTTTATCACGCGGATTTCTATGAAATAGACATGAAACACAAGCTGACCATCGACGTGTCATTGCGTTTTGTCGGCAAAGCTGTGGGCGTGGATGACGGTGGAGAACTTCAGCATATAAAACGCGAAGTTAAAGTTTCCTGTCTGCCTTCCGATCTTCCCGATCATATCGATGTTGATGTTACCGCGCTGAAAATTGGAGATTCTTTAAAAGTAAAGGAAATCAAAGTCCCCGAGGGAGTCACTATTTTAGATTCTCCCGACGCCGCTGTTGCCGCTGTCGCCGTAATTAAGGTGGCCGTGGTAGAAGCTCCCGCGGCTGAAGAAGGCGCCGCTGAAGAAGGAGCCGCCAAAGAAGGAGAAGCCGCGGAAAAATCTGAATCAGCTCCGGCAACAGATAAGGACAAGAAAGAAAAGAAGGAAAAATAGAACTTTTATTTTGAAAAATCCGGGCGGTAATGAGTGCTTCCCTCAATACTTTCAAAAATTTTTCAGCGGTTTAAAAATGAGAGGGATCCGGAAATGTATCTGATTATCGGTCTGGGTAATCCGGGACAGCGCTACAAAAAAACCCGGCATAATATCGGTTTCATGGTCGCTGAAAAATTGGCGGCTAAAGTCGAACTGGATATAAAACAAAAGAGCTTTGAGGCTCTGTGGGGCAAAGGCCAGATTAAGAATAAAAAACTTATTATCGCCATGCCCCAAACTTACATGAATTTAAGTGGTACTGCGGTAAGGCAGTTAAAAACGTTCTTTAAAACGGATATCAGTAAACTCATCGTTATTCATGATGATCTTGATTTGCCTTTCGGCGCCCTGCGGCTGAAAACCGGAGGAGGAAACGCCGGCCACAAAGGGCTGATATCAATAGAATCTAACCTTGGTTCTTCCGATTTTACCAGGGTTAGGCTGGGCATCAGTAAACCGGCTGATAAATCCCGCATTGAAGGTTATGTGTTGGAACCTTTCAGCGAAGAAGAGAAAAAATCATTGCCGGAATTAATCAATCAGGCAAGCGATGCCTGTGCGGAAATAGTTTTAACGGATATTAAAACAGCTACAAGCAAGTACCAGACAAAAAATATTAATTTCCACAAAAAGGAGGACTAGTTAATGTTTCAAAACAAAAGAAGTATCTGGACATTTTTACTGGGCAGTTTTATTTTTCTCTTATCTGCCTCAAGCGCGTTTGCCGGCGAAGCTAATATTCAGCTTCCTGATCTATCTCAGATCACGTTTTTCGGTGGCGCGGTTAAAGGCCTGACCATTCTGAATGTCGGCCTGTTTATTTGTGTGATTGGAATGATTTTCGGCGTGATTCAATACGTGCAGACAAAAAATCTTCCCACACATAATTCGATGCTTGCTGTTTCCCAAACCATCTGGGAAACCTGCAAAACCTATCTTTTCCAACAGGGCAAATTTCTTTTGGGGCTGTGGGTTTTGATTGCTGCGTGTATTATTTATTACTTTGGCGTTCTGGAAGAGATGACCAAAGGACGCGTGGCCATCATTCTGCTTTCCTCGGTCATCGGTATTTTAGGCTCTTACATTGTGGCCTGGTTCGGTATCCGCATCAACACCGTGGCTAACTCGCGTGCTGCTTTCGCTTCGATGAGCGGCAATCCCCTCAACATCGTGAATATCTGTCTGCGTTCCGGTATGAGTGTCGGCCTTCTTCTGGTCAGCATTGAGCTTTTAGTCATGATCATTATTCTAGCCTATATTCCTTCTGATTTGGCCGGCGCGTGCTTTATCGGCTTTGCCATCGGTGAATCTCTGGGCGCTTCCG